>CAIQQO010000050.1 GCA_903873965.1 uncultured bacterium
AATGCGGAGATGATCTTGACGCATTTCCCGGAAGCTGCATCCAGCCATGAGTTGTCCTCAACCAGTTTCTTTACCTTTTCAAATTCGAAATAACCGTTTGGATTGTCTTCGTCGGCCTGCCGAATGTCGTCTACCAATGGCTGCAGACCGCCGGCTTTTAGCATGTGCATCATGAGTGATGTACCAGAGCGTGGCAGTCCGGAGACTACGGTGATGATATCTGAATCTGATTTGATCATATCAACTAATGTCGGTTATATGCTGCTGCGATTCATTACCGCCACGATAAAACCAAGATCGCAGCGGCTGCCTGGGATTCGGGTGGACACGTTACACTCGTCCACATGGAAGCCAGCTTCGGATAATTCAGAAGCCACGGTATCGATACTCCCATGCAGGTCAGCCGGATCTACGGTTTCACTACTCGATAGGTTCCATAAGTTACGCGATTCCGGTATCAGATCCAGCGTGAGGATCAGTTTCCCTGCAGGGCGCGTCATTTGAGCGAGACGCTTAATGATTACACGGCGGCGGCCATATGGGATATGCTCAATTACACTTACAGAGTAAATCAGATCGAAAGAGCACGGGAAGTCCGTATCTGCGATGTCAGAATGATACGATTTAATCTCCGGAGCGAGTAATGCATAATCGAGAAACCCCCATTCATTCCAGCTGGGTTTGTTCTGAGAAGAGCGCACCATGGGATGGTTATCGATGGTATGAACCCTGGCTCCGTGCGATGCGAACCACAATGGCAGTACGTTGACCCCTGCGCCAACATCCAGGATATTCAATCCATGGACATCGCCAGCTTTCTGCGCCACCCACGGGTATTCGATGGTTCGGCCGGCGGTTTGTGGGTAGAAGCCTAGTTCCTTAACAGAGAGATCCAGCAACTGTGTGAATAACTCCGGATAAGGACAAATCGTCATGCCATTGGCCAATATCTGCTCGGACGTCAGGTAACGGCGTCGTTTGAATCGTTCCAACAGAGTGTGCAGGCGATATCTTAAGTGCATAGTAATTGATTTTCTCTTTGTGCGTGGCGTGCCGGCAAACGGTGCACCCATGATGTCTCTGGCTGTCGGGACAGTCGCTAAAAGGGTTGAGTTTTCTTTTTGAAAAAGAGTATTGACGCTGTCAATAGCGTGGTCGATGCTGCTGGCGCCCGTGGGCTGCAGTTGCCCATCTATCGTCATGTTTCTATGATAGTGTAGCACTTTGACATCGGGGAAGTGCATGCTC
This sequence comes from uncultured bacterium, assembly GCA_903873965.1. Classification (GTDB taxonomy): domain Bacteria; phylum Chloroflexota; class Anaerolineae; order J036; family Brachytrichaceae; genus CAIXPS01. Next base: position 1,249 of record CAIQQO010000050.1, read on the forward strand.
TTGTACATTTTTCCGGGCAGATGGGTTGGAAAGTTCCAATCGACAGATAGCGGCTCGAAAGACAATCCAAGTTCCAGCATGGCAAAGCAGAATCCAATCTGGTCGGCATGTTTACGTTGATCTAGAGGCAGGCTGGTCTGGGCAAGAACAAAGCGTGACCAGTGGATCCACGCCGGCGCAAGTTGGTCCAGCCAATGTGGCGCCATGATATATAGACCGCCATTGCAATTGAGTTCAAACGTCGGCTCTCGGGTAAAGCCGGTGGTGGTTTCTTTAGCAGCTGCTCGTAGTCCGCTAACGGCGTAGAGTTGCCTGAGCGACGTGATGGACGGATTGGCGCCGTCAACGATTCTTGCGCTGATGGTTGCGGGATGAACCCGATCTCTGATGTCAGCAACAAAAGCCAGGTCGGTATCACACAGGACAATACAATCGCAGTCACGCAATATCGGGGAGCTCAATTGCATCAGTTTGTTGCAATAGGCTTGTACTCCACTCCCGAAGCGCTCGATATGCTGAATGTGAACCCCGTACCGCTTTAGGATTTCCAGAAACGCCTGATCCGTCTGCGAGTCAATGGCATGGACGACAATGTCACTGCCGGTAGCGTTGCCGCTGTTGATAAGCGACCAGATCCAGCGAACAGCCTGTTGCTTGAAGGTGATATCGTTATCGACCACGCACGAAAACCGTAGTCGTGGACGATGACCACGGAGCGACTCCGACTCGCTGACGATGGGTAGTACGCTGTTATTACTCATGCAGGGATGAATTCCGAGAACTCTGTCTGATTCTCACCATTTTAACAGGCGGTAGGTTGCAGCTGTTATCGTCTGCAGCCTGACACAGGTTAGAATCACGTCTATTCATGCAGTACAGTCAAGCAACAGCAATGAACGATCGAAAGGGGCAGATTGTATTTCTGGCCGGAGCAGGACGCACGGGTGGTACCCTGATTGCGAACCTGCTAAGTGAATCGGCAGGACTATTTTCCGCAGGCGAACTTCTGCGTATATGGGATCCTGTAACCCTGGTTGACAGGCAATGTGGTTGTGGCACCCGGCTGCTGGATTGTCCGGTCTGGAGCGAAATATTCCACCAGGCGTTTGGCGATATCCGCAAGATCAATTTTGATCGTATGCGCCAGCAGCGTGAGAATGTGGGACGGACAAGATCGCTGCCCGCTTTGTTGCTGGGGCGCCAGAGTCGTGGAACACAGGCGCTGTCCGGTGACGCCAAAGAATATTTCGATGTGATGCACAGTCTATATCGCGCCATCAGCACTGTGACGAAGTGTCAGGTGATTGTGGACTCGTCGCGCATCCCCAGCCATGGAGTTCTGCTGCGCCAGTTTGATGACTATAAGGTGACGGCTATTCATTTATTGCGTGATGCCCGCGCCGTGGCATTCTCGTTCCGGCGGACAGAATCACCGCAAATGCCCGGAGTGCGGTTGCCTCAACCACCTCAGGCGCTGGAGAAAAGCGCCATCACGTGGAGCGTGCAAAACCTGGCGGCAGAATGGCTGCTCTGGCGCGTTGAGGGTGGGTATCTGCGTTTACGCTACGAGGACTTTATTGCGCGGCCGTCTGATACGATACAAATGATCCATGACCGCTTCCTGATGTGGCCTTTGACCAGTAAAGCATTCGTGAACGAACACGAAGTGCGATTAGGACCGCATCATACGATCAGTGGCAACGTGAATCGTCACAAGACTGGCAATATCACATTACGCGCCGATGACGAATGGAAGACGAAAATGTCACGCGCCAGCCGAGCAAGGGTCATGCTGATGGCCTGGCCGTTGATGCTGCATTACGGCTATCTCTCGGGGTGAAGCTATGATGCCAGAAGCGAGGTATAGATTTCCAGCCACGCTGAAACCATCGTCGTGAGGTTGAATGCCGACATCACACGCTCTCGCGCATGCTTACCAATCCGAGTTCGCTCCTCTGGGCTGTCGATTAGCTGGCCTATGGCGGTAGCCATTTTCTCTGGATTGTCTGGTTCAACCAGGATGCCACTCCTGCCCTGCTCAATGGCTTCCGTATATCCACCGCGTGCATTGCCGACGACGGGTTTTCCAGAGGCCATCGCCTCAAGCACAACCAGTCCCAATCCTTCTGGTATGGCAGACGGCATGATATAGATATCCAGTGCCTGCATGACGGCATACGCGTCGGTTCTGAATGGGCTCCAGGTTACGACTTGATCCAATCCATATTGTGTACAGCGCTCTTTCAGGTCAACAAGTATGGACTCAAATCCCGGAAAGACATCACCGACAATTGCAAAACGTGCCTGTGGGTACATTTTGGCGATCCTGGCCGCGACATCGATGAACAGGCGTTGCCCTTTGTTGGCGCTGACGCGCCCCAGCATGCCAATAAGAACCTGATCACCCCTAACTCCCCACGCTTGCCTGACCGGAATCCCTGGCTCAGGATTGGTTGAAAACAGCGCTACGTCAATTCCGTTATATATGACGCTGTATTTGCGTAGATACTGTGGTTCTGGCTTCAGATGATCCATCAGACTATGCGATATAGTGACAACCCGAGCTGATATTCTTGGCACAAACCAGGACATAAAGTGGTATAAAACTTTAGGACGCACTATGAACTCTTGTACCTGCCAGATGTGTTTTTTGCGGCAAAACGCACAGGCAATCGCGCCACATAATACGGAAAGGGTATTGCTGTGAACGACGTCTACGCTTTCTGATCTGATAATATGCGCCAGGGTAAATAGGGCACTGATTAGATCAAAAAAAGTGCGCAGCAATCCTATTGGATTCAAATATCGGCCACGCAGCACCCCCATTCGAATATGGTAGGTTTTCACTCCGAGTGAATCCAGTTGAGCTTCAAGTATTCCAGGATAGGGCAGATCACACGGCAGCACGACAATGGGTCGATATATACGCTGGTCCAGGCTTCGGATGATGGCTAATAAACTGACGTCTGAACCATAAAGGCTGTTGTTGGGGTTAATATAAAGAATGGTATGAGTTGTCCCCATCATGCATCGTTCCTACTAAGTGCAGCAAGCAGGATAGCGCCATATAAACGCGTCTTTGAAAATGTGCGCTGACCAAGGGCTAGTTCGCGCATCAAGCTCAAAAGCATGCGTGCAATAGATCCGACAACCCATGCTGCTCGAATAGCCACTTCTCCTGGCGTGGAGGCCCACTTGGCGACAAAGCGAAATAATCCCCTGTAGCTCAGTCGATAACGCGCCGGGCTTTGCGCTCCGAAGCTCATGCCGCCGATATGGGTGACGACCGCATCCGGGCACTGAACGAGTTTCCATCCATGCTTTATGGCCCTGTAACAAAAATCGGTGTCCTCGGCGTAGCCGGGGTCAAATCTCTCATCGAAGCCACCAATCTCTTTCAATGTGGCCCATCTCACCATCAGGCATGCGGCGCTCAACCAGACGGAGCGACTATCGGCGTGGCCGCTGGCGATGGAAAAACGTTTGCCGAACAAGGCGTGCAGCAGCGCCTGGCTGCCGAGGGGGTATAAGAATACGCTGTCTTGCCCGCAACCATCGGTTCCGACGATTCTTGGCCCCACCATTCCAATGGCTGGATCTTCCGTGAGAACCCTGGCCATATGGCGGATCGCACCGGGATGTACTACAGTATCGTCGTTGAGAAAGAGAACGAAAGAAGCCTTTTCAGTAATGTTGGCCAGTGCTGCATTGTTGTTAGCGGAAAATCCCCGTGGCGCTGTATTCCTGATCCATGATGTGACATCCAGTTGAGAAGTCAGAGATTGGAGTCGGTCATAGTCTGGATTAGTCGATAGATTGATGTTTTCAATCAGAGATAGCCGGATGTCAACGCCTTGATCCTGCAATGATTCGATGCAGTTCACCAGGATATGAGCGGTGCTACTGCCTATCACAATGACATGAACAAACATGGGTAGATATGTAAGAAACGGGCCACTTTAATGTGGCCCGTTTCTCCGCATGGCTTCCGTTCTAAGCTGTCAGGCTATCGGTTGAATGCGTTATAAGCATCCGCGCCGATGCTGCCATAGTTGACAGTCACAACACCCTTGATCTGGTCGCCACTGCTGGCTATGACTTCAATCGTTCCTAAGAACTTGCCAGTCAAGCCCACTGCATTGGCCAGAGGAATGTCGCCACCACTGCGCGAGTTCACGAAGAGTGATCCACCCGCCGGCACTGTCTGAGTTGGCACGTAGGTCGCGAATGGCGTACTACCGGTTTGCGTGTAGAAGTTAATCGCCGTAATCGTCGCTGCGCTGCTTCCAACATTGAGCAGTGCCAGGTTTGAGAACGTGTTGAAGTCAGTCACGTTACCAGAACCTGTACAGGCGACATTACAGTCACGATCGAACCATGGGCCCAGGACGCGGTTGGTAGCGCCAGCGGTGCTGACCAAGTCATAGGCGCTCACATAGTTCTGGCTGGTCTGAGGTTGCTGGAAGAAGCCAACACCGACCAAGGGCTTGTCTGACACAAATTTCACGGCACCGCGGAAGTTCACGTTGCCGCCCGCTCCAGCAATAGTTGACCAGAACGGATCCGACTTGGACACGTTACCACCAACATACATGTTGATGTCAAAAGCTGCCCCAGCGGCGATGGTGAAGGTGTAGGTCGCTGCGTTTCCGGCCGTGGGCACAAAGTAGGCAACAACGGTGGCCAGGTCGCCAGTCGTGTTCTGAAC
>CAIQQO010000051.1 GCA_903873965.1 uncultured bacterium
ATCGCGCCGGGGCGGCGGCGGCGCGCCAGCTCGCCAAACATCAGCAACACCTGGCGTTCTCCGGAGGGCAGTTGGTCCAGTTTGAGCAGTGGAACGCTGCCATCGCTTTCCTGCCACGTCGCGGTAACGCGAACAACACCTTCCTCAACACTTATCTTGCGCCCTTCTCCAAGAACATCCTCCATCGTGCTGATAAATGACTTTAACCGCGCACTCGCCTTTCCATTACTGGTTCGTTTACGCCGCTGCTGATCCAGATCCAGATAATCCTGCCAGACCCAGAATTGTTCAAGGCTGCCCAACCATTTACCCGTGTCTGCCCAGCGATATATCCAACTTGGTGTTTCTGGTGGCGCTTGGATCGCGCCTGAAATGAAAGTTTCAAGCCGGCGCTCTTGCGGCAGGTATATCAAGCCGCCATCAAGTTCACGCTTTTTGGTATCCATCTGTCCAATTGACTTCTGCAACGTCGCTCGAAGTGTGGATTCGCTCCAACCGTTTTCTGCCCACTTTCTGCGATCCGTTGTGATCGAAAACTGTTGAGGTTTACGCGCCGCAAACCCTTGTAGATCAGAATGCATAAGCTCAAAACCCACGCTTATGTCCTTGTCCGCATACTGATCTATCGTGTTTGAGTCTTCGTCACCCTGATATCCTACTAATCTGAAACTTGCTTCGATGGTATCCAGTATCGTTGTCTTGCCAGTGCCATTCGTCCCGGCGATGACCGTGATCGGGCGCGCCTGATCGGTCAGCGAGTCGACAAACGAAATGCGTTGTTCGCCGCGGAAGTTTCGAAAGTCGCGGAAGATGATTTCACGTACCCGCATGAGCTTGCTCCTTGTTGCTGAACGGCGTCGGCTGCGCGGACACCGACCCGCCGCTTAACATGGCTCTTATTGTATTCTCGGCATCCCACGGATCGCTGATCTCAACGAACGCCCAGCGTCCAAAACCGCCATGGTTGTTGACGGCCGGCACCCACAGCGCCCGCGCTGTCGCCACTTTCTCGGCCTTGTCCTTTCTTTTCTCGCCAGAGACTTCGACCAGCAGGTTCAAGAGGTCATCACGTCCGTGACCATCGTCCATACAGGCGATAAAGTCGGGGATGTACTGGTGTTCCGCGCCGCTCAGCGTATACGGAATCGTGAAGCCGAGGTTGTGGTTCTTGACGTAGCGGGCGACTTCGGGCATGTCTTCGAGCACTGCGGCCATCTTCTGTTCCCACGAATCCGTGTCGGCCACGACATGCGAGATGTGGCACTTGTCGTCGCGCGTGGGATAGACATTCCGGGTGGTGTCAAAGTCGACGTATCGGGTGGACCCAAGCGTGTCATACGGGCGCAGGATTGGCTTCAGCGCAGCCGTGCCATCCGTAGATGCGACAATGGCCTTGTAGATGCGATCCGCTGCGTCATTGGCGTAGCCAATCAAGAGCAACAGTTGCGGGAAGGTGTCGTCTTTGAGCGTGACGCATTCGGCCAGCCAGCGTTTGGCAATCGCCAGCAGTTGCGGAAACAACCACAGCTTTTCGTTACCCTCGTCGTCGCGGAAGTATTTCTCCAGCGTCAGCTTTGCGATCAGAAAGGCCACCTCATTCGGGCGGCGACGCTTCAGGTCATCCAGCGAGTGCTTTTCGGTCGTGCCCACAATCGGCGACATTTCAGTTTCGGTTGGCAGATCGGCAGTCGAGAGCGCCAGATGCGACGATGCGCTAAAAGTAGCCTTCAGTCGTTCACCGGCTACATCATAGCGATAACCCAGCAGGCGGGGGAATGTGATTTCGCAATTCAGCCGGCTTTCCAGCGCGCGCACGCGGGTTGGCATCGGCCCGGGTATCGGGTTGGGGTTGCTGCCCGATGTGGGAATGAACGAGAAGGGCACGCCATACACTTCGGCATACTCGGCGTCAAAGAATCCATCCTGATTGGCGACATAACTCATGCGGCGCAATGCGCGGCCCACCACCTGCTCGCACAGCAATTGTGTCCCGAATGCGCGCACGCCCAGGATGTGGGTAACAGTCTGCGCATCCCACCCTTCTGTGAGCATGGAAACGCTGACGACGCACTTGACGTGTTCGCCCAGTTTGCCGGCTTTGCCCACCGTGTTCATCACCTCGCGCAGCAAATCCTCATCCGTCAAATTCTCTGCATCGCGACCGGGGAAGCGGATGCGGTATTCGGCCTTGAACTCATCGATCTCACGCGCTGCGATACTCTTGAAGTCGTCGCTCATCGACTCGCCCGATTCAAGCTGCTGGCTGTCTACCAGGATCGTGTTGGGGCGTTGCAGCCATGCGCCATTGCCATCATCGTTGCGAAAAATAGGCAGTTGACCGGCCTGCACCACAGTCTGATCGCCAATCGGCTTCTCCCATCCGGCGATGTAATCAAAGACCAGCTTGGAGACGTTGGTGTTATTGCAGACGACGATAAAGACCGGCGGCGCATTCGTACGCGCTGCGGTATTCTGCTCCCACAGGCGATAGTACTTTTCATAATTGCTGTACAGGCTGTGCAAAGCCGCTTGCAACTCCACCGGGAGCCGGGGTTCACCGCCAACGGCGCTGGTTTTGCGGCCTTTCCTGGGCAGGTTTTCGCGGATACGCAGCCACAGGTCGCGATAGGTAGGCTGTTCGCCAGTCATCGCATTGTCGGCGACAGGTACACGCGGTACTTTGACGATGCCCGCCTCAATGGCGTCGATCAACGAAAAGTCAGACACAACCCAGGGAAAGAGCGTCCCTTCGGCATATCCGGAACCACGTAGAAAGAATGGCGTCGCGGATAGATCGTAAATCGTCTTGACGCCGAGTTTGGCTTTGACGGCCTCGATGCCCGATATCCACACACGCGCCTCTTCATCGCGCTGTTTGGCCTCGATGCGCTCCTCGCCGATCAACTTTTCATCTTCGGCGTCAGGTTTGCGGCGATAGCAATGATGCGCTTCGTCATTGATGACCACGATGTTCTTCTTTGCGCCTAATTCACGGCACACCCGACGCACCATCTGATCGGGCGTTTCCTGGTTGACGCCTGTGGCGACCTGTCCCGCGAGTATCTTGGTCAACCTGGCGCCATCGGAACTCTCGTGCAACTGAAAAGCGTGATAATTGGTGATGACGATTTTGGCCTGCCCCAGTTGCGCAAACTCGCTGGCCGGCAGGATATCGCGCTGGCGGTAATAGTTTTGCGAGTCATTGGGCAATAATACGCGCAAGCGATCGCGGATAGTGATGCCGGGAGCAACAATGAGAAAGGTGTTTGAGAAACGGGCATCCTGTGGGGAGGCGACTTTGTTCAGCGTATGCCAGGCAATGAGCATAGCCATCACCACGGTTTTCCCCGAACCTGTTGCCATCTTCAGCGCCATACGCGGCAGACCAGGGTTGGATGTATCGTTGGCATCGCGCAGGGAATTTTCAATCCAGGCATCGCCATACTTGCGCGCAACCTCAGTGAGGTAGATGACCGTTTCGAGAGCTTCTATCTGGCAGAAGAACAGCTTCTTTTCACGCTCAGGGCTGGTCCAGTAAGCCAACAGTCGCTCTGTCGTCGGCGTCACGCCAAGATAGCCGCCCTGTCGCCATTGTCCAACACGCTGGCGAATGTCGTTGATGAGCTTGTTTTCCTGAATGCGTTCTTCAAGCCATTCCGTCTCGTAAAATGACTGTTGTGCGCCTTTCTTCTTCGGGCGGGCGATGGGTACAAAGTATGAGCTGGAGCGGCGGCCATCCACGCGCTCATTGGTAATCCCTTCGTCGCCAAAGCGGAAATGGCAGGTTGGCTCGGTATACGGCGAATTGATGACTGGGTTTTCGATTACGACCTGGCTCATATGATCCTTTGCATCTCATGCCCTCCCTGACGTCTGAGCAAGGCATAATCATGATGATACAGCCTCGCCTGCAAGAGCAAATGATACTTCAGAAAACCGTGCGTATGATGTGAGCGAGGTGCGTCACTAAAAAAGTTACTGAACGGGATACGTCACATAATATAAGAATGTTACTCTGAGTAGATCGGAGGCGTCACGTAAGAATGTTACCCAAAAAGAGGGAAGCAGATACGTGAACCAAGCAAAACCAAATCAGGAATATCTCGAAAAGCTCCGCAAACGTTACGCAAAAGCGAGTAAAAAAGAGCGGACCGGCATCCTGGATGAGCTTGTGGCGACGAGTGAGTATCACCGCAAGCATGCAAATGCATTGTTACGGGGACACCGAGGGTGGAAAAGATCAACAACCCCATTACGGCGCCAGCGAAAGAGAAAATACACTGAGGAAGATAAACGAGCCATCCTGCTCATACTGGGATTTTTTGATTACATCAGTTCGAAGCGGTTACGCTCTGCGATGGATGCAGAGTTGGCAACGTTACGAAAGCAAGGGCATCTGCCGGTTAGTGCTGAATGCTATGAGCATTTGCAGACGATAAGTGCTTCAAGTGTGGATCGTATGCGCCGACACGAGCCGCGCACGATTTTGCGGCATCGTGGTGGGACGAAGCCAGGAACCTTACTGAAGAATAAGATACCGATACGCACATTTGCTGACTGGGATGACAAACGGATTGGGTTTGAGGAGATTGACCTTGTCCAGCACGATGGGGGCAATTCGAGCGGTGTTTTCGCCTGTACGCTGAATGTTACGGATGTGTCATCCGGGTGGACGGAGATGCGTGCCGTGCAAAACAAGGCACAGACGCATGTCTTCGCCGCCATCAAACACATACGGCAACGTTTGCCATTTGACTTGTTGGGGATTGACTCTGATAACGGGTCAGAGTTCATCAATGACGAATTGTGGCGTTACGCCGTGGAAGAGAAACTCACATTCACTCGTGGTCGGGTCGCACGCAAGAATGACAATGCTTTTGTCGAGCAGAAGAACTGGTCGGTAGTGCGTCGTATCGTTGGTTATGACCGCTACGACAAGATTGCTCAAGTACGACTACTCAATGCACTCTATGACTTGTGCAGCATATACACCAACCACTTCCTACCTGTAACAAAACTCATAGCCAAGAAACGCGAGGGGAGTCACGTACGACGTGTCTTTGACGAACCCAAAACACCCTATCAGCGTGTACTTGATTCCTCACAAGTATGTGATGAATACAAAGCTAAACTCACTGCAATCCACAACAAACTCGACCTGGTGCAGCTTAAAACAATGATCGATAAAGCCATTGATGCTATCAAACCAAGCAAGGTGCCACCTGGGCAATTACCGTAACATTTCTATATGACGCGCCGATACGCTCAGAGTAACATTCTTACGTGATGCTCGTCGGAGCCAAGTCGTATAACGCAAGTGAATATAGTTTTTCTCGATGAGTGCCGAGTATTAGTATCAGTTGAAGTAAGTTTGATGCAAAACAGGGAGCACTATGGAATCACATAAGCCGAGTGGCAGGATTGGGCGTATTTCACTTACTCCTACACATGGCACAGCAAAAATAGTTGAGTTTGGATCCATCCTTCCCAGCGAAAAACGGGAACGTGAGGTAAGAGTTCAGACTTGCGGTAAAAATGAATAAATCTGCTACAGTAGGCGAACTACGGAAAACGATGTTCAAGGCGCGCTGAAGAAAGAGATTGAATCGCTGAAGACTGAGATTGTCAGTCTCACGGGGATCATTGAGAAGCAACGCGTCGAGATTGAGCGGCTACAGCATAAAGATGGCAGCCCGCCTCTTGTGGTAAAAGCCAACAAGCATAAAGAGAAGGGCAAGCAGCCCCACAAAACGCGCAAGAAGCGAGCCGCCGAA
>CAIQQO010000052.1 GCA_903873965.1 uncultured bacterium
GCCCGAGGCGGCAAGGGTGACTACTTCGGGATACCCGCCCAGCAACGCGCGGCGTATGACATCCTGCCGGTTGCACGGAATGCGCTGCGTCTTGAAATCGCCATGAAATGCGGCGTCGATGAAACCGCCAGCGTCGTTGCCATCACTCGCGATCTCATGCTGCGCCAGCGGCCATAACGTGACTAACTGTGCCCGTCCTGCCAGAGAATCGGACAGATGTGGCAGCAGCATGGCATTGGCGGACCCGGTCAGCAGGAAGCGTCCCGCTGCGCGGTCGCGATCCACTTCCTCCTTGATGCTGACGAACAACCTGGGCACACGCTGAATCTCATCCAGAATCACGCGCTTTCCGCGCAGCCCCACCAGGAAACTGTGTGGATCGGTCTGCGCCGCCTCAAGCACAGACAGGCTATCCATCGTCAGGTATTCGTAAGGGTGAGATGCATGGCTGATCATTTGCGCCAGGGTGCATTTGCCTGTTTGTCGCGCGCCTTGTAGCACGACAACAGGCGCGTCGGATAAAGCATCCATGAGCCGTTGCGAAATACTACGCTTGATCATTGCTAAATAATACCATAGCATGGTATTATTTAGCATATATCGGGATTTCGCAATAAAAACATGCACACTTTTGTCCAGCATCGCGCCTCGTGATCTAGATCAGTCCCAGCCGGACGCAGAAGCCGTTTGTTAGAATGCGTTCTTTGTGAGAGCATGCACGTGATTTGAGCAGCTAATGGAGGAAAAGAAATGATCGGAGGCGTATTTTCACCCACAGTAACGGCGATATCGGACGACGGCATTAATGTGCCGGCAACGCGACGCCACATTCAGCGGCTCGTGGCATCGGGCGTGCATGGCTTGTGCCCCGGCGGCAGCGGTGGCGAGTTTGTCGGTCTTACCTATGAAGAGCGACAGCAGATTGTGTCCATCAGTGTCGAAGCCAGCGCCGGGCGCATTCCGGTATACGCCGGCACGGGCTGTTATTCCACGCGCGACACGATTCGCCTGAGCCGCTGGGCCGAGGCTGAAGGCGCTGATGGCTTCATGGTCCTTGTCCCCTGGCTGATGCAGCCGACTGAGCAGGACGTTGCGGATCATTTCCGCCGCCTGCGCGATGCTGTGACCAAGCCAATCATGATCTATCATCCGCAGACGACAGGCGTACAACTGGGATTGGAAACGTTTGTGCAACTGGTGAACGAAGGCGTCCTCGCAGCGGCTAAAATATCGCAACGCGACCCGAGCCTGGCTCGTGATTTGAAGTTACGCGTGGGTGATGCCTGCGCTATATTCATCGGACATGATGCCAGCGCTTTTGAGGCGTTATGTGCGGGTGTGGATGGCTGGATATCAGGATCGCCCATCGTGTTTCCAAGTTTGACGGCGCGCATCTTTGAACTGGTGAAGCAAGGGCAGTTGGCTGAGGCGCGCGGCTTGTGGTCACAGCTCACAGCTTTTGTCCGGTTGGAGTTTGGTCCCTATCCGCCCGAAGCTCAGAATGCCCACATCATCGCTGTCGTAAAGGCGGCGTTGAATGCCATCGGTGATGCTGTCGGAGATCCACTGGCGCCGATTCAACCGTTGACGGGTTCGGCGCTGGCGTATACCCAGCAGGTCGCGCGGTCAATCCGGCAACTCGAGCAGTCCGTGACGGGTCGCTAATGTTTCGTCCCGCCTCGTAATTCATGTGGCATTCGTGCGAAATTGCATGCACAGTACTGGCGTCTTCGTCAGGCTATGGCGTGTGATCTCACTGGAATCTAGTCATCTAAATATGATGGAGTGTTATGTCGACGAATATAATCTTTGCTTTTGACGGTTTCCCTGATTACTTAATAGAAACCAATATCCTTTCCGATCCCGATATCGTGTTCCAGTGGTCGCATGGAGTGGATTCCGAAGAGTCGCGTGCCGTGTTGCGTCAGGCCGATGTGCTGGTGATTGCGTTGCAGAAAATCACGGCTGAAGTGATGGATGCGATGCCGAACTGCCGGATGATCAGCCGGTTGGGCGTGGGTGTCGATAACATCGATATCCCTGCTGCCACAGCGCGCGGTATCTGGGTAGCCAACGTGCCTGACTATGGTGTAGACGAAGTCGCGACGCACGCGATTGCGCTGGTGCTTGTGCAGTTGCGTGGCCTGCATACTCTCATCAGTACCACTCGTGCGGGCAAGTTCGATGGCAGCGCGGTTCGCCCGATCCAACGATCGACAACGCAGACGCTGGGCGTGATGGGCTACGGGCGTATTGGCCGTGCACTGGGGCATAAAGGCGCGGGTGTTGGTATGCGTGTGATTGCTTACGATCCCTTCCTCAGCGATGAGCAGATTCGGGCTGCCGGGGCTGAGCCCGTGAGTATGGATACACTCCTGCGCACCTCAGATTTCATCAGTTTGCACCTGCCGCTGGATGTGCACACGCGTCATGTGATAAACGCGCGTACGTTGGGTTTGATGAAACCCTCTGTCTATCTGGTGAATACGGCTCGCGGTGGTTTGGTTGATGAGGCGGCGTTGCTGGACGCCATTCGCGCCGGGCGCATACGGGGTGCTGCGCTGGACGTCTTGAGTTCCGAGCCCCCTGCCGCCGATGATGCCGTCCTGCAGGCGTTGCTCAAGGAAGATCGTGTACTCGTCACGCCGCATATGGCGTGGTACTCAGAGCAGGCGCAGGTCGATATGCGCAGCCGTGCCGCGGAGGATGTGGCGCGCGTATTGCGCGGGGAACGCCCGCGCACACCAGTGAACGAAGTTGCAGCACGGACATCCTAAGGTCAGGGAGGCTCCTTTTAGATGACTCGTATCTCAGTTGGATGAGGTGAGTGTCTGATATTCGCGGAATGCGGCGCACATGGCTGCAACGCGTTCGGGCGTCTGAGCGACCGCTTCGGGCGTGCTGTAGGCCATGCTGATGTAACCACCGTTGTGCGAGCCGACGGTGGTGATCATCCGGCGTACGTACGCGCGGATGTCGTCGATGGAGCCACGCGCCATCGTCTGCTGGATATCCACCGGACACCAGAAAGCCAGTTGCCCGCCAGCGCACGCGTCGAGGTTTTCCAACCCCATGTTCTCCTGCTGATCCTGCTGGATGACGTTTAATCCTGCCGCTTTTAGCATTGGCAGGATGCTGATGATGTTTCCGCACGAGTGCAACCATACATCCATGCCGAGTGAGTGGGCCAGCGCCCAGTTCTCGCGGTAGTGCGGCATGAAGAACTCCTCGATCAGGCGCGGGCTGATCATCAGGCGATCCTGCAAGCCCCAGTCATCGTAGCCCATCACGCCGTCGCATCCGATCTCAGCCAGCCGCCGGATCGACACGCGTTGCGCCGAGGCCAGCCGATCGAGCCACGCCTTCAGATCATCGGCATGTTCATAATACGCAGCGAACATATTCGCAAGTCCCATCACGTTGTGCGTGCCTTCGTTCAGCGATGAACATGGCATGACGCCCAGACAGTACCTTGGGTTATCCAACGCATTATTGTTTTCGACAAGTTGGCGCGCTGAATCGAAGTAGGTCTGGTTGTTGATGTCAGGCAGTTCGTAGCTGCTCTGTGTCGTAATATCGGCCAACGGCCATGCCACAGCTTCACCGAAACTACCGCCGCCCATCGTTTCCCACGTCACACCCCACGCGTCAATCTTGCGCTGTCGCCCGTCAGGTAATGGCGTCCATGCCTGTTGATCAGCAGGGCGATCGAGCCACAGCCACAGGATGTCGTTTTCCTGGCCATCGGGCAGGTAGTGAGGTAGTCGGTCGGGACCATTGAAGTGAATAGCGCGCGTGACGCGTTCGTGTGAGTTCATGCTTGTTTTAACCTCGTCCATGTATTCGATAATATTGAAAGCCTTCGATGAGCGCTTTCAGGTTTTCCCACGGCACACCGGGCGTGATTGAACTGCTCCCGCCCAGGAACAAACCGGCGCGCGGGCCTTTTTCCACCAGCCACTTCATCTCGCGCGTGACGTCATCCGCCGTGCCCAGAGGCAGCGTGCGTGTGACGCTGACGCCCGCGATGATCAAGAGTTCCTCGCCGTCCCTGCTCCGCATCGCGCAGATCTTCTCGTAGTCCATGCCGTCTTCGTACTGGAATCCCTGAAAGCCCTTCAGCCCAACATCGAGCAAACGCGGCACCATCTGGCTCAGGTTACCGTCGCAATGCCAGATCAATTTGACCTCGCTGCGCAGCAATGGCTCAAGGCAACGGGCGAAATGCGGGAACCACAGCCTGTCGAGTGTTCGGATGTCGGTCAATGTGCTACGCGAATCCGCCATGTCGTAGTCGAGTCGGATCAGCGGCGGCAGGTGCGCTTCGCGGATAGCGCGCAAAACGGCGCGGTTATTGAGCAGGGCGTAATCAGCCTGCGCAGCAAACAAACGCTCGATGACATCAGGGTAGAGCGCATAGGCCATGAAGTAGTTCTCATAACCGTAGCGGCCATATTCGAAGGTCGGGAAGAAGGCACAGCCATACGGGCTTTTCAGCAATTCCGGCCCCATGCGCGCTTGCTCGTTGCGCTCATCACCGATGATGGCCTGCGCCCGCGCAGTTTCATCAAAGGCGGCCGTCAGTTGCTGCCAGTGAGGGATCAGGATGCGTTCGATATGCTCCGCGACGGATTCAGGTGAATCGATCAACATGCCATCCACCCGGATCTCGTTGCCGCCGACGCCTGCCACGAGAGGTTGTGTTTCGTGTTCATATCCGGCATCGCCCATCGTCAGTGGATTCTCCGGAATGTACTGATCGATCAGGCTGCAGCCCGCGTTAATCAGCATGCGCCGGTAGGTCGGTTCGGGGTCATGCCGATAACTGCCTGCGGGCAGGCCCGCTATGCGGTCGATCATCCGATGTTCCATCGGATTGATCAGCCACGCAGGAATGCCCGTTGTCGCCTTGCCCAGAATTGTATCGAGCGCCAGTTGTGCGTTTTCTGTCAATATGTTCTCATTCATGGTTTCGGTTCGCTCGCCAACGATGTTGTACCACGTTTGTGCTTTTTGCGGCGCGGTGGGATAGTAAGACGCAAATAAGACTGGAGATTGTAAGGAGTCACCAATGCGATTGGTTCCGATCAACGAAGCAGAAGCCATTATTGAGCCGTTTTGGGACGGCGGTTCGAGCGAACATCCCGACGACAAATATGCTGTATTGTCAGAATACGACGTCCACATCGCAGCGGATGTGCGCGCGCATGTCACACAGAGCTGGTGCGCTGCGGAGGTCATCATTGAGCGCGCGTCATCAGCGGCGGATCAGGTTACGCTTTACCGTACCTGCAACCTCGACCTGACTGGTTACGACGTCTTTCGCGTCTTCGCCAGCTTGCCGGCGTGGGTTCAGATGACGGTGAGTGCCACCATCGATGGCGTCATGCGCACATTGATCGACACGCGCGGCGGCAATACGCATGATGAGTTCGATGGCGCACTGACAGGTAAGCAGTTGACCGGCCTGACGCTCGCGTTCGCGGCAACAGAGGATCGCCCCGCTTATGTCGAGTTGCTGTGGCTGGGGCTGGCGAACCGCGCCGCTCAGGACGTCATGGAGGCACGTCGCAGTCCGTATGATGCCGCATGGCGCGGATTCCTCGCTGGCGCAGAGAATTCTGCGACACATGAACCGCAGATCGGCATTTTCTTCGATGCAAGCGAACTGGTCACGTTGCGCAACAAGATCAGCCGCGAGCCGTTCAAAACGATCTTTGACCGGTTGCGCGCGCAGTGTGATGAAGACCTTAAGTCATTCAATGAACCGGAAAGCGATATTGGTTATCACATTGCGAACCCTGACCGGCGCTGGGTGCGTAACCGCGACATGAAGCGTCGCCGCACTGCCGGTGTGATGGAACGGCTGGCGTTCGTTGGGCTGATCGACGATAACCTCGCCATGTCACAACTGGCGACGCGCATGGCGTTGTCGGCGGCGCATTGTGACACATGGTGCGAAAGCCTGATGGGTGTTTTCCCGGGATCGAGCTGGCATCATCGCTCGTTCACCGAGGAAATTTATTGTCGCGCCAGTGCGCTGGTGCTCGATTGGGCCGGCTTCTGTCTCACCCCGCATGGCAAGCAGGTGGTGCGCGATGCGATCATCATGAAGGGCTTGCCGCGTATCGAGTCGGACTTTAAGCGCATGGAGTATATCCGCCACATGAACCAGGGCATCGTGTTCAGCTCGGGGCGGATCATTGGCTTGCTGGGATTGTTGCCCGCGCACCCGCGTTACGCCAGCTTGATCGACGAGGCTGAGCGCGACCTGACCGAGATGATCAATTCGTACGTTCAGCCCGATGGCGGGACGCTCGAAGGCATGGCTTATTGGAACTACACCTTTGGCACCTGCATGCCGATGTTCTATGCCTTGGGGCGCTACCACGGCTGCAAGAACCTGCGCAACTTCCGCGCGAAGGGTGGCCTGCCCGATGCGCTGATCAAGACCGGCGACTATGCGCTGGCGATGATGTCGACGACAGGTGATGGCACGCGCTATCTGCCGATCAATGATGCGCACGCAGACCAGCGCATCAGCCCGGCATTGATCGCGGCTTACGCTCAGATATCCGATCGACCGGAGTGGCCGGCGTTGTACTATGCCACCGCTGATGAAGAATCGGAGGGCGAGGGCATCTATCACATCATCTTTGCGCCTGCGCGCAACCGCAAGAAGCTCTCGATGTTCCTTGCGCCGCGCTGCGACATTCTGCCGGATGTTGGCGAGGTGAGTGCTGTCGCCGTAGCCGAAGGGTTGGGTCTGGTGCACTTCCATCTGTCGTGCGGCCCGATACTACTCACGCATTACCATCAGGATCGTGGCGCATTCGTGATCGAAGCCGCCGGAGAAGCGCTTGCGATCGATCGTGGCGTGACCACCTATGACCACCCCGAAGTCGGTCTGATCGGCGCAGCCTATCGGCACAACCTGCTCTACCCTGAAAGCCCGGATGGTCGCCTGATCAAGCAACCGCCGAGTGCGTTCGGTGGAAAACTTACATCAGCTGTGGCGCGCGGACATGAGTTGTGTCTGGCGTGCGACAACACTGCAGCGTGGGAGCCCGGCATTTTTACATCGAGTTCGCGGCGCGTGTATTCGCCCGATCCGACGCTCTACCTGATCGACGATTTTGCGCAGATGGTCGACGTAATGGCTGTCTCCTTTCGCTTGAACTCAGGCTTTCCGATCAACGTAACGGGCGCAGGTATCGTTGTGCGTGGTCAGAAAGCGTGGCTGCGCATTGTGCCGCTGAACTGGGCGCCCGAAGACGCAATGTCGTCGATTGCGGTTGAGGGTATTGACAGCCATCTCAACCCGGTCAATTTGTTGCGGCTGACGGCTGGTGTTGCGCAGGCACACCGCCTGCTGACGGCGATCGAGGTATTACCCGTTGGCGTGAAATCATCCGAATGCTGGCAATACGCGCAGGTTGATGATGAGTTTGGCATCATGCGCGACGACAAGCTGTTACGGCTGCGGTTGTTGCCGTTGTGTGATATCGACATAGCCACGGGCACCATGACTGACCAGTCGCCAAAGTTGACGGCTGCGTGTCGTTCGAACGTCTGGGCAGTGGCGAGATCTTGACCTCACTATTGCGCTGGTGTTCCTCTATCCATCGTGGGTAGAGGAACACCAGCGCTTGCTCACAGACGGGTGATGGCTACCGGTGGTGTTTTTATCAACTGTGCAATGGCGACGCCGCCAAGGATCAGTAGACCACTGATGATGGTCTGAATTCCTACCGTCTCGCGGAGAAGCAACACCCCGCCAATGACGCTGATGAGCGGGATCAGGTAGAGGAACAAACTCGCCTGTATACCCGTCACGCGCGCCAGCCCGAAATTCCACAGAAAATTCCCGATAACGGTGCTGCCCACGGCAAGGACGACAAGCGCGCCTGCAGTGCCCGGTGTCATTGTTGCAAACTCGTTGCTGAGGGTCGGGCTGATCGAGAACAACAGCGGTGCCAATCCGATGATCGCCGTCAGTGCTGTGCATGCCAGCGCACCATACTTTTTCGCCAGCGGGCGTATGGCAAGTGAATACAGCGACCACATCAATGCGCCGCACAATGTTAGCAATCCACCGAGCAGCCAGTCACCCGACAGCGACTGCGTCATTGCGCCGCCGAGTAACAGGGCGATGCCAAGTGTCGAAACTGCGATGCCCGCCATAATTGCGACTGTCAGGCGTTCGCGCAAGAAAATGATCGCCAGCCCTGCCATCCACAGTGTCTGTGTCGTGACAAGCAGACCTGTGACGCCTGATGGGATGTACTTGCCGCCGATGGTTACCGGCACGTAGTACCCCAGCATCGCGATCAAGCCGCATCCCAGCATTTTCAGACGGTCACTCGGTTGCCATGCGCGAAACCTTAACAGTATGGGTGAGAAAATCAGCGACGCGATTCCGAACCGTAACAGGAGCACGTGAAACGGTTCAATGTGCGCCACCAGTTCGCGCGTAGCGATGGGCGCAAATCCCCAGCACAATGCCGCGCACGTCAAGGCTATGGCGGCAGCATATTTGTGCCCTGATAACCCTTGCCGCCATGTTTTGCTCCGATCCATCACCTGTTCCAAGCGACTGCGATGATGCGTCCACACGCTATTTTGGTGCGAGCTGGAACAACTCAATCGTAATCCCGTCAGGATCGAGCATGTAGGTGCACCAGCCGCCAAGGTTCGGACCCTCGTCGAGGTAGACTGGCGGCGAGCGAAACTGCACGCCTTTTGTGAGCAGCGCATTGTACATGGCGCGCAAATCGTCGACGTACCAGCACATATGCGCGCTCCCGACGTTGTTGGTGCGGACATCGAGCGTCGTCCCACGCGGTTGCACATACTCGAACAACTCAAGCCGGTGTGTCGTGCCTGGGATCGCCAGGAAGGCGCCCTTGATGACGCCCTCGGGCATGGCAATGATGTCGCGGAAATACTTGTTGATGATGTTGGGTCGGATGTGCAGCACCTCAAAACCCATGAGGTCGTGGTAGAACGCCAAAGAGCGCTCCAGGTTTGAGACTGTGAAGCTGGTGTGGTCGGCGCCTGTAATTTTCATTTGTAACTCCTGGGCGTAATGATATGTCAGAAGGACGAAGTCAGAAGTCAGAGGTCAGAATCTGACTTCTATCTCCTCTTTGCTTTGAGCAGAACTCCCGGTATACCTTCAACATGTATTCATAGTGCTGCAACGGCATACCGGGGAAGATGGTGTTTGACGTGCCGAAGATATAGCCTCCGCCCGGTGAGCCGTGCTCAAGGCAGTACATAGCCGATTGTCGTATGGCTTCCAATGGGCCATCCTGCATCAGGTTGCACTGCACGTTGCCCATCAAAGCCATGCGTCCGTGACAGCGCCGCTTCATCTCGGCGATGTCCATTCCGGCCATCGGGTCAACCGATTGAAAACAGGCCGCGCCCAGCGACAGGTAATCGTCGAGGATTGACATGATATTGCCGTCAGTGTGCACGAACGGTATCACGCCGAGGTCTTTGATATGTTGAACCTGTTGCGCCAGATACGGCGTGACAAATTCGCGGAAATAGCGCGGCGCGATGAACGATCCGGCATTGAAGGCGACATCGTTGACGACGTGGATGAAGTCGGCTCCCGCATCTGCCAGGCGGTTGAACTTATCAAGGGCAACCTTGGTCTTGGCTCTTGCGCCCTCGTGTAGTCGCTCGGGATGCTCATGCAAGTCGATGGAGAACTGCTCCCAGTCCGTCATGCCTTCGATAGACCACACGGAATCTCCGACGATGCTGCCGACCAGGATGCTTTCGCCAAACAGCTTTTTCGCTGCGACCACGCCGTCAGGATCGCTCCAGGGCCAGTACACGGCCAGGCCGTCCCACTGGTACTGCTCGACGATACGGGCATATACTTCCATGCACTGGGCGATTAAGCGTTCCTTTTCGGCGCCAGTACAGGTGTCCCAGACGCGACGATCCGGGAAGTGCATCCCGAATGCCTCATACTCCAATTCGAACATAATCTCGAAGTGGGGTGGACGGTCGGGCTCCTCGAATCGCAGCGTTTTAAGAATGCGCTCTTTGCCCGACATCATATTTCACCAGCCGCCCAGTGGATTCCATTGTTCAGCACTTCACGGAACTGCCGGTTTTCCCACGTCACATGATCGTGACCAGCCTGATAACAGAATACGCGTGCCTGTTGGTACATCCGCGTCCATGCAATCGTACGCATGCTTTTCGGGTGGTCATAGGTGATCAAGACCTGGCTGTCCGGCCCGGCGCCGTTCGTGGTGTAGGTTTCGTCGACCATTTCCCAATCGCTGATGCCCAGAGTAATCGGGTGGTTGGGATCGACGATCTGTGACGTGACGGTTTGCGCCATAAAATAGCCGAACGACCGTTCAGCGATGCCAACGAGGTCTGCCCACGGTTGCCATTCGGGATAGGCCAGTATTGCATGGTGGAGCACAACGATTCCTTGCTTCGACTTGCCGAGGTGTTCCAGTACGGTTTTGGGTTTGCCCTGATACCACGCCAGACCTTCATCGTGCGGACCGCCCATCAGCATGGTGTAGAACACCACCACATCGTAGCTATCGCGCGTTTCGACAGGCGATGATGCAAAGTCATCCATATTCTGGATATAGACATCCAGTTCTGGAAAGGCGCGGAATAATCGATGGAAGTTCGGGACGTCGTACGAATGGCCGCCTGTTACCACGGCCGTCTTTAGTTTGTTCATGATGTTGTGTTCCTGTTCTTGCGTTTTTACCTGATGCAGGCTTGACTGGACTTCATGTCATGCGGACTGCGATCGTCGTGCAGCGTCAAGCAAAGCCTGTACTTTGACGGGTTGTCCGCTGCGGCTACTCTCGATGGCGGCGAAAATCAACGCTACGGATTGCAGATTGTCCTCGACGTTGGTTTCCATCATCTGGTCACCTGCCAGCCAGTGCGCGAATTTCTCGACCAGCCACGTGTTGGCCCATTTGGGCTGTTCCATCAACGCAATCGGCTCACCCGTGCTGCGATGTACGTCGCCCCACGAAGCATCGGCGACGTGCGCAAAACGCTCGATCCGCCTTTGGTCCATGATCACCGTGGCATTCGCGCATTCGGCGCGGATGTATTCATTGGCCCAGCCGTTTAGTCCGATGGCATTGGTCTTGGCGCCTTCATACATGGCGCGCGTTCCATTGCCAAAGTGCATTGTCACCAGTCCCTGCGAATCGCCTGCATACTCGCCCCAGGGCGGATTCCACGTCTGTGCGTAGATGGTGTCGCAAGTTGTACGGCTGTCCGCGGTTGCGCCTGCTAGATCGGCCAGGATATCGAGGTGATGCACTGCGCCTTCGACCATCAGCGCGTCGGGTATCTCATGCCGAAACTTGCCCCAACTAGCAAACTTGCGGCAATCGCACGTGAAACGGCACACGAGGTAATCAAGCGCCCCGTTTCGCCCGGAACGCAGTTCGCGTCGCAGCGTGGTTTTGTCCTGATCGAAGCGATGGCTCATGGTGACGCCCATCTTTTTCCCGGCGCTTTTCACCTTGGCCGCAATGCGTACCGACGCCTCAAGCGAATCGGCAATAGGCTTTTCTGAAAGGATATGCAACTCATGCGCCAGCGCCATATCGACGATCTGTTCGTGAAAGGCAGGTGGAACGACGACGGTGCAGAAGTCGGCTTTGTTTTCGTCGAAGGCTTTGCGCATGTCGGTATAACACTGATCGGCTCGCAATCCCAGACCCTCGCGCGCATTGACCAGCGCATCGGGGTTGGTATCCACCGCGGCGACCACTTCGATCAAACCATCCTTGATGTTGGGCGGTAGCCAGTGCTTGCACCACGCTGCGCCCCATCCACCGGTTCCGACCTGGATCATTTTGAAAGGCATAGAATCTCCTGTTGTCGTACCATTATCTGATCACGACGCCGAATCCGCAATTCAGATGGAACTACTCCTTTGATCGCGCAGAAAATCACGTTAGGGCAAGCTTACGCGCCCTGCGTGCCCGATTTCGCGTTGATGTTCGCACCATGCTCAATCAAAACCTTGACGATGCTGGTGAAACCAGCCTTCGTAGCGCAATCCAGCGCGGTGCGGCCTTTGTATGGAGCGGATACATCAGCGCCACAGCGGAGCATCGCCTGAACGAGTGGCACATTCTCCTTGCGCCCGCTGTTTCCCGTGCAACATAAGCCAATCCAGGCGCCGGGTTCCAGATTGACGTTCGCGCCCCGAGTGAGAAGCTCATTAGCAATGGCGGGGTACATAACCCAGGTACCTGCACCGATCAAGGCTGGGTCTGCGCCATGTGCCAGCAGTAAGTGCGTCAGCGCCACCTCGCCGGCATTTGCCGCAATCCGAACCAGTCGAACGCCATTGGCGCCAACGACTGCGCCCCGCTGTAATAGCAGTTGCGAGACTTCCAGTTGTCCGGCAGACACAGCGTGCAGCAGTGGTGTGACAGACGCGACATCACTTGCCGGATCGTGCGCATTCGCCAGTTCAGGCGCAAGCCCCAGAAGTCTTTGCACGGCATCCAGGTCTCCAACGAAAGCGGCCGTGAAGATGTCATATTGAGCCCCGCGGTCGATGAGTAACGACACAACAGGTTCACGGCGTTTAGCGATCGCGCCACACAGAGGGCTGATCAGCAACATAGGTAGCGCCTGAATACTGGCTTCACTCCCAGGCAGAATTGCCGGCTTTGATACATCCACACCGAGATGCAATAACGTCTCCACTGCTCTGACCTTGCCGCGTATGGCTGCGCTAAGTAGCAGGTAGGAGCCGTATCGCTGGATGATACTCATATGTTCCGAAGCTGCTGCCAGAAGGCCATTGAAATCGTCGCGCTGTATGGATGCAATAAACGGTTTGCAGTCCGCCTCTCCGCTGTGGCTTCCCCGCAGCCGCTCTCCTGCTGTCGGCTCGTTAGTCCGGTTTACCAATGCCATTGCCAAACGTGATATCGAGGGTCGGATGGCACCAGCGATTTCTGGACTCGTCGTTAGAGTGTCAAAGGAATCGAAGAAGTGCCGCAGCCAGCGACTCGCCATATCGGCACTGATCGAAACGCCAGCGTGAGTATTCTGAAGGCCAAGCCGCCATTCTGTGATGTAGTATGCAGAGGCGCCTCCGAACCACTCCTCGAAGAAGCGTTTCACCATCACCCGCTCTTTCGTCAGATCGCGATTGAATGCAGGGCGTAAAATCTTATCGCGTTCGATGCGGTCGTAGAGCCCGTCGACGAGTCTGGCGACAGCATCGCGACCGCCAAGTGTCTCAAACGAGCCTTCCGGCGGGAACAGTGGCGCGTCGCTGTTCCCGAAAACACCGCGGTGTTCCAAGCGAGTTTGAACGGGTAGCGCCGTTGTGTGGCTGGGCATATTTATACCTCTTGCTGATTGTTGCACGGTTCTCTAACAGTTTCTGACTGGTAATCAATAAAACCATGGAATTGCCCCAGTGCCTTAACGGTAAGTGTCGTTCTCATACAACGCAAGCTCACGCGCCATTTGCACATTTCCGTCCCTGGCGCATAATCCAGGTTGTCCATCCGGACGACAGATTCCAAAACTCGGAGGCGCCATTGGCCCGCACGACAACCCTGAATATGCCGCAACGTTTGCTGATTCCACAGAACATGCTGCGCCAGTATTTGATTGGGCGCGCACTTACCTGCATGGACGATGCAGCTGCGCGGCGTCAAACTGCACTTGATGGCGGCGACTTCAGCGCCTACCAGACCGCTATTCGCGCTGCCGTCGCAGGTTTCTACGGCCAGCTTCCTGTGGGAACCCATGCGCCGTTAGTGCAAGCCACGCTCGTAAGCACCCATGAATACACTGGCTTCCGCGTTGAGAATGTGTTGTTCGAGACTTATCCCGGCTGGCAGGTCAACGCCACGGTATACGTGCCGCTCGATTATCAGCCACCTTTTCCCGCAGTGGTGTCGCCTGTGGGTCATTCGGGCAAGCAGTTCGCCGACTACCAGTTGCCGTGTCAGTTCTTTGCGCGCAACGGCTATCTGGCGATCAACTTCGACCCGCCCGGCCAGTCGAGTGAGAAGCAACCGGGCAACGACCATTTCATCGATGGTGTGCGCGACTATCTGCTGGGTCAAACATCCAGCCGCTATTTCATCTCTGATGCGCTGCGCTGCATCGACTATCTGGCCACGCGGCCTGATGTTGATATGAGCCGTGGCGTGGCGATGACCGGCGTGTCGGGCGGCGGCACGACGACGACTTTCTCCGCGTTGCTCGATGACCGCATCGCGGTGATTGGACCGTCGTGTTGTGTGACGCCACTGGCTGATCTCGATATCAGCCAGTGCTACGCCGGGTGCCCTGAAACGCACCAGTTGCGGCGATATGCACTCGGTGTCGATGAAGTGGATCTGCTCTGTGCTGCTGCGCCCAAGCCATGTCTGCTCATGGCAGGCGAGTTTGACGAAGTCTTCCACATTGGCGACACGCGCAAGCTGGCTGAGGCTGTGGCGGGTAGTTATGCGCGCATGGGTCATGCAGATCGCTTCCGTTTCTTCGTTGATAAGAACGGCCACGGCTACTCGCTCGCGCAGGCACATGAGTTCGTGCGCTTTATGAACAGCCATTTGCTGAATGCCCCCGATCGTTCTGTGACTGACGTGAATCTCGGCGACTACCCTCTCATCCCATTCGATCAGGTGCGCTGTTTCCCGCGAGCGGATGTCAACATGCGCACGCTGGCTATCGCTGAAGCGGATGCGTTGGCTGCCGGATGGAAGCGCGATCCGGAGTCGATTTGTCATGCAGCCGCGACTGTCGCCGGTGTGAGTGGATGGGTGATGTCGCCTGCCGCCGAAGTCGGCGACGCATTTCAGGTGTGGACGCATGACTGGCGTTCCGTTTTACTGCGGCCCGAGCCCGGCATCGAGCTTCCCGCCACGCTGTTGACTGCGCGGCAGTCTGCGCTGGCGCGCGCCGATCTGCCTGCCGCAACGATTTTGCATTTCGACGACGATGGACGCCATCGCCTGTTGCATCAACATGGCTTGCTGACGGAGGCCATGCGTTTCATCGAGCGCGACCAGCCAGTGTACAACCTACTCACGATTGATCTGCGCGGTTGGGGTGATACGGCACCCACGATGTACCCGTACGAGATGCCGTGGTGGGGCAGCGTCGATCGTTACCTTGCCTATGGCACGGCAGCTCTGGGCGACCCA
>CAIQQO010000053.1 GCA_903873965.1 uncultured bacterium
ACACATCGCGCAGTTGTTGGTACAGGTACAGCGCCGTGTCCTGGTACTCGCTGAAGATCAGCACCTTTTGCCCGTCCAGCCTGCGCATTTGCTTCACCAGCGTGTCACGTTTGTCGTCCAGCCCGGACGTGACGATCGGTTCGATCAAGTCGTGCAGCTTTTGGAGCGCCGCCATGTCGGCAGCGCAATCGTCGGCCAGTCGGTCGGCGTCAAAGTCGCGCAGTTTATAGCGCATCGCGCCATCCTCTGCGCCGATCAGCGCCTGCAGCGCCTCATCATCGATGTCGCTCACCTGCCCGATATCGTGAATGGCCTCTGCCATGCTGTCGCCCACCAGGACGACGCCGTTCAACAGCGCCGCGTTGAAGATGCGATAGGCGTTCAACATCGTGCTGATCGTGTTCACCAACGCCTGCGCGCTGCTCTCCATGCGCTTCAACAGCAGCATCTTGATCAACCCGCGCAACTGCGTTCCCGTCCGCGCCAGCCCTTCGTACTGTTTGCGCGCCGCCTTTGGCAGGTCCTTTCGCAGGTAACCGGCCAACCCGTAGCGCGCAAACTTCAATTCGCGCGCAATGATGCCAGTCACTTCGGAATACACGCCTGCGTGATACGTCTTCTCGATCTCGTAGGTCAGCGTTTTCAACCGCCGTTTGGGAAACGTCACCGGCTTGCCGTTCAACACCGGCTTGTACGTCTCGGTAATATCGCGGCGGCGGCGACGGATCAACACGTGTTGCAGCAATTGCGATAGTTTGGCCGGGTTCTTCTCGCACTGGTCAAAGAACGTGTCCAGCCGCGCCGTGGAGATCGGGATGGCGCTGCGATCCTGCTGATGAAACAGCTTCAACTGGTGGTAGTAATCCCACACCGACTTGTTCTGCGGCGTGGCGGTCAACAGAATCACCTGGCGGTTGCGCAGGTACGGTTGCAGCACCTGGTACCGGTCGGTGTCGGGGTTGCGGAAATTGTGCGACTCATCGATCAGCACCATGTCGAAGTGCTCAAAGCGCTCGTCATCGTTCAAGTTATAGCGCGTCGTCGCGCCTTTCACGCCATCGGGGAACGTGAGCATGCCCATCGACAGCACCTCGGCGCCCAGGTCAAAAAGCTGGTTGTAGCGCTTCCACATCGGTGCAAGCCGCGCCGGGCAGATGATCAGCGTGCGCTTGCGCTTCTGCTCGCGGTAATACTTGATCAGCGCCGATCCGATGTAACTCTTGCCGAAGCCGACGACATCGGCCACGAACACGCCGCCGTAGCGGTCGATGATGCGCCGCGCCATATTGAACGCATCCCACTGAAAATCCATCAACGGCGGCAGGTTAAGCCCGATCGGGCCGTCAACCGCCTGATCGTCGCCCAGCCGTTCCTTGAACAACTCGTACAGCGTTTTGAGATACAGCTCATACGGCGTCAGCACGTTGCCTGCCCACGACCCCTTGACCACATCGAGCAGCGCCGCGTCAAACGGCTCCGCTTCCTCCCACAACTCGTCGAACCACGCGCCGACCTGCTCGAAGTCCTCCTTCTCTTTCAGCACAACGTTCAGCTCGGTGTTCGATGACAACCCGCCGTGCGACAGGTTGCTGCTGCCCACAATCGCGATGCCGCCATATGTCTTGTGCATGTGCGTGCCGTGCGGGTACTCGAACAGATACGCCTTCGAGTGCAGCACGCCGCGCGTGTACATGCGCACCTCGACGCGCTTCTCGGCGATCAACTGGCGCAGCGTGTTCAGGCCGCTCTCGTTCGCGTCATCCTGCGGCATGCCTTCCAGTTGCTCGCGCAAACCAGCCAGCGAGGCATTCACGATCTCGTCCACCTGATCGTGGTTGAGCAATTCCAACTGT
>CAIQQO010000054.1 GCA_903873965.1 uncultured bacterium
GGCTATGACATGTTCTCCGAACCCGTCCGACGCGCCGCCATGGAGCAGGCGCGCGATCAGAATACCGCCGTGCTGTCGGGCAAGGTCATGCTGGCGCAAGAGACGGATCAGGATGTTCAGGCCGGCACCTTGATGTATGTCCCCGCTTATCGGCCGGGCTGGCCGATCGATACGGTCGAACAGCGCCGCGCCGCCATCGTGGGCTGGGTCTACAGTCCCTACCGCATGACGGATATGATGAGCAGTACCCTCCGTAGTTGGGATGTCTTGTTTGTAGACAGGCATATGTCGCTGCAAGTCTACGATGGCGACGTGGTGTCCGCTGAGTCGTTGTTGTACGACAGCCAGGCTAACGCGGGCACCGCCCCGGCTTCGCTTGCATCGGTTACCCGGTTAACCACCGTCGATTTCGCCGGACGTCGCTGGACTTTGCGCTTCGTATGGCTGGGCGAGCTGGCGTCAGCCATAGATGACAGGAGAATCGGGGTCATCTTATTCGGTGGGTTGGGCATCAGCCTGCTTTTGTTCGGGCTGATCATCTCCATGCTCAAAACAGACGTCAACGCGCAGCAGATTGCTGTCCGGCTCGTTCATGAACTGGATGTGCACCGGATTGAGCTTGAGGCACAAAACAAGGAACTGCAGCAAGCACGTGCGCAGGTTGAAACCACGCTGCAGCGGTACAGCGACTTGTACGACTTCGCGCCAGTCGGGTATCTGCTGCTGGATCATCTCGGCGTCATCCGGCAGGCCAACCTGACCGGCGCCAACATGGTTGAAGTCAACCGCGCCGATCTGGTCGGGCGGCAGCTGGGTTTGTTTGTAGCTCAGGATGATCGGGCCGTGGTGAATGCCTTCATCGCGCGCGCGTTCGCCGATGGCGCGAAACAGGTTTGTGAAGTGGCGCTGGAGCAAACCGCGGGGCACTCTCAAAGCCATAGCCTGTTTATGCAGCTGGAAGGCGTCGTAACGACTAATCGACAGGAATGCCGCGTAACGATGATGGACATCACCGAGCGCAAACTCGCCGAAGAGGCCTTGCTCGACAAGAATTGGCGGATGGAAAGCATCATCGAAGGGGCGCATGCCGGCACGTGGGAATGGAACATCCAGACGGGTGAAACGATCTTCAACGAGATGTGGGCGCGACTCATTGGCTACACACTGGAAGAACTGGCGCCCATCAACATCACTACATGGGAGCGCTTGACCAACCCGGATGATCTAAAGAAATCCGACGCGCTTCTAAAGCGACATTTCGCCGGAGACCTGCCGCTCTACGATTGCGAAGTTCGCATGCGGCACAAGGATGGCCGCTGGGTATGGGTTCGCGATCGTGGTCGCGTCATCACCCGCACGCCCGACGGCAAGCCGCTGATGATGTTTGGCACGCATATGGACATTACCGCGAGCAAACAGGCACAGGAGGTGCTGCAAGACAGCGACGACCGCTATCGCAACGTGATCGAGCTGTTCCCGGATGCACTCGTCATCCATCGCGACGGCCTCATCCTCTATGTCAATCGAGCTGCCGTAACGATGTTTGGCGCTGCGACGGCGCAGGATATGGTAGGCCAGCGCATTCGTGACCAGGTGCATCCGGACTACCATCAAATCGTAGGGGTGCGCGTGAAGAGTGGCTACGAGCGCGGCGTGATTGCGCCGCTGGTCGAGATGAAACATCTCAAACTCGATGGCGCCATCATCGACACGGAGGTGATAGGCAAAGTGATGAATTACGATGGAGAACCCGCCGTGTATGCGATTTTCCATGACATCACTGAGCGCAAACGAATACATGCGGTCCTGCGCGCGAGCGATGACCGTTTCCGCGAGGTGTTGGAAAATTCCACGGGTGCATCGTATAAACGCAATGCGCTGACCAACCACTTCGACTATATGAGCCCGGTGTGTACCCGCATATTCAGCTATACCCCGGACGAGATAGAGAACATGCCTTTGCAAGCCTTTCTTGCTTTAGCTCATCCCGACGATATGGCGTCAATCGGGCGCGTATTTGCTGAGGCGCGGGCAGGCGCTCATGGCACAACCTATCACCATGAATACCGCTTCAAGCACAAAGACGGTCACTATCACTGGCTGATGGATCAATTTGTCGTGATGCGGGATGCAGCAGGAGGCGCGTGGCTGATCGGCAGTGTGACTGACATTTCCGAGCGCAAACAGGTACAGGATGTGCTGCAGGAAAGCGAGGTGCGCTTTCGTACCCTGGCGGATACCGCGCCAGTGCTGGTCTGGACGTCGGGCGTTGATATGCTGCGTGATTACTTCAGTAGTCACTGGCTCGAATTTACGGGGCGCACGCTGGAACAGGAACTGGGCAACGGCTGGTCGGAAGGCGTTCACCCGGATGATGTGCAGCGCTGCATGGATATCGACCGCGGGTCGTTTAAGGCGCGCCGCGAATTCAAGATGGAGTATCGGCTGCGCCGCGCCGACGGCGAGTATCGCTGGCTGGTGGCTAACGGCGTCCCACGGTTCACGCCAGAAGGTGTGTTTACCGGCTACATTGGCTCGTGTTCTGATATCACCGTCAACAAGCTTGCCGAAGCAGCCATGCGCGAAAGTGAAACCCGCTACCGCACCGTGGTAGAGTGGTCGCCCAACGCGATTGTGATTCACCGCGACGGCGCCTTCCTCTATGTGAATCCGGCTGCGGTCAGCCTGTTTGGCGCCACATCGGCGCAAGACCTGGCCGGTCACTCCATCATCGACCGCGTGCACCCGGACTATCAGCAAAGCGTACAGGATCAAGTGCATAACGGCATCGAGAGTAGGATCAGCGCGTCGATGGTCGAGATGAAATATGTCAAACTGGATGGCACGATCATCGATGTGGAAGTCCAGGACGTATTAATCGCCTACGATGGCACCCCGACCATTCAAGCGACCATGCGCGATGTCACCGAGCGCAACAGCCTGAGAAGCGCGTTGCAGAAGCTGGCCACCACCGACGAACTCACCGGCTTGTTTAACCGGCGTCACTTTATCGAACTGGCCTCCGGCGAGTTGAGACGCGCCGCGCGTCAGAAACAACCGCCGGCGCTGGTCATGATCGACGTGGACAAGCTAAAGTACGTCAACGACACCTACGGCCATGCGGCAGGCGATCAGGTGCTGGTGACCTTTTCAGAGGTGTGCCAACAGAATATCCGCGACATCGACGTGTTTGCGCGGGTTGGGGGCGACGAGTTCGTGTTGCTGTTGCCGGAAACAAAGAGCGAGGAAGCCTACCATGTGATCGAGCGCGTCCGACTAGCGCTGGCAGCCAGGCCGCTAACGTTTGACGGGCAGCAGCATGTAGTCACATTCAGCGCCGGCATCGCGGGCATGGCCGACGCGAGCGAAACACTCGACGCCCTGCTGGCGCGCGCCGACCTGGCCCTGTACCGCGCAAAAGACGCCGGGCGGAATTGCACCGCGATGTGAGTAAAACGTAAAACGTAAAACGTAAACGGAGGGTCGCGCGGCGTCCGTATCCGATTCCGAATCCGAATCTTCGCAGGGGCATGCCAAGCCACATTGCCTTACGAGCCTCAACCTACATGAGATTTCCTGGCAATGCTTCGCCCTTGCGACGACGATGACACAAGACCCCAATGGCCACAACCCGCACCCCATCCACGCAACGCGTGAATCATGCGACGCGTGGTGAATGGGGCCGGGTGTGTGTATGCCGTGGCCGGGGTGTGCCGCGCGGAGCGACATTGCCATCAACGCCGTAATAATCATGGTTATGTAAGGCAACCGTAGGTGTCACCCCTACCGTCCCGACCGACGCCCTCGTGCGCGCGCAGCGTCCGCATCCGTATCCGAATCCGAATCTTCGTAGGGGCGATAGCATTGCCTTACGAGCCTCAACCTACATGAGATGAC
>CAIQQO010000055.1 GCA_903873965.1 uncultured bacterium
CAGCAAGTTTAGTCACCATGAAGTCGTTAAACTTCGTTGCTGACTCTTTGATCTTGCTTTGGAAATTGACACGATCCTCAGCCAGGGCGCGCTTTTCAGCTTGCACTGCCGAGATCTCGTTCTGCAGACCTTCTGTTACCATGCGATCTAGAGCTTCCACCATCACTTTTTTGTCATGCTCATAGCGTTGTGCAAACTCTTCGCGGAGTTCACCACGTACCTGTTCACGTGCTTCAGTCAGTTTCAGTTCCCAAGCTTCGTTGAGTTCTTGACCAACTTCTTCGTTGATAAGGCCGCTATCTAGTAATGGTTTGATTGCGTCTAGCATCTATATCTCCTAGATTTTGAGATCTTTGATAAGCTTGACAATCTCGCTCTTCAAATATCTCTGCACTTTGTTGTCAGCCACAGCTTCTTTGGCTAATCCATGCAGTCGATGACCATGCTTCATGTTCATCAAACTTTCATAAATGGCCTTGGGATACGCATTTGGCGCACTGGGCTGAGCAACCACATCTACAGTGACGATTTCAAAGTCACTGACATGTCCTGTTCTGTCGTCGACGTTTCCACTTCCACGACTAGAAACTCCTAATTTCACACCTGATTCCAACATGGTTTTAACCAGCTGGCCCATTGGTGTGGGTAAAATCTTTAACTTGCCAAAACCGTTTGGGCCATCCATCCACATGCTTGTGATCATATGGCTTACACGATCTAGGTTTACTTTTAAATCATCGGGATGATCTACTTCTCCGAGTACTGAGTATCCAGAAGTGATTTGTTCGTTCAGTGTTGTCACTGCACGTTCAATTTCATTCACAGGGTACACACGCTCGTTGGCGTTTTTTACACCACCTTGGATGCAGATGCCCTTCATATAGAGATCCTTGCCCTCGGTGCCTTCCACAATAATCTGTGCAGCATCGAAGGTAAGGTTTTCTCTGAGTAAAAGAGCCATTACCCGATATCCTTAACGACTCGCCAGGGGCGACTTGTTGTTAACGCCAGTTGCTTGGGCCAAGTGCGGCTTGGTAGCTGGTGTTGGGTTCTGTGTGCTTTGTGCTGGGGTGTTACCAACCCGGCCAATAGCTTCTTTAGCTGTAGGAGCAGGACGACCATTGCCGCCGTCACCACCAGTTGAAACTGGCTTGGCTAAAGCACCTTTTGCGCCGCTGTTGGCAGCAACAGGAGACTTGCTATTTGCGCCTGCATCGCCATGTGTAGGCTTGGGCACTGCTTTGAGTGTGACGTTTTCCATCATGTCAACATCATCAGCAGCTTCGTCGTCATGTTCAGCTTGATCAAGATCAGCATCCATGTCAACTTCGCCGTCGCCTTCGTCGCCGAATTCACCGTCAACGTCCATGTCTTCGCCGCCTTCGTCACCCATCAGGGATTCGAATTCAGCCATGAGTTCATCAAGCTTGTCTTCAAGATCAACAACGCGGTCTTCAAGGTCTTCTTCACCTTGCGCTTCGTCGCCGAAATCTCCGCCGTCGTCGCCATCAATGGCTTCATCGCCGGCTCCAAAGACTTCTTCTTCGTCGCCTTCTTCGCTTAGTCCCTCTTCTTCGACTTCAACGTCGCCAATGAGATCATCAGAAGCATCGCCCCCGAATCCTTCTTCGACAGTGTCGTCTTCCATCATTTCTTCGTAAATTGCACGGCTCTTCTCGACCACAATATTGTGGAACAGCTCACGCGCCTTGGCTTCGTCATCATTAATGACGTACTCAATAAGTTGTTCAAATTTGTTCATAACCCCTCCAAAGTAATGGCTCTGTAAGATATTTAAGCCATAGGTGGTTTTATAGGTGTTTTACGGCACGAAAATTGAAGAAAAGGGCTAAACTAGCGGTTCAGCAGGCGGTGCGTACTGAAGTTGAACTCTTTTGAGTTTTTCTTTAAACTCATAAGTTCGAACATCATTCAGTCTGCGAAGTTTGTTGATCTGTCGCAGCGTCAGCTTGGTCTTGCGTAGGTCGCCAAGACGGGGCTGGCTATTGTCCTGCGCTACGTCTTGGTAAGCTTCGGGCTGGCGATCAAAAACTTCGTTCAGATTCATACTTTATTTATGCTGGAGCGGCGCCTGCCGGGGATACCGCCGCGCCAGGTTGACTGCCAACTGCGCCAGGGGCTGCGCCAGGTACTTCAGCTCCCGGTTCGCCCATACCGGCCATTTCCTCACCGGTTCCGATATCCGACTCCATGTCAGCTGGCGTAACACCAACTGTACGCAAGTCGCTACCGGTTGCTCCAGGAGCGTCAGGCTTGCTGCGCTCTTCGTGCCACAGGGTTTCGTTGTCAACAATTTCTTCTTCAGTGAGCCCTAAGTAGCGTTTGAGCAAGAAACGTTTGCTCAAGTAAGGAATCTGTTCCAGTGTAGTGTACGTGCTAACACGGGTTGTATCAAGCTCGGCTTCTCTGTAGCTGGCAAAATTCTGCGGGGGGCAAAAAGTAATATGGAACAAGCCAGCATCAATGTTAAACCCGCGCCAGCGCAGGAACATCTTGAACTCGTCATCCAGCTTTTGCACAACCAGGCGCTGCAAGCGTTCGCAGTACTGGTTGAAACGGTATTCCTGAATCAGTGCTGTTCCAACTCTGCCGTCGCTCATGGGACGGTCGCTGTCATCTGGTCCTGTTGGCAAGTAGCTGGATGGCACACGCAGGCCACGACACATCTTGTTGTTAAAGTATTTCAAGTCATCGATTTCGCCCAGGTTACTGCCGCCTGCCAAGGTGTCAACTGAACTGCCACGTCCATCGGCAGTTTGGGGGAAGAAGTAATCCTCATTGATAGACAGCGGGTTGTAGCTGCTGTCCATGATGTTTGCACCGCCACCAGTATGGCTGGGGATTCGACGCTGGTGAATCTCGTTCTTGACCCGTTCAACAAACGCCATTGCCATGTGGCTGGGCATGTTACCAACGTCGATCTTGAACACTCTGCGTTCCGGAGCACGGGCAACACGATAGATCAGCACAGCATCTTCTAGCAGTTCTTTTTGCTTGAACACACGGAATATGGTCTCTAGCACACTCATGCTAAAAGGCCAGTAATAGTCCAGGCCCTCACTCAGGCTCAAGTGCACGATGTGCTTGGCATCAATTACTGCTTCGTTCATGGCAGCGGAGAATCTATTTCCCCCGGACCCGCCGGCTGCAGAGTTAGGTGCACTGTAGTTGTAGGGTGCAGTGTATCCCGAGCTGGCTGGGTTGTGCTGGAAGTCATTGGTTGTTTTAACCGCCACAGACAAATTCTGGAAGTTGGGGTTGATGTCACGAATGATGTACTGCTCGGGACGTTTACCTTCGCTTTCATTCACAATCACTCGGGCAACCTTGGTCATGTCTACCCAGTACAGCTCAAATGTTTCCGGGTCACGGATAAAC
>CAIQQO010000056.1 GCA_903873965.1 uncultured bacterium
TAATGAGATGCCTGTTCTCAGAGAGATGATGGTTGCCGGCAAGTTGCCCAAGGAGTTTGCCACACCGCTGATGGGCATTGACCAGCCCTTTGCTCAAAAAATAGATGGCGGGCGACATCCGGCAGGTCGTCGAATGGATCTACGGCACCCGGAGCGATCAGGAGTCTTTGTACCATCTCATCAGCTTCGTCACCGAGGTGGGTACCAAACCGGTCGCCGATTACCTGCTCTTCGGGCACGACGGTCACGGCATCAACTCCTACGCGATGCATTACTATCTGGTCCGGGGACCACTGGCCTTATTTGTCCAGGAAGGCTGGGGCGGCGCATATGGCGACAGTGTGGCGGAGGTGCAGGCTGTGACTGAGCGCTTCCGCCAGGCCGAAGCACTGGTCTACGCTGTCGATGCGGCTCAGCAACGGGGCGCCTTCAAACCGGATGAGCGGCTGGTGGTTATCGCGCGCGGCTTTTCGCGGTCGATCTGGCGACGGCTCCACGGGCTGGCAGTGGATCAGAATGCCCTGTTTGCATCGCCTGACTGGCACGAAGAACGCGATGTCCTGGCGGCGGTCACGGGCATGCTCAGCGACGCGTAAACTGCGGGCTGATTAGCGAATCATATCTGCGGTTCGCACCGGATTGCTGTGTGACGGTGACAGCAGAAGGGCCAGGAGGGTCAAGCCAGGAACTTCATCCCGCGTTAGAATGCAAGTGAGGCAGATGTAACAAGATGAAAATGCATACCTTACTGGCAAACCCTGAGGCGGTCGCCGTCATCCTGCAACCCGTGCCTGCCGCACCGTCCTGGCTCGATTTCGCACGAAGTGCGCGCGGGGCGTTGGCAGCGCTGCAGGTGGCGTTGTCGGGCCAGAAAGTGGTGCTCAAACCTAATGTCACCTCCGGCGAGCACTTTCACAACCCGGAGAACGGCATCGGTACGCACCCGGCCTTCATCGGCGGCATGGTGGAATACCTGCGTGAGCATGGCGCTCGAGCAGGTGGCATCTATGTGGTCGAAGACCCGCGCGACAGCGATGACAACCATCCCCGCCACTGGCAGGGCACGGGCTACCTCGAAATGGCCGTACAGACCGGCGCCAAGCTGCGCTGTCCGACCGACTTCACCTGCGTGCGCAAGCAAGTACCGCACCCCCTCGTGCACGCGTCGCGCAACGTCAGCCGCCCGGCCGTGGCCGCGGACACCGTGCTGATCAACGTGCCCAAGCTCAAGACCCACAACCTGGCGATCACCACCCTGTGCATGAAAAACCTGATGGGCCTTGACAACGTCTTTGACCGCCATTACTGTGCCCAGGCCATCAAAGATCTGCCGCCCGAATGGCAGATTACTGACCGACCTCACAACGAGTGGATGACAGCCAGTATCCATGAACTCTGGCAGCTCGGTCTGGCGCGCCGGCTGGTCGACCTGGCTCAGGTACTCAAGCCGCACCTGAATATCGTTGAAGGCATCGTGGGGCGTGATGGCACGGGCTTTAACCGGGGCAGCAATCGGACGCTGGGGATGGTCGTGGCTGGTATCAACGTCGTGGCTGTCGACAGCATTGCCAGCTATCTGATGGGCCATGATCCACGCGAGTTAATCTATCTCAAGCTGGCCGCATCCGCCGGTCTGGGGCAGAACGACCCAGCGCACCTGCGCGTGTACGTGACTGACACCCGCAGCGGCGCGGATACCGAGCTCGCGCCATGTTACGATCTGGCAGCGTTGCGCTGTGACCCGCCTTTCAAGGTCCTCCGCGATATCAAGGAGTAGGTCGGGTTAAACGAACCGCCGGTACTCGCAGTGGCGAGTACCAGGTTGCCGCTGCTTTTTCCTTGCCAAGATCGGCACCCATGCCCGCATTTGCTGCGGTCGAACTCCGCTGTCCCGAACAAAGCGATCAGCACGACAGAGGTGAATGCCGTGTTGCACCCGCTCGCCATAACCGGGTCAGAGATCGACCATCGACCGACTACCAATACACGCAGGTAAAACTGGAACCAAGCGTACTGTGCTGTAAGGTAGTCGGTCGTTGGTAACTCACTCCAAGCGCGATGCCGGCCGGTACGCACCGTTGCCGTCGAAGTAATTGCCCAGCCACTTATCCAGTGGGACCAACTCCCCGCCGAAGTTGCACGTGACGTATTTATGGGCAAGCCGAAAAGCAGGCAGCGTGCCACGTTGTCGGGCGTCTGCTTGCCGAACCAGAACTGCCGCTTGGGCTCTTCCTGAAAGCTGGGGATGTATTTGCGTTCCGCGCCGCTGACCCGCATACGGTAATAGAGCAGATGCAGCCCGCCATAAATCACGAGCATGATGACCAGGTTGCGGAGTTCATGCATAAGCTGGTGGGTCGCATGACGGATGGGTACTTATCCATACTCGATCAGTTGGAGCAGCAGGGTCTGCTGTGCCAGCCGCCTATGCGCGCGGTTCGGCCTGGTCTACTACGGCTGCTGCGACCCGCTGGACGGCAAGATGAATGAGGTGCGCCTGTTGCCCAACGTGCGCAAGGTGTCGATGAGCCCCTGGGTGAAGCGGGAGCGCGGCGCCGTGAAGATTGGCAGCCAATTCGTGTATTCGCGCAAACCGAGTCCGGCGCTGCTGGCGTGGGATGCCTTTGACACTGAGCAGGTGCGCGAGGAAATACTGGCCACCCGCCTGGTGTGTGAAAAGCATGGCTGTCCGCTGGAATATATCCTGAAGGACGTCAGCACCGTGCGCTACGAGCCGCAGCGGTTGTTCAAATGGGCGGAAATCGCCATGCAGGTCGTTGGCGGGTCAACCGGGACCTGTTGAAATTGTAGGTGATTAGCTCCATCTGAGTGATTTGATGGAGATGTCCTGCCGGTTGTGTGGCTTGAAAGGAAACAGGAGGGCGCAGCGAAGTTCGCCTGGTAGGCTGTATTCGCTGCGCCCTCCTTGGTATTCTCGAAGTCCTCCAGCTCCGCTGGTGCTGCCTGGCATCGTTGACGGCACCCGATCTGGAAGCGCAGGCAACGTCGTGTCCTTACGCGCCAGCACGAGGCGCAGTACTCGGCAGCGCGCCCAGCTGTTGCAGAATGCCCAGATGATCCCAGTTTGAGCCAAGCGCATCGATGATCTTGCCATCCCGCAAGAGTGTGGTGGTCGTGGCAGTAAACATCACCGGATTGCCGGTTGCCGGGATAACACCAACAGGGCTGGGCCAATCTCCCTGGTGGGTTCCTTCCAGTTTCCAGACGGTCGCAACCCGATCCTCTTCGGCTACCTGCGTCACGATCGTGATCCTGAAGTCTGGGAAGGCAGTCGCCATCATGCGCGCGGCAAAAAGAGGTCCATCACGCCCATCCGGATTGAAAATCTCATCCACGATGGACCATGCGCGCTGGCTATGGAACTCCAGGAGATATCGCCGGACAATGGCCTTGTTTTCTTCGATTGTCATCGTCATTCACCTTATGCATAGAGGCTGTGCTTGGCGTCGTTTGCGATCACCCGCCCATCATGGCCTTGACCAACTGGCTGGGGAA
Organism: uncultured bacterium; assembly: GCA_903873965.1. Classification (GTDB taxonomy): domain Bacteria; phylum Chloroflexota; class Anaerolineae; order J036; family Brachytrichaceae; genus CAIXPS01. Next base: position 3,517 of record CAIQQO010000056.1, read on the forward strand.
GCGCGTCTGAAAGTCGAGGATTGATGCCCATTCCGGGCGTATCGCGATGCGGGCCCAATGCTTGATATTCGGCAACAGGGGTTGCAGTGTTTGCATAAACGCGGCTGCGCCATCCGGTCCCAACAATTGTCCGCCGGCCTTGACATACTCTTCTGGCACAGTCTCCATGATGGATGCAGTCGCCGTGCCGCGTATCTTCAAAACCTTGAAGGGGTAAGTAGCGGTATCGATAGTGAGTGCCACCTTGACGTTGTTGAAGGCATCACGGTTGGGTGAGAAACTCGACACACAGACCACGATGTCTTCGCCCGTCCAGTAGAAACCGATCGGGAATACACGTGGTGTGCCGTCTTTACCAGTGTATGCCAGGCGCGCCGGGATCGGGGCGTGCAACAGTTCCTGTGCCACCGGGTCGTTCAATATCGCTGCAACTTCGTATTTCGTCAACATGTCCTGCTCCTTTTGTCTGAACGGATTGGTTACAGTCTCAAGGTAGCAGACGCAGCGTTCCACAAGCGTTGCTTCGGGCGTTGCATGCTTCGATCTGGCAGAGTCGTCTAGAGGTAGCCCAGCTTCTGAGCCAGCGCGAGTGCGTGCTGCAGTGCCGACGTTGCGTCAGCGCCACGATCGTGCATGGCGACAGCATGAGTGAGGACGTCGATGAACTCGTCTGGTAAACGCATACGCGATGGATCAGATAGAAGCCGTACATATTTGACCGCTGCCGCGATGTCTGCGTGGTGCATGGCGATTTCCGCGAGAGGGAGGATGGCCATCCAGATCATGACTGCCAGAGCAAGTTCGTCTTTGGCCAATGCCTTAAGCCCGTACTTCTCCGCCTCGTCGAACAAGCCGCGCCGCAGGTTGATCCACGCGAGATGAGCGTAGGCGTGGCCAAGATAATCAAAGAAGCCATAGCGTTCTGCCAGCGGCATGCTGCGAGCCAACCATTGTTCCGTTTCATCTACCTGCCCTCGCATGCGACATAGGCACGCCAGGTAATTTAATGTGCGTGTCTGCACCAGCACATTGCCGGTGCGTTCGCTCATATCCAGGGCATCACATAGACAGGCCTTAGCAACCTCCAGGTCGCCGTGCCAAAGCCGGATAAAGCCCAACTGGAAAACGCCCATGGCCAGGCTATCCATGTCACCCGCTTGCTGCAGTGCCGCCATGCGTGCCTCAATATAAGCGATCGTCTCATCCGTTGGCCTGAAGCGCGAGCGTCTAATTGACAGGAGTTGCAGGCCTTCGAAAAGCCGCGCGCGCTGGGCCGCGGTGCCGTAGTGCTCGACGAGTGGGCGTGTGGTCTGAATCAACGCATCGATCTGATCGGGCTGCCCTAGCCAGTAAGCCAGCGCCATCCGGTCGGCCTGTATCTCAATGTATTCTTCGCGCAATGCCGGCTCGGTGGTCAGTTGCGTGGTGCCGAGGATGGCTTCAGCCACAGCATACGCCTGGGTGGCAGCCGCGTAGTTGTGTTGCACACCGTAAGTGGCGGCGATTTTGCGTTGAAACCGTGCGGCCGGCAATCCCTGTGTTACAGTACAAAAGCCCAGCGCGCGCTGATAAGCCACGCGCGCCTTCTCGTAACGCCCAACTAGATTGAGTGTGTCGCCGAGTCCTTCACAAAGCGTACTTGCGGTGTCAGTCAAAAGACGATCCTCTGCGCGTCCAACTGACTCGCTGGTATCGAACAGCGCCAGACCACAGTTGAACAAACGCAGCGCCTCTTCATTGGCGTAGAGCCTGCGGGAAACTTCTGCTGCGCGCTGGTACATTGGTATGGCGCGCAGCGGCAGACCAGCCCGCTCGAAGTGCGCAGCAACCTGGGCGCAAAGCGTTTCATTGCTTTGTGCTTGTAACGCCTCGGCCGCCTGGCGATGCAACAACCGGCGCCGGGCAGCGCTCAGCCCGCTGTATGCCACTTCACGAATCTTGTCGTGCGTGAAATCATAGGCAGATTCACTTTGCTCGCGCAGGATCCGGCGCTGCCACAACTCATCCAATGCCTGCACCAGTACGTCCGTGCGCCACTCACAGGCCTTTGCCAGCACGTCAAACGTAAATGACCGTCCGATGGTCGCAGCCAGACCGACAAGGTCGCGCGCCCGGGCAGACAGTTGGGCCAGGCGATGGTTGACGATGGCTTGTATGTTTGGTGAAAGCGATTGGCGATTGGATGCAGTGCCTGGCGACAGCGCGCCGCTTGCGTGCCAGTTTCCAGAGCGTATCATCTCCACCACGAACAACGGGTTGCCCTCTGATTCCGCATAAATGCGCGCAGCTTGCTGGTTGGTCAGGTCACAGCCCGCCACTAAGGCCGCCAGTTCCCTGGATTCCTGTTCGCTAAATCGTCCAAGATCGATTTCTGTCACGCGTTCTGCACGTCGCAGCACGGTCAGCAGTTCCTGCAGGGGGTGATCGGCAGAGAGTTCCTCGCAGCGCACGGTCGCTACGATGAGTAACCTGCGCTTGGGATCAAAACGTAATAGATAGTGCAGCCAGGCTAGCGTCTCACGGTCGCACCACTGCAGGTCATCGAGCATGGCCATGGCCGGTTGCGCAGCAGAAAGAAATGCGCGCGCCAAAGCTTCATGCAACCGCTGGCGCTGCCAGCCTTCGGTCAAAGGGCCTGGCACCGGCAGATCGGTGCGCAAGACCAGTAATTCAGGCAGGATTCGTGCCAATTCTGTCAGCCAGACATCCTCCAGCCCCGGCAGTTGCTTCTGGACCGCAACGGTACGCAGCCACTCCACCACAGGCGCGTAGGCCAGGGCACCTTCAATTGCCTGACAGCGCGCCACAGCCGTCGTATGTCCCAGGCGGCTGGCCCATTGCAGCAACTGCTCGGCCAGTTTGCTCTTGCCGATGCCAGCCTCGCCTGCCAGCAGCACCAGGTGCGGTGTTCCGGCAGGTCCTGATGTTGTCTCCCATATTGCCTGTAACCTGGTCCATTCGGTCTGGCGTCCTACAAACGGTGTGCGGCGATAGGCCGTAGCTACCAGTGTAGGGGAGGATGGGATAGGATCGGCCAGTCGATCGTCGCGCAGCAAGCGCGCATGGAGTTCTCGGGTGGCCGGGCTGGGTTCAGCGTTAAGCTCGCGCGACAGGATGATAACGCAGTTGTGATAGACGCGCATGGCCTGAGCCAGATTGCCGTTCAAGGCATGCAACCGCATCAGTGCACGGTAGGCGTCTTCATCCAACTCGTCCAGCCTCAGCAGGCGTTGGACTGCGTTGATTGCCGCCGTATATGCGCGCTGCTCTTCATACTGACCGGCCAGTTGCCGCAGCCCGCCGGTCAGCATCTGCCGCAACCGGTCGCGTTCCGGAATAATCCAGTCATCGTAGCATTCGGGTAACAGATCGCCTTGATACAGCGCGATGGCACGTTCGAGGTAGCAACGAGCTTCGGCGCGATCGGGAGTCCCCGCCTGCGTCATGGCGCGCTCGAACTCATCAACATCCAGGGACAAGGCCAGATCACCTCTCCATTGAATCGTTGAATCGTCCGTACTGAGATATGCATCGCTGTCTGGCAATGCCTGCCGCAGTTGCAGCAGTAGTTTACGCAGATTGGTGCGCGCCTGAGTCTCACTGGAATCCGGCCAGAACTGGTAGGCAAGAAGCTGGCGTGACTGCGAGGCACCGCGATGCAACAAGAGATAAGCCAGCAAAGACCGTAAGCGAGGCGCTGCCACGCCAATGATGGCTTTTTCGTTATGAAATAAGCGGAAATCGCCGAACAGTTGAATCTGTAACACTGGATGGTATCTCTGTTATCACGTTCAGTAAATCCACACTTACACCTTACCTTGTCATTCTGAATCCTGGTGGATACCGGTAGATGGTGAAGGTGCTTGACTTGTACAACAGCCGGACGTCACGGCGTGCTCGTTACTGGTTGTCCTTAGAGCATTTTGCGAATGTCAGCAGGGGTTCAGCCCGCAAATCAACCACCCAGTCTGTGAGTGTGCATCCGACCGGATGTGCCGATAACCTTACTATCGTTAGCAAAATGCTCTAGTGTATGGAGTTGGTCAGTCTTGAGTTGTTCCATAAGGTCTGGGCTCCCGGCGCGATCGACGATGATCCAGATATCGGCGACAAACGACTGCTTGCATTGCGGGCAAACAAGCTCATCGTGCTGGGCCACAGAATAGGGCATAATTCCGTTTTACCTCCTGAGAGAAAGGTTTCTCTACTACAAATACCAACAGATAACTTCAGTCTTCAGCATTTTCATTAGTTAGAACCAACAGACGTTGCACGCTCCTCCAGAACCTCAACAATATCATTTCGCAAACCACTCGAGCCCTCTCCGCGCCCCGGTCGTTTTCTCGGCTCATGTCACATTAGTCAACAGTAAGCCATGGTACTGCGCGCTATGATATCCACGCGCGACACACTGTCCATACGATACTTACTCTAGAAGGGGTAATGTTCCTCCCGGAAATCGAGCATCTGTACAAAGCGTGGGTTCGCGTCAGTTCGCCATGTAATTAGTCCAAGCGATCTCAAGCTTGTTCTGCAAAGCTGGGTCGCGCACTTGACCGGTTAAGAGCGGGAGTTTGCCGTCTGCGGAGCTACTACTTTCTTGCCCTGGCTTGATAGGCGTCTCACCGCCCAAGTCATCGACAGGACTCCGTACAGACCGTTTAGCGTTCATGATTCACCTCGTCGCTTATTGAGCGAGTGCAGCGCTACTCCGCCGCGTAATGACAAACACTTATAGCACCATAGGTTAACCTGATAGATTGAATGCCTGTAGCGATCAAGCTAATCTTAATCATGTGGGGCGTAGAAAAGTTGCCATTTCCTGACAGTTGGGCTGACAGTTTCCTGCGCGACCTCCGGCGGGGTAGAATGAGGTTTTAGGTCGGGTTGCTGGGCTGGAGGACGAATGGGTGGCCGAAGGGTCGTCCGTACGTGTCAATGGAATTTATGTCCCCACCGATAGTCGGACGACCCAGTGGAATCGTATGCGCGTTCTCTCTGCGCTACTGGAGGTCAATTCCCCACTACAGTGCCATCTTCTACAAGTGCATCAAACGATCCTTGTGTCATTTCCTATTCCGCCTGGACCAAGGCTGGCTTGCGTCTCGTGCACATGACGGTTAACCAAAACGCAAAGTGCACGCCCAAACCAGCACCGGGGGCTCATCCACACCCCCGGCAGCCGAACACTCAAGACTGTAACCGATCAATGGCCGGCAAGCAGCGAGCAGAACTGCTGTATGTCGTTCGGATCGAGAAAGGAGTTCCTACCTGCAATTTGGCCGTCAGGGAAACCAGGTCCTGACCACAGTCCAGCCCGCACCATAACCGTGCCAAACCCCGGAGCGGTGATGTGATAGGGTACACCGCGCCAGGATTCCGCCCCAGTGAGTACATTCAACATATATGTGGTGACAAATTGACCACTTATCACGACATCAGGGTTCTCCGGGTTGTAGAAGTTGTCAGTACCAGTGATGTGATTTGTGACACGCTGCCAATTACCCTGGCTGTCGACATAAGCCGTCGCTTGGTATGCTCCCACTTCGTGGTCAAAGACAACGATGCCTGGGCATGGCGACGTCTCGAAGGCTGGTTGGTTGGACTCAAATACTCCAGAGAAGAAAACAGGCGGAGCTGCGGAAACAGGAATGGCGAACAGAATCGTAAACACGAGCACGAGCGGAGCGGCAAAAGCCCTTTTTATAGTCTGTGTAATCATTTTCTTGTATCCTAAGAACAAACTGAAGAGATATAGCTTTCAATAACGGATCAGCTACCCTGATACAAATGCAACAGGTAGTCTGTCAACGCATACAGGATTATTATTCAACGCAATACCAACAGTCGTGCCGACCGACCCTCCTCCTTAACAGTACCGTTATGCTCACAAACGAAGGCTTCGTTCATCGTCTATATAAGGATTCCTAGGTTCCTCATAATACGAAGATCCTATCTATACAGCTGGCTGTTGTACCGATATACACGTTTCAGTATCGGAAAAGTTGTCATTTCCTGACAACTTGGCTGTAGTTTCCTGCGCAAGTTCTGGCAGGAAGCAGACCCCCTAAGGTAGAATCGGTCCATTCAGGCCTCCAGGAGGGCGACTGCAATGGGAAGGCACGTGTCACAGACAAGTCCGTTCACGACCTACGCGACATTCGGCGAGTTGCTGAAAGTACTGCGGCGACGCGCGCAATTGACGCAGCGTGACCTTGGTGTGGCCGTGGGCTACTCGGAGTCCCACATTACTCGCATGGAGGCCAACGAACGCCGACCTGACCCCAATGCGGTCAGAATACATTTTGTCAATGCGCTGGGGCTGGAGAACGAGCCCGACCTGGTTCGGGAGTTGATTCAGCTGGCCGAGGTTGCCCAGGAGAAAGCGCAGACCGAAGGCGCCACACCCGCAAAAAAACCTTTCACACCAGGTCAAACCAACCTGCCAGTGCAACTAACTCGCTTCATCGGGCGCGAGCGCGAGCGGGCAGAGGTATCGCGCTTACTAGGCACGACGCGATTACTCACACTGACCGGTTCCGGCGGTGCTGGCAAGACCCGCCTGGCCATTGAGATTGGGGCTATGTGGGTAACGGCAAACGTTACTCCTACCATCGCACTCACATTTCCCGATGGCGTGTGGATGGTCGAGTTTGCTGCATTGTCCGAGGGCCGGCTTGTCACCGACATGATTGCGACCACATTCGGTTTGCAGGCCATGAGTCGCACATCGGAAGAAGTGTTGATTGAGCATCTTAACGACAAGGAATTGCTGCTGGTCCTCGACAACTGCGAGCATCTGATCGCCGATTGCGCTGCGCTCGTGGTAAAGCTGCTGCAAACCTGCCCATTGTTGCGCCTACTCGTCACCAGCCGCGAGGGGCTCAACGTCCCAGGCGAGGTGATCTGGCGCGTGCCGTCACTGGCACATGATGAAGCAATGGCTTTGTTCCTCGATCGCGCACGGGCAGTGCAGTCGGACCTCGTTATCGATGCATCCAATGCGGTGTTCATCGAACGCATCTGCGAGCGACTGGTTGCGATGCCGCTGGCGCTCGAACTGGCTGCGGTAAGATTGCGTTCGTTCTCGGTGGAGCAGATTGCGACACGGTTGGACGACGCGTTCCGTATCCTGACCAGCGGCAGCCGCACCGTGCTGCCTCGACAGCAGACGCTGCGCGCGACAATCGACTGGAGCTATGCACTTCTATCAGAAGATGAGCGCACGCTATTGCGCGAATTGGCGATCTTCTCAGGTGGCTGGGCGCTCGAAGCCGCAGAAGCAGTACATGGGCCGGATGCGCTCGATCTGCTCGATCAACTGGTGAGTAAGTCTCTGGTGCAGATGGTTCCGACGTCTTCAGGCTTCCGCTATACGATGCTCGAGATGATCCGCCAGTATGCGGTCGAGAAGCTTTCAAAGGCTGGCAGTGAAGCGATCACCCAGGTGCGCGCGAAGCATCTGACTTACTACTATCAGCTTGCACAGCGTTCCCAAACCAGTGTTTGGGGATACATTGAAGAAAAAGACCGCCGCACCAGAATGGTTCATGAGATTCCCAATTTTCGCGCTGCAGTCGAGTGGGCCATTGAATCCAGCAGTTGGCGAATTGGTCTTGATCTGACTTTATACCTGGCGGATAACTATAATGCTACGGTGGGCATTAGCTACGGTGTGCTAAGTGGGTACGTCGAAAGAATGATGTTGGGGAATACCACAATGGACGACAACACGCGGGGCCGGGTCTTTCTGGCTAATGCCCAAGTACTTGGCACTAAAGGCGACATGGTAGGCGGGATATCATGGTGCAAACGTGCCATAGAACTTGCGCAGCAGACTGAAGATGCCAACCTGGCCTATGATGCGCAATTGTTCATGTTAAATACAAGTCCCAATTATGATGAGACGATTGCCAGCTTGGAACGCATACGGGATGACGCGCACAAGACAGGTGATATTCGCCACGAGTTGGATGAGTATTTCACTATGGGCTACCGTATGACTTTGGAGGGGCATTACCAGGAGGCGATGGAAGCGCTCGCACATGCAGATCATCTTTCACAGAGAAACATGGACTACTCGCGCTCGGATATACAGTGGCGACTCGGTCAGGTGTATCTCGCGCAAAGGGATTATGCGCATGCCCGCAGCGCGCTTGAACTAAGCATCGCGCTCGCGCGAGAAAATGACCACAACAACTTTACCACGATGGTCGATCTGGGAACCGTCGGCGTCTACACCGGCGATCTGGATATTGCGCGCAGTGCCCTCGCTGAGTGCCTCGATTTTCAATATCGTTACGACAACATGGAGCGTCTAGCTCAAGGATTAGTGCTCGGTGCGGGACTGGCGCACGTGCTGGGTCAACTGGGTACGGCTGCACAATTACTCAGTGTTGCGGCTGCGATCCGCAAGGTGTATCACACCCATGGCGTAAGCGAGCGCGAGTTGTTCCTCGAATATGATCGGCGCCTGCCGGCCATGCGCGCCACGATGGAACCCGAAGCATTCGAACGTGCATGGGAAGTGGGCCAGGGTTTCAGCCTCAAGCATGCCATGGCCCTGGCGATGGCCTTGTAGTTACCCTACTGCGCGCTGCGCATCCATGCCTCCATGTGTGTCTGACACAAATCTCACGCGACCTCCCAGCACCTGAGTTGAGGTGCCACATCCCATTGGCTAGCGGCCAGTGCGGCGGCGGCAGAATTGCCTGTGTGCGTACCCGTCTATACACCCCAAACTTGTTGCGATCTGGACCGACGATTGGTTGAATCACAACGTCTTTTCCGAATAGACTTATCAGCTATTCTCAGAATAATGAACTCCAACCTTAAAATTCCTGCCAAAACGCCGAAAACCAGCGAACACACACAAGATGAGGCTTTAGAGCATTTTGCTAACGATAGTAAGGTTATCGGCACATCCGGTCGGATGCACGCTCACAGACTGGGTGATTGGTTTGGGGAATAAGTGCACTTGCCACCAATACCATTAATAGTACAAAAGCGATTAGATGAATAAGCACGTATCGTTTCGTGATTGTTCTTTTATGCAGAAAATGGCCAAATTGTATTGTAAGTGAATTGCGGTGCCGCCCGCAGAACTCGGACTTGTCAGTGTCCGCGACAGCCAAGTCATGCCCAGGTTCAGTCATTCATATCACCAGGGCCGCCAATACCGACAAGATAATCGAAGTTCCCTTCCCCGCAAGTACGTGTCAGCGTCCTTATTACAGAAGAGACCATAGCCTCTGTATCCCTAGGCCCGGCGATATACAACGGTTTGCCATCATGGCCAAAGGCGATGTGATCCATACGCGGGTGCGCATCTGGTGGGTCGAGTATCAAGTTCGCACCCATTCGATAATAATCAGGATGCGGTTAAAAACCCAGTTTGTCAGCATATTCCAGCGCACCATAAATCATCTCATGCGCGAATTCGACAGAACATGGTTCTGGTTGGTCATCGCACAACATAGGCAGTTCGCGTTCAAATTTGCTTAAAGAGCAGTCCGGCCTGGTAAATGAATTCTTGATGCCCAGGCAATAGTAATCAACCAGATATACCCCCAATACGATTCTGCGAAATTCCCGTTGACGTGCAATGACAACAGGCGATAAGCCTGCCTCTTGCCAGTTTTTGGTGACCCAGCAACCATAAAGCGGATATTCTCTGGCGTGCTTCAGATGTTGGCTGATAAACATCGGAGCCGCTTGAGGAGCCAGCGCATTGGATGGTTGCTGGTTCAATGATGCCAAAGTAGGCGATCTTCTGCCTTTCGCTGTTTGCTTGCTCATGCGCGTATACCTTACCCTTGAGGTCGCTATGCAAAATTCTTACGAGTGAAAGCGACTCAATTAAACTGGCACTCTTATGTATTCCACCAATTGACTACGTCCTATGGCACCCGACGACAAGCGACATCGATATAATCAACTCCATCGGTGTGTCCATCCTGCGTTCGGCATGTGGGCTGACCGGACTGATATCGTCAGCTCGGTTGATTTAGCCGACGAGTTACGTCGCAAGATAGAGGAACGGAGTGATGGCCAGTCGATTGATTGACATGGCAATCTAAATCTCGCCGCAACGTCTCAGCCACCTTACGAGCGAGAGGTAGACTGCCCCCAATAATCACAAAGGAACTGTGGTTGCAGGCTCAATTGGTCGCCATCCAGAAGTTGGCAAGGGTGTCTTCATCAATGTAAGATTAATGTAGTCGCTTTATGCTGGAGGCGGAAGACCACGGTGAAAGGGTCGAAATCCACCAAAACGACACGAAGGAGTTGGAATGAATCAGGAAATCGTAGATGCGCTGAACGCGCAGATCGGGCATGAGTACGAGAACTATATGCTATATGAGCAGGCTTCAGCCTATTGTGACGATCGGGGACTGGATGGAGCTGCAAAGCTCTTCCGCAAACAAGCCGATGGTGAGTTGGAGCACGCCCGTAAAGTTACTGATTATGTCCGCGATGCGAGGGGTAAGGTCGTTATCCCCATCATCAAGGCACAGAAGAGTGAGTTTGGTTCGGGCGAGGAAGTGTTTCTCGCGGCCTTTGAACGTGAGAAAGAAACGACCGCGAAGATCTATAAGATTCGCGATCTGGCTTGGAAAGCAGGGGATCATGCCACTTTTGAAATGCTCACATGGTTTGTGAATGAGCAGGTTGAGGAAGAGAACCTTACGGATAAACTATTGAGTGTGGTTCGGGGATTTGGTGAGAAGCACCTGTTCCTGATTGAGGCGTACATATCCCATCTGAAATAGTCGCTATCAGAAATTTTGGTTTTTAGGCTTGGCGATGAGTCGATCCCCGTCGCGTCCGCTGTTGTCGACTCAAGGAACCACCTGACAAAATCAGGTGGTTTCTTGATGCCAAAACACTGTAAATCCAGTGGAATCAGGCGATTTTCAACACCCCTACTTTGCGTCATGTGCGAGCCTTCGTCATGTACAGCTTGTCTTGGCACATAAAGCTATCCCCCACATAGCACATAACTACTACGCATCTTCTAACATGCCGAAGCCACAAGCATGATTCATACGTTTTCGTCCTCCACCGACCCAATTGAGTTTGGTGGCGATGTGAGTCAGGATTTTGCGCCGGACTGTTCGTATCCGATCTGCTGTTCCAACAGGAGAGTTTTTACATGGAGTCTTTTACTTCAGATACATCGTTGAGTGAGACCATCATCGTTAAGCGGAATGCCGCAGGTCACATTGTTGTGATCCATTCTGACTGGCATCCTGACGAGTTGGTGCCGTTTCGGTTCGGCCTGCACCGGTGGGGACTTGTCGATCCTACACGCAACTGCATCGTTGTCATTCATCCTGAAGAGGAAATGATCATCGAGGAGGGCTTCATTGCTGTCGGCGGTGACATGTTGATTGACCAACTGTAGATTATGCACTGCTGCTACGATGTTAATAGGATTTTACTGTCCGTTATGTGCGTACAAACACTTAGGAAATATACAAAATTGATTCATTCACAGCAAGAAACGAGTACGGCGAAGCTATCGAAGTCAAGCGTAACGCGATAGGCGAAATCGTTGTAGTGCATTCTGACTATGGCTCTGTTGAACTTGCGCCACTCTCTGGTGAGGCTGGTCATTGGGGCTTATATTATCCGAAGGCAAAGGATTGGATGATCATCAACGCCGAGGAAGGTAAACTCATCGTGGAAGGCATGATCTCGGTTGGCGGAGTTGCATCCCAATAGGATCGCACGTAATAACACAGTAGTATTATGATGAAGTAAGCTACCTACAGCACATTGTTGTCGCGTTACATGAAACCATCCGGCTGATGGGTGAGACCGGTGATTGATCAGTATGGCGGTTGGCCGATAAAGCAGCAGAGTTAGCACCTTACTATGCTTCACCTCATCAGATTACGGTCAGCCTCCATTTACAATATGCAGTGGATTTCACGCTTTATACAGTGTCAGACTAAGCACAGCATAGCATCACATGACCTCAGATAGCTGAACCATAATGATGCTGCACTGGAGTGATCATAATGCTGGATAAGAAACTCACCGAAGAGATTAGAGAGAAGCAATCAGATCTTGATAAAGCAGGCCAACTTTTCTCCTTGGCACAACTTGAGACGTACTATAAGACGTTCCATTTGCGTTTTGGCCCAGAGCAACTGCGTAATCTGGACGGTGAAGATCTGTTGAACAGAATGCACGCTCATGGCAATCACGACAGTTTTGTTTACTGGCTTGAGTTCAAGGATGATGATGAGCTACCAGCCGTATTTGGCAGTATCGCGGGTGGAAGTGCGCTGAAGTTTGGCATCTATAAGCGGAAGGAAACGGGCGCCTGGATGACTGGGAGTCCTGCAAACCAACTGGAACTTTCTATTGATGAGGCGGTTAAAATCGCGCGGCGCAACCGAGACCAGTTGATCAAAGGGGCTGAGTTGCTGGAAGCGCTACCCAGGAATGCCTGTGACCAGGAATATGCAACTCTCCAACTGCAGATGAGCCAACTCGCCCCTCATGTTAGTGATCTGGCTTGGGGTCATAAATACTTTAGCCTGCTACATCCCGAAAAACTTGACGATTACCATAACCCCGACTTCCAGCGTTTTCACTTAATCAAACTACTGCAAATCCCACCTCTCACACCTTCTTTAGCCGTAGGTGCCAGTACAACGGGATCCCGGTATGTGGCTGCCGGTCGATATGTCGCTATCGCGAGAGAACTGAACCTTCATCTGAATCAATTGACAACAATCCTCAATAAACGAAATGGGCGTCCATATAAGTACTGGCATGTACTTACGAATTACGCTGCCGTCCCTGGTTGGGAGAACCACTGGGAGCCGATGCAAAAAGGTGGATATGCAGGTATAGGATGGGCCAAGCTGGGCGACTTGAGCGACATCAAGCTGGACAGCAAATCGAAAGATCGCTTGCGCGAGTTGATGAAAACCCATTACGGTGATATGGGCGGGTGGGCTCAAGAGATTTTCAACTTCGTCGCAGGTATCGAGGTTGGTGACATCGTGTTGGCGATTGGACACTCTAAAGTGTTGGGCATTGGTCGCGTAACCGGCCCTTACAGCTACGACCAGACCATTCCGGAGATGCCCCATCATCGCACGGTTGAGTGGCTTTCAGAGAAATCATGGGAGTTGCCGACGGCAGAGGTTAAAAACAGAGTCGTTCGTGAAATCCGGCAGGCTACCAATCTGGTGGAGATTGAGCGAACTATCTTGGGTGCAGAACCTGCGCCATCTCCACCAGTTGGTATTGGTGGCACCAAATTCCCAGTCCCCGCTTTTCATGTGCCTACTCTAAATGGCATCCCTGGACGCATTCAATCGGTGCTGGATCGCAAAGGGCAATGCATACTCTACGGACCGCCTGGAACTGGCAAGACCTATTGGGCCTTACTCACAGCACGGGACCTGGCTGCTTACAAGACGTTCGGTTGCAAGTATATCCAACTCACTGACAGCCAAAAAACTGTCATATTGGGTAACTCAGGCGGTGAACTGGGCCTGGTGCGGGTTTGTTCGTTTCATCCTGCATACGGTTACGAGGACTTCTTGGAAGGCTATAAACCGAAGTCAGTGAACGATCAACTCATATTCGATCTGCGCGATGGCATCTTTAAACGGCTGTGTCAGGATGCATGCACTCACCCCGACAATCGCTACTACCTTGTAATCGACGAGATCAATCGGGGTGATATCCCACGTATTTTTGGCGAGTTGCTCATGCTCCTGGAGAAGGACAAACGCGGAACTGCGATCCTTATGCCGCTTTCCGGCATGCGGTTGGAGGTGCCAGCAAATGTGTACCTGATTGGCACTATGAACACTGCTGATCGCTCCATCGCGCTTCTGGACACAGCGCTGCGCCGGCGATTCGGCTTTGTCGAACTGATGCCCGATCCTGCCACGCTTGGTAATACTGTAGTCGGCAGCATCCCCCTGAAGCCA
>CAIQQO010000057.1 GCA_903873965.1 uncultured bacterium
CGTTAGACATCGGTATACCAATGCATTAACAGCGTAATACCCTTCCGGGCATCATATCCTTTCCAATTCAAGTACAAAGGCAAGACCTATTTCCCGTTCTACTATGGGCGTAATACCCTTCCGGGCATCATATCCTTTCCAATCCAGTTCGTAACAGTTGCCCCGGCTGTCGGCTTCTGTGAGGCGTAATACCCTTCCGGGCATCATATCCTTTCCAATGGTGAATGTAGAGAACGAGTGGATCGACAACCAACGCGGGCGTAATACCCTTCCGGGCATCATATCCTTTCCAATGCGGCACATCCAACGACATAAAAGAGGATGTGTGACTAGGCGTAATACCCTTCCGGGCATCATATCCTTTCCAATTTGTCATAGACATGCTGTTTACCAATCGGGGCGATTGGGCGTAATACCCTTCCGGGCATCATATCCTTTCCAATGGGCCATGGCTAATCACTGTGGAAAGAGTAGGCGCGCGGCGTAATACCCTTCCGGGCATCATATCCTTTCCAATCGCCGTTTATCTGAAGGGTAAGAAAGTTGATGAGACGGCGTAATACCCTTCCGGGCATCATATCCTTTCCAATTTCCGTTTTAAGGTTTGTACCTTAAATCCCACAGCAACAATACTATCAGCCCTGATTCTAGCACCTTTCTCCACTGTGGCAATTGATGGCATCAACGAAGTCATCTTGATTCCACAAAGTCAATCAGAACGAACGATCTAACACAGGCCATCCAGAACGCGTCTTTTTCATGCCATCTTTCCCTGCGCGCTGACTCATTCCGCTGCATCGAGTATACGTCGCACCTGCCCCATGCCCTGTGTTGCAAGGCGGCCAACGCCCGCGTACCACGCGAAATCCGCCAGCACGTTGATCAGGCTCAGCCAGTAGCGATCTCGGTTTGTGGCCGTAAAGCGCACCGTTCCGACGAATCCGATCTGCACGTTGCCTTCCTTGCCACGCAGTGCGCGCGTGCGCCCGACGTACTGACTGACCGCCAGGCACTCATCGGCAAAGCGGCGCACCTCATCAGGCATCGTTATAGGGGCAAAGCTATTCCACTTGTCAAGCAGACTGCCAAAAACACTCCCCGGTAACGGTAACGGCACGTTCTGCCCGTGTGACTTGAAAGCGGTCGGCGCTACGAACTTGAACATGATGCGCGTCGCGGGCATTTCGCGCGCCATCAGGTAAGGTGCGCTGAGCAGCGCGTAGCTGATACTCCCTGCGCGGGGGTTGATGCTGCTATCTATTGTTGTGCTCGTGACCTTGAATTGCACGCCGTCAATTTCCACGATGCTTTCGGCAGGCAAATGCGAGGGTATGACAGTCAATAGTTGTGACACCGGCGCAGTCAGCCCTGTGTAGCGCACCCACAATGTGTCGCCGGGTGCTGCGATCAAAGAACCTTCATGGTGTTTGCCGCCCTGGACGTTGGAGCAGGTGAATGGCTTGGCGTCGTCAGAGGCATGCAATTCCTTCGCAAGTGGTGCATTTTCCGCCGACAGCAGCCGCAGTAAAAGCGCATGTGAAGCGCGTCCGAGGTCGCGCGGCAGATTTATCGATTCCGAAGGGGTGAATTGAATGACCAGGCTTGTCAACATAAGTTCATCTGCTCTTTCTCGCATTCTCGCGGATGGCTTGCAGGTTGAGAATTTCGGCAACCTCAAATCGCGGCGGCAGGGCATCCTTGACGGGACGCAATCGCACACAGGGAGCGAAATAGCCCATGCGGCCATGCAGTTCGGCCAGCAGCATCACGGCGATGAAGTTCAGGCTCGGCGGATTGACGATGATTTCTTCATTTTGCCACTGCACAGGCGATAGCGGTATCTGTGCCAGTAGCTTTGCTAACTGTAAGCTGAAAGGTTGTTGCAGGTCGAACTGAACTACGGCATCGATTGTTTGGTCTATGGTATTGCCAGTAATCGCGACAATCTGCGCGCGTTGAGCTTCTGTGAAGGGATGCGAGAAGTTGATCAATATCATGGTCGTTCCGATGACTATTTTGTGCCAATCAGGCTAATCGCCAGTTTTACCAGATCGGGTTGCAAGTTGCGAACCTTGGTCACTAGCTCATCGGCTGTTAACGCATATTGGTGAAAGCCGCAGTGAGCAATATCATTGCGCACATAGGACATTTTATTCCACAGATCCACCAGTAGATTGGATCCGGGCAGAGATGCTGTTTCTGCGTCAAATCGGGAAGAATTCCTTGGCGGACGCGGTGATGCTTTACGGCTCTCACGCAGGTTATTGATAGCATCCTCGATTTCCAGACGCATATCGAGATTGGTTAAGTCAGACTCACCCATGCGACAACACACCAACGATATGACGACCTCGCGTGCCAGCGTTGCCGCCTGAACGTACTGGCTCTTGTCGATATACCATGCAACCATATCGACTTGAATCCACAGGTTCTCCTTCAATGAAGTTACATCTTCAGGGTCATTGAGTGCGAATGGCGCATACGCGGCGCGAACCTTGCCAACAAGAATACTAAAGGGTTGTGCGCGTTCCGCCAGAACGGGTTGCACCAGAGCCAGCGCACCCCGGAGTTTTGCTGCGGCAACCATGGTCTCCAATGGCCGGGTAATCGAAAGAGCGAGTGATATCTGATCAATCACAGTCCCGGAGTATTTCAGGTGTCGCCCAACATCTCGCTGGTGTAGATCGTCACGCATGGCAAAGCTACCCGGTCGGCTTTCGAGAAGGAGGTCTGATAGCGCTTCACTGGAACCTGTTTGCACGAAGCGATCCGTTGCTGAAATCCAATCCAGCATCGTCACGAAGTCAGACAGGTCAATCACTGGTGCAGGGATACCAGTGCGAGAGTCGCCAAGTTCAAGTGCGCCGTAATAAATGTGGTCAATGGTCACACCTTTGGCAGCCTTGAGATAGGCAGCGAACAGGAACACCAGAAATGGTAATGAGCGCAGCCCGTGCGTTATGTCAAATGTGACCGTATCCCCTTCGTTCACAAGATCAGTAATAATCTTGAATGTCTGCCACATTTCGGCATTATCGCGCCCGGTTTCAATTGGCACCTTATGGATGCGTGGATCATTAAGCGCAGCAAGCACCGGCCAGGATTTCTCTTCTGCCTTGGGCGTCACGCATACCAACATTTCGTCGAATGGGCAGAATTCCTTCAAAGCCTGTGCGAATACCCCACCTGAATAGTCTTTACCGTCAAAACGGTAGGTCGTCGTGAACGGCCCGCCAGTACCCAGAAACGTGATGATTTTCTTCATTATTCATACTCCGAAATACCCCTCAGGGCATCATATCCTTTCCAATACCCAATTTAAGGTTTATGCTTTACATCCCATAATTGCCCCACGACTATTGGGCATTATAGTTCTCACCTCCACTTTTGTGATTACTGCGCTCACTTCGGTGCGCCTATATTCCACATTTTTACCAGAATAAACAATCTGTAACGTTACCCGAAAACCCCGTCAAAAACAGGCTATCTTTGCAAATCGTCACGCTCGCGCTGCTGTCACCTTCAGCCAGCCCATTGGTTCTGCCTCCACCTCGCCACGCAATGCCAGATGCCGCGCCTTCGGGAAGTTCTGTCCGCGCTCGTAGCCCTGTGACGCGCCTTTGCCGCCGCGATCAAGGTAGAAGTCGCGCACCACCTGTTCGAGGAGTTCGCTGTCGTTGGACAGTCCGCCCAGCACGCTCTTGGCGCGCCAGCCGGTCAGGAAGCCGACCTGCATGAGGAAGGTCGTCTTGCCGAACTCGGGCTGCTTCATCAGCTCGTTCAACGTGGTGTAGAAACCGAGTGGTGCCATCTGCGAACGGTCGGCATGGTACTTGATCTCCTGTTTCACGCGCGTCTGCGC
>CAIQQO010000058.1 GCA_903873965.1 uncultured bacterium
CGACATGGCGCACCAGTCGCGGCGATATCTGGGATATTCGCAAACGGTTTCAGTGGTGCAATGTATCGGTTCGCGCCAACGACCTCCCCCCGGATGCTCGGGAGTATGGCGATATTGAAATGGCGCTCGCTGAAATTAACAAGGGGGAGAAGATCAGTTCGCCTGGCATACGCCACTAAACATTGCGCTGGCAGCGTCTGCCACTCAATGGCGACCACGGCAATCTCAGATTTGACAAGCGACGTCAAGGTTGCGCCACCCGATCGATAAACCTGACAGATCAAAGACCACAAAAAGAAAACCCCTCGATTGAGGGGTTTTCTATGACTGCGATGCTGCTGACGTACAAATGCTTAGTGACGGCACTCCGCCGGCACGTATTTGTAGGTCGCAGTGTTACCTGTAGTACAGGCCCAAGCAACACGACCACCACCCAGCGACGGCGTGAGGATAATCGTCACCGCGGTGCCCACTGCGGCCGCGCTACCGGTGATCTGAATGATACCGCCAGCAGTCACGGAACCACCTGTGACGCGACCCGCTGTGGTTACCGTCAAGCCTGAACCAGCGCTTGCCAGAGTACCATCGGTCGTTGCTTTTTCCGTAACAGTCGTTTTGAAACCTGCTGCCGCCAAAACCAACTCAGAAACTTTGGCACGAATGGTGTAGTCCTGATACGCAGGCAACGCGACGGCTGCCAGAATACCGATGATCGCCACTACGATCATCAATTCAATCAGGGTAAAACCCCGTTGGATACGCTTCATGAAGATCTCCTTGAAAAAACAAGTCTCAAAACCGGTTTTTGAGCTTGTTAAGGATAGTGGACGCAATTTTTATGCCATAAGATAAATCCATGACATGACTCCGCGCAGAAATGGAAAACGCCTTCTCCGATGGCCAGAGATTCGAAAATGGGGCGTAACTAACAACGAAGTTCATCAAATGCGTGCGAAGCGCGGATGCGATCAACCCAACCTAAAATCCACCACAAAACTTAATCACGGCAAAAACTGACAAAAAACGTCACATTTAACCGCAATGGCTGACCATGGCCGCCTCTGCACGTAATCACAGTACCCATAGAGTAACTGTTCTTTTTTGCAATTGACCGGCAGGGTATCGCCTTACGCACCGGCTATCGGCTAATACGCTACCAGTGTTTTCTTGATGGCGGCGAGCGGCCTCAGCCAGTCACCGGGCAACGACTGCCTGAACAAGCGCACGGATGGGTACCACGGCATCGTCTCACCGCTTTGAAGATAACGCCATTCTGGGCAGGTTGGCACCAAAACCCAAGTGGGCTTCCCTAGAGCTCCGGCCAAATGAACCACTGAACTGCAAACTGTGATCACGACATCAAGCGCTGCGATCAAGGCGGCGGTTTCTTCACAGTCATTAATCGCCTGCGACCAGTGTGTGAGATGGACCTTCCCAATCGCATTGATATGCCCCAACTCGTCATCGCACACACCGTGCTGCAAACTAACAAAACGAACCCCAGGGGTGTGCAGTATTGGCAGCCATTGTGTCAGCGGAATGGATCGCATGGCCTGACGCGTGCGCGGCACACCGCCGCGCCACGCGATACCAACCTTGAGCCCTTCACCCAGACCAGCCAGCTGCTGCTCCCAATGCGCGATTTTGGCGGCATCTGCACGGAGATAACCGGTATGTGCTGTAAATGACGCCTGCGTGCTACGGAATAACTGCGGCAAGCTACCACAAAGAATCTGGCTCGCCCGCCCGATTGGTGCCATGGCCCAGTTACGCTCAAGACCGGGCGTTTGCGCATGCACACGCACCGAAGGGAAAGAGCGCGCGAACAAAGCGGTCAGCCTGGGATCACATTCGATCTCAACATGCGGCACGCGCTTCAATACATCAGACAAACAAGACGCAAACATGATTTGATCGCCTAAGCCCTGCTCGGCATAAATCATCAGTCTGTCCTGCGCCGCGCCGTTCCAGCGCGGCAACACGATATCCTCGCGATAGCACGAATCGCCACAACGAAGACGCCATTCGTATTCGTTCCAGCCCCCGGCATAATCAGCCTGCATTAACAACCACTGCGCACGTAGCGTATGCGCCTCTGGAAAGTCCGGCGCCACGTTCAATACATACTGTAAATGTGCGCCAGCAGCCGTAACATCACCGCGATCCATACACACGAGCGCTGCATTGACGCGTGCATCGGCATGCGCCGGATCCAGCTCAATGGCACGCTCCAGCGCCGACGCCGCATCCTCCAGACGACCTGCATCATGCAAACACAAGCCAAAATTCGCCCACA
>CAIQQO010000059.1 GCA_903873965.1 uncultured bacterium
CGAGTCGCATGAAGGCAAGTGACATACTGATTTATCTGCGTAGTTTGAACGGCGGTTGGATGAATCTTGATAGTACCGTGGATACTTTCAAATCCGGTGACCCGGATATGGAGGTGCGCGGCATTGCCGTTGGCTGGATGAGTTACGCATGGGCGTTGCAGAAAGCGCTCGAACTTGGCTGTAACGTGTTCGTAACGCACGAACCGACTTACTTCGATCACTGCGACAATAACGAACGCATGCTGGCCCTGCCCGCCGTGCAGCAGAAGCGGCGCTTCATCGAGCAAAGCGGGTTGATCATCCTGCGCTGCCACGATTTGTGGGATCAGTACCCGGGAGCTGGTATCCCGGATTCGTGGGGCAGTTGGCTGCAACTGGGTCAGATGGTTGGTGGCGATGGTTACTACCGCGTATACGATGTAAGCGGGCGCACTGCGCGCGACGTGGCGCGTCAGGTTGCGGCGCGATGCGCACCCTTTGGGCAGAACAGCGTTCAACTGATCGGCCCGGCCGACAAGGTGGTCCACCGCATTGCCATCGGAACCGGCGCTATTACGCGCTTCCAGCACATGTTGACCTTGTTTGACACAGACCTGGTTTTGTGCACTGACGATGGTTTTACATACTGGCGCGATGGGGCGTATGCCATCGATATGGACATCCCGGCGATCGTGGTGAATCACGCCGTTAGTGAAGAGGCCGGGTTGATGAGCCTGGCCGCATGTCTCAGCCAGCAATTTCCTGCGGTTCCTGTGCATCACATTCCGCAACATTGTATGTATCAACTGGTAAGTGCATCATGATGAATCAACGCGATTGTGCGCTGGCTGCCATGCGCGGGCAACCGGTCGACTATATTCCTTTCATCGCGCGCATGGAATTGTGGTTCTACTATCACCGCAACCGCGGCACATTGCCGCCTGCCTACCGACAGGCCACCCTGTATGAGATGGCGCGCGATATGGGCATCGGCGTGACCGGGATGGGCGCCGGGGCTGTGCCCTATTACACGCTGGCCTATCGTGATGTCGAAGTGGTTTCACATCATGAAACCGATGCGAACCGCGGTGTGCATACCGTGACCGAATACCGCACGCCGTATGGCACACTTTCAAGTCGCGAGGTAATGGCGGAAGAACTGAACGACGCTGTGGGCGGCGCCGCGCGCGTGGAGTTTCCTTTCAAGTCGGAAGCCGACTACGATGCGTTGCAGTTCCTCATCGAGCACACCGCTGTTGTCGATAACATGGATGCGTTTGGCCGCTATGTGGATGCCATCGGCGGCGACGGCATCGCCATACCCATGTGCGGTCACCTGCCGGCGCATCAGTTGATGATTGACTATATGGGCTATGAACAGTTTTACCTGGAATGGCATGATCATCCTGCCCGGGTTGAACTGTTGATTGACGCATTAACGGCACAGTATCGTGAAGCGATGCAACTGGTGTTGACCTGCCCGGTCGGCGCGGTCCAGGTTGGCAGCAACTACGACGAGTACATGACGCCGCCGCGCGTCTTTGAGCGCCTGTTTGCCCCACTCTACCGTGAGGCGCGAGCGTTGCTGTCGGCGCACGACAAGCTCGTGATGGTGCACGGCGACGGTGAGATGAAACAGTTATTGCAGAGCCTGCGCGACTGCGATGTGCAGGTGGTTGAAGCCTTCACCCCGCAACCGATGACCAGCATCGATGTGGCAAAGACGCGCAAGCTGTGGCACGGGCGCGTGGTGATGTGGGGTGGCGTGGCGTCAACCGTCCTGACCAGCGTGTACTCCGATGCAGAGTTCGAACGCTATATCGAAGACCTGTTTGCAGCCGTCGCGCCGGGCGACCATTTCATTCTCGGCTTTGGCGACAACGTGCCCACTGATGCGCTATTTCACCGCCTGCAACGGCTGATTGTGATGTGGGATCAGTGGAAGTTCACAGGAAAGTGAGTAAGCAAGATTGACCTTCTCGCATTTGTCAATATCCTTGAACAATGATCAAAGCTCGATCTACAGATGCACGCGCCAGTGCAGGCCGGTCTCCAGCATTTTGCGATAGGCCTGTTGCAGCCCTGGTCGTTCAAACCCCGGGTACTCCGGTGTGGCATCCACAAGTCGTAATATCTGATCCATGTCGTAATCCACGCGCCGGATACTGACTTCGGGTTCACCGTCGGGCTTTTCTTCAAGCAGCACCCACGAAGGGCGCGGATCGCCATCCAGAGTAAACCCGACGCTGCCAACGTTGCAAATCAGTGATGTCCCGATCTTGCGGATAAAAGGTGCGTGGGAATGCCCGCAGAACAAGCGCGACACGTTCTGTGAAGCCATGCATGCCAGGAGAGTCGCCAGTTCATCGCCTGCGATATCCTCCGTGATGCCCTGCGAATGGTAGTACCACTCCTGATACTTGGCAGCGACGCCGGGGATGTGCCAGCGTTCAGGGAACAAGATGTCGACAGGCGTCGCGTGAGCAAAGCATGACCCGTTTTCCACTATAAGATCGGGCATGGATTGCAGCCAATCGAAATCGGCCGCACGCATGTGCGCGCGTGTCCATTGCATCAAGCGAATCAATTCTGCATGCATGGGCTCATCACGTTCAGGCAGTTGCCCCAGATCAGGTGTCAGCACATAGTGATCCGCATTACCTTTGATACAGTTCAGCGGCTTCCATGCCTGCAGCAGATCGACACAGTTACTGGGGTCCAGTCCGGCGACATGATCCCCCAGCACAAAGAGCTGTGCACAGCCAGCACTGCGGATATCGGCAAGTACTGCCTTGAGAGCCGAGCTATTTCCGTGAATGTCCGAAATGATCGCGACTTTGTCTGGCATGGTTTAGTGCCACCAGTCTTTCCGTGACCGCGGATCCAAAAAAGTGGCCGTGTCACGTATGGCAACGCGGATTTCACTCCCCGCTGCAACGCCCAGTGGCTGGTTGTTACGCAAAGCGGGTAAGTTGACGCTGCTGCGCCAGCCATCAGCATTATTCTGCGCGCGATAAAGCGCCAGCAAATTCGAATCGACGCAAACGTTCTCGATATACACCACATAGCCGTAGGAGATGTTGTCCTGGCGGGTATAGTTGATCGTGATACGCGTCGCATCTGCGAACAGAACGAGCGCCTGATAGCCGGACCCGATTTGCGGCGCGCGCGCAGGGATGGCTATCGGTTCGCCCGGCGTTGTGGCAAGCCCGATCATGGTCACGGGCCAGTTGGTGATGGCCGGGCCGGCGCAGCCGTACGGCGCGCCATTGCAACGTGAGGACTCAAAGTACCACAGGTTGACGCGGTATACCGACTGGATCGCGGCGACGCGGTTCGGCTGGAACATGCCTGCCAATTGCGGCGCATTGGGATCGGATGCGCCGTTGTAGCCGATCAGTGTGGCGGGTGCGTCGGTTGAGCTATACCCACGCAAGGCCAGATTGAGATCACCGTGCATACGGTCAGGACGGTCTGAAGCCGGGCCATCGCGCGGAAGAAGGTCGTAACCCGCACCTGTATTGCATCCCCTGCCCGTCTGTAGTGCGGCGGTCGTGGCCGTGGGTCGCACCACTGCTGCTTGCGCCTGTGCTGCCGGTGCAGGGGCAGGCGGTGTTGCGACAGCTTTTGCCGACACACTGGGTTGCGGGCTGGGCGTGCCTGTGGGCGGCGGCGCGGCTTGCCGGGGTTGTACCGACGTTGTCATGCCCAGTGTTTCAATCAACTGACCAATGACCCACCCAGATACGTTGTTGAGGTCAATCTGCCACCAGCTTTCATCGTCATTCCTGCCTGTGATGGGCGCCGTTACGCTTGGTTGCAGCGTTGCCACAATCGGGTAATCCAGCCCCGGGCCGCTGCGAATGTTGGCGTGGTCGTTGTCGGGCAGCAGGCGCGCGAACGGCTCAATGGATGTCGCCGTGGGCGCGGTTGTGGCGCTGGGCTGAGGCGTGGGCGTCGCGGTGCTACTTGCCATGGTTGCTGTCAACGGCGGACTGGCGGCTGTGTTGCGGGCATCAATCGTAGCGACCTGTTGCGCAATGCTGGTGGCATCACGACTGGCTAAGTCAACTGTGCGCGCTACCGGACTTACGCCACAGGACAGCAACACGAGCGCGGAGCACAACCACAGCACGTGTTTCATCTACGCTTGTCCAATGAAAGTATTCCAATGAAATGACCACGCCGCAACCCTGATTCTGCGAGTTGCGGCGTGGCTGTTATCAACACAAGTGACAGGATTAGCCCTGAACCCTCTGCTTGTTTTTACTGGTCATCCACTTGAACCCAAAGAGTCGCTTGGCGCGCGCCTCTCGGTACGCCCGGTATTCCTTAAGGCGTCGGGCCATTTCTACCGAATCTGTCTCGCCGCCTTCTGCCATTTCAAGCATTTTACCGGCTTCCTTAAAGGCCTCATAGCTCGAATTCGTTGCGCCTTGCTTAGACCAGCCTTTCAGCGACTTCTTCATCGAGCCTCTGGCTTTTTTGTTGCCAAGAAGAGTTTTCAATAAAGCGATACCTTCATCCATGCCCTGGTTAAGCGATTGTTGCCACTTCTGCACCACCTCGTTGTTGGAAGCGATATATTGGTTATAGGCGCTGCGCGCCTGATCGTCCGTGATCAACGCACCAATACTGCCCAGGAAGTTCTCGATCAATGGCGCTCTGTTACTGATCACGAGGAGCAATTGCGCAAAGTGGCCTTCAACAGCGTTCTTGGTGATCGTTTTCAGCATTCTAAAGTCAGATGAATTGTCGATTGCTGTAGCGATGTTGCCGGCAAACATGATGTTGCCCAGATTGGCTCCATTGTCAGTAATGCGGTCGCCCATCTTCGAGAATGCATCGATGGCCATCATCTTGCCCACTTCTTTCATCAGGCGCGTGTCGCTCAGACGGTTGATGAGCCGGATAACGTCCACCCGGTCCGTGTTTTTATCCTTCTCGCCAGTCGCGCTGCTAATGCTCGTTCCTTCGGCTTTACCCATGATTCGGATAAAGTTCAGGTAAGAAGGATCCTGGGTAAACGGATCAAGATGAACAGCAGGAATATCGTAGTTGTGCTTGGCTGCCGCCTCGATAATCTGCCCTTTTTCTGCCTCGCTGACAATGCGCGTGTCCGGCGTTCGGATCCCGGTCGCCTTCAAGATATCGGTGCCAAGGCTGGTCTTTGACTTTGTGTTGAGCTTATCTTGCTCGGTCGATTTTTCAAAACCCTCGCCTTGATCGGCGTTGTATTCCGGTTTGACCACAATCGTCTCAAGCGGTTTGTTGCCGCGGAAGATATAGACGCCGCCGCTCTTGCCTTCACCAGGGCGGAATACGGATGCGGTTTGCTTCACCCAATCCAGCTTGGAACCTGATTTGAGCGCAGTGGCAGGATAGCGCTGTACGCGCCGGTTGATTGAACCACCTTGCTGCACAACATGCGTCAACTCGTGCGCCAGCAGATGCTTACCGCTCGCGGTGCCTGGATCATACTTGCCGGCGCCCATGTAGATATGGTTGCCATGTGTGAAAGCCTGGGCGCCCAGGCTGCGATTAAGTTCGTCAGATTGCGCGCCGGTGTGTACGCGCACGTTGCTGAAGTCGACGCCATATCGTGGCTCCAGCTCAGCGCGCAGCTTGGCCGGCAGCGGACCACCACCGCCGTTATTGGACGCAATCCGGCGCTCTATATCCTGTCCGGCGTCGAAACTACCGCTGACATCAGCTGCTTCGCGCTGTATCAGCGGCGTGATTTGCGGCGCATCCTGCGCTTTGCGTTGCGCTGCATTGTCCTCTTCTTTACGCGCCACAGGCGCGCCGCTGCCGGATGTAGCCATCACCCGTGTTGCGACGTGTTCTGCCTCGCGCTCATACGCATCATCCGCCGCGCCAACTGTCAATTTGGGTTGAATGGTAAAACCACGGCGCGTGAGTGTACGTTGCAAAGAGGTTTGCAGAGGCCCGGTCCGAGCGGGATGTTGAGAAGAGCCATCTGACAGCATCCGTTGCATGCCGCGCATGCCAACAGTTTGCTGGATCGCAATCAGATCGCCGTGGCTTACATTTTGGGGCGACTGTTGCGCTCGTTGCAGTAATGTCGATACAGGCGTGGAAGCCGGCGACTTGTCGGGGTCGCTGTGGCGCTCGCGATGCTCTTTAGTTCTGCTATTCTGGCTACCTGATTCAAGATCTTTATTACGATATGCGTGCTTCTCGGTCATATAGTACCTCACAACTCCGACACGCATGACCAATACCGGAACAATGCCCACCAGCGCAAAGTCATCCCGGCAGCAATCATGATATGTTGCACATGTCAGACAACGCACCGTTCGTGCCGTATACGCTAATTTTACTTCATAATATCTAATGAGTGATTGCTATAGTTTGGTTCAAAACCTGTTATTCAGCATTCGGCGCCAGACGAAAATGACAAGGTGCTTCGCTGATGGTAACGAAACACCAGAAGCGACACGATTGCTTAAACCACTTGTGTCCGTCCTGGTTATGAAGCACCTTTCCGGCATTCACTACATGAACTCTCGTTCTGGAATATGATGAGAAGTATCTGTAAAACGGCTAGTTGCAGGGATTGAAGAATCGCAATATAACCCATGTAACTAGATCAGGAGCTATCGTATGGAAAAACGAATTGTCTTAATCGGGGCGGGGAGCGCCCAGTTCGGCTATGGCACCATCGGGGATATCCTGCAGAGCAAGGTGCTGGAAAGCAGCACGATCGTCCTGCATGACATCAACCCGAACACTTTGGGAGTGGTCGAACAAAATGCGCGCGCCTTCATTGCAGAACACAAGTTGCCCTTCACCGTGTCAGCAACCACCGACCGGGCCGCAGCCTTTCAAGGCGCTGATTTTCTGATCAGCTCGATCGAAGTCGGGAACCGCTTCGAGTTGTGGGAACTGGATTGGCGCATCCCGCAGCAATATGGCGTTCGCCAAGTGTATGGCGAGAACGGCGGACCGGGCGGATTGTTCCACTCGCTGCGCATCATCCCGCCGATTCTGGATATCTGCGCTGACGCCATGAAAATCTGCCCGGAGGCTACGATCTTCAACTTCAGCAATCCAATGAGCAGGATATGCACGACCGTGACGCGCGCCTTCCCCGATTTGAAGTTCATCGGCCTGTGCCACGAGATCGGCTCGTTGCGCAACTTCCTGCCGCGCATTCTGGGCGTGCCCTATGAAGCGTTGGAAGTGCGCGCTGCCGGGCTGAACCACTTCAGCGCCGTGTTGACGGCAAAGTACAAGGAGAGCGGCCTGGACGCTTATCCGGACATCCGCGCCAGGGCGCCAGGGTTCTTCGCGCACATGGCCTCACAGGATGCTGTTCACAAGTACTTCAAAGAAACCGGCAAATGGCCTGATAAGGATGAAGATTTCGCTGGAATTGAGACCGA
Source organism: uncultured bacterium (assembly GCA_903873965.1). Taxonomy (GTDB): domain Bacteria; phylum Chloroflexota; class Anaerolineae; order J036; family Brachytrichaceae; genus CAIXPS01. The sequence continues at coordinate 7,389 of CAIQQO010000059.1, forward strand.
AGCATGGCCGGAGCGGCGCGTCTTCCAGGTCATTCTGGAGAAGTTTGGCCTGATGCCGATTACCAGCGATAGCCATTTTGGCGAATATATCCAGTGGGCTTACGACGTGACCGATCACAAAGGCATCCTCGACTTCTATCGTTTCTACAAGAGTTATCTGGCAACAATCCTGCCCGAAATTGAACTGCACCTTGAAGAGCGCGTCGTGCCGATTATCGAAGGGATTTTAACCGACTCGGGCTACGTTGAAGAAGCAGTAAACATTCCCAACAAAGGGTTGATCGCCAACCTGCCGGATTGGATTGTGGTCGAGGTTCCTGCGACTGTCGATGCCACAGGCATTCACGGCATTCCCATGGGCCAGTTGCCAAAAGGGTTTGCCGGCCTGCTGATGAACCAGGTTGCCGTGCATGATCTGACGGCCGAAGCCGTCCTCACCAAATCGAGATCGGCTGCCTTGCAGGCATTGCTGGTGGATCCGATAGTGAATCAGTACCAGCGCGTCGAGGAGATGCTGGATACCATGATTTCATACCAGGAGCGCTGGCTGGGCTATCTCAAATAAATGGCCGCTGGCTACAATCAGATGCTCGAACTCCTTGAGCAAACCAAACTATTTCTCGCTGTCTCTGAAGAGTCCGACTGGGCACCACTCATGCCGCAGGAAGTTATTGGCATAATCGACAGCGAAATAGCCAGTTTGCACTCACAGGGTCGTTTCGAGAATGCTTTGAAACTGGCAGCACTGTTTGCTCCGACAGCTTCGATCCAGGAGATTGCCATGGCCAACGGATGGGATGAACCCTTCTTGGTATTGGCGGATCGTTTTGATCGGGCGCTGGAGTTACTGTAGATGGCTTGTGAAGTGCTGCCAACACAGGGGATAACCCGCAGATCGTCCCCTATGTTGGCAGCGCGTGCTTCCTCAATGGCGCCATTGATCTTATAGTCGCGCGATCACCATTGGCTCAAGCAATTCCCAGTCGATCTCCACACCCAGCCCCGGTCCCGTCGGCGCGTGCACGTAACCGGCATCATCGACCGATAACCCTTGCTTGATGCCGAAGTTATCGATAGGCACTGTCAACTCGACAAATTTGCAGTTGCGAATGCCGCACGCTGCATGTACATTCGCCACGTTGAGCAGTGAGTGGATGGCCAGATGAATTTCGCAGTTGATGCCGAAGGCCTCGCACAAGGCAGCAGTCTTCAGATAGCCCGTGATGCCGCCTTTCCATGAGACATCGCTGCGCACAATATCCACTGCGCCGCGCACAATGTACTCCGCTGCCAGGAAGTTGCGCCCTGCCGCCCATTCGACGCCCGCAATCGGTATGTCGAGAGCCTGGGTCAGGCGGATGTAGTTGTGGATATCGTAATCGTGCAATGGTTCTTCATACCAGTAGAAGTTGAGTTTTTCCAGCGCGCGCCCTACTCGCATGGCCTCTTCATAGTCATACGCGCCGACGGGATCGCTCATCAGAATGAAGTCCGGGCCCATCGCTTCGCGCACTTTGGCGCAACACTCAATGTCAAAAGTCGGCTCACCCAGCGGGTGGAGTTTGTAGGCCGTAAAGCCCATGCCTTTGGCGCGTTTGGCTTCGTCCACATAGCCTTCGGCCGTGGTGAAGCGCGGGCCGGTGCCATAGGCCAGTATCTTGTCGCGGTAACCGCCGATGAGCTTATAGATTGGCAACCCGGCAAACTTGGCTGTAATATCCCACAACGCGACATCGATAGGGCCATGCGCCGTGATCGGCAGATGTCCGCCCCAGCGGTCGGCGTGGTTGATCTTGTGATACAGGTACTCGCGGTTGATCGGGTCCTCGCCGATGATCTCCGGGACGATGACGGCCGCGATCTCTTCAGCCAGACGCCGTGCACCTCTGACGCCCCAGGCCATGCTGTGTCCCGTAATCCCGGCATCGGTTTTGATGGTGATGACGATCAGTTCGACATCGGGTACTTTCTCCTGCGCCGATGTCTGATCACCTTCGCGGTGCAATGCATGGGCGTTTCGCTCCGCAGCCATTCCCGTTGATTTCCGCACAACGGCCAGTTCAACTTCAGTTATGCGCATAGTGTCTCCTGCTAACCTTAAAGGGACGACCCATCGGTCATCCCCTATTGCCAGCGTGTCATCCCGTCTTGTGGTCTTGTGCGGATTATATGCCGGTTACATGCTTACAGTTCCAATCTCTACTTAATGATCTCGATGCACGAACCTATCGCGGCTTGAACTTCACGACACGATGGTTGCCGAGGTCGGCCACATAGACGTTGCCTTGTTTATCCACCGCGAGCGCTGCGGGTGACGCACCGGGCCAGTTGAAGGGGTCGCCCAGAGCAAACTGCCCATCGCCGGCACCCGCGCTGCCCCAACGACTGAGGAATTTACCGTTGGCGTCATACTTACAGACACCCGTGGAGCCATTATCCAGAACATACAGGTTGCCGGCAGCATCGAAACGAAGATCAACTGGCATAAACTTAGCGGTGTTGTTACTCCCGCAACTGGTGATCTTGGCTAAAAACTTGCCGTCAGCCGAATCAAGTTTGCTGACGCGGTAATTCCCGAGATCGGCCACATACAGCGCGCCTTTGGCATCCATAGCCAGGCCACTCGGCCGCTTGATCTGACCATCACCGCTGCCTGAAGTACCTATTGAGGCAAGGTATTTACCGCTGCTGTCATACTTGTCAATACGGTCGTTGTAGGGCATTGTGGCATAGACATTATCACGCGCGTCAACCACGATGCCGTAAGCAAAGCCCTGGTCAACGGCGTCTTTGGATGCAAAGGTCTTGAGATACTTGCCATCCGTGTCAAACTTCATGACCGTGGCGTTGGCGATGGCGCTCTTGAAGTTGATTTCAGGGTCAACAACATAGATGCTACCCTGGCTGTCATAAGCAATTCCTATTGGCGCGCTGAGCTGACCATCTTTATTGCCGGCCTTGCCCATTTGCGACAAGAGTTTTCCGGTGGGGTCGAACGTCATGATGCGGGCAGTCGCATAGTTGAGAACGACAACATTACCTTGTCTGTCAATGGCCAATCCGGTTGGGTCGATCTTTCCCAGGGCCTCTTTGATCGTCCATTCACATTCTTTTGAACAAGCTACGGCGAAACTGTCTTGCGCCGTTGCTGTCGGCGCTGCTTGCGGCGTTGCCGTGGGCGAGACGAGTGTTGCCGTTGCCTGCACCGGTGCTTTTGTGGCAACGGGCTGAGGCTTAAGGTCAGTTGGTACGGCCGTTGGTGCAGGTGCAACAGTGGGCGCGGGCGGCGCCGCTTGCTGACACGCGGTTGATACAACGAGTATGATCCCGATCAAACCGACAACCATCTTGCGTTTCATAATTGCTCTCCTTTGTCCTGTGGCAGTTGGTACTAACGCTGTCGCCATTAACCTTATCTATACAGCAAGCGTTGCTGTCAATGTTGACTGGCGCTGTCATTTCTGTTTGTCACTTTCTTGCAGCATTGTTGGTGAAGACCTACA
>CAIQQO010000060.1 GCA_903873965.1 uncultured bacterium
AGGGCAAAGATAGCCCCGACACCTATACCATCGGCATCTATAAGCCGGATCGCAGCGGTGGTCACGCCATTACCGCTTATGGCGTTCAGGACAAAGGCAATGGCATTTTCTGGATTATGTCCTACGACAACAACTCGCCAAAGCAGGAGCGCTACGTTGAGGTGGACACCAACGCCAATACATGGCAGTACGAAGCCTCTCCCAATCCCAGCATAGCTACTGAGATGTATAAGGGCGATGCGAGCACCAACACGCTTGAGATCGTGCCATCAGCGCCGCGACTAGGCAAGCAGGTCTGCCAGTTCTGCAACAAGGCGACCGGCAGCAAGGGTGGCGCCGCCGTAGCCGCACCCACACAGCAATTCAATCAGATTTGGATGGAAGGCAAGTCGCGTCTGTTGCTCACCGATGATGCAGGTCACAAACTCGGTTATGAGGGTGATAAATTCCTCAGCGACATCCCCAGCGCCTTCGTGAATATGATCAAGGGCATGGACCCGTTGAAGGAAGATGCGTCGCCGGTGTACAACGTCCCCATGGGCGTCAAGCTGACCGCGGTGCTGGACGGCAACAACCTGAAGGCTGAGCATGACCCAACCGATCTTGCTATGATTGGCCCCGGCTACTATATCGGCGTGGAAGGCATCTACATGGACCCGGGCGAGAAAGACACAATGATTATTGCAGGTGATGGCAAGTCATTGACGTATCACACCGACTATACCGAAACGCCTGACATTATCCTTGGTGTTGAGAATCCGACAGCCGATTTCGAACTGGATGTCTATGGCAAAGATATTGCATCCGGGTCAGACACGACCGTTGGTTTTGATCGTGAGAAGGGCACCGTCACCGTGTCGACGAGCGCAACTGAACCCAGTTCATTCTCTGTTGCGATTTCACGCATTGATGACAAGAGCACGCAAACGTTCAACAGCGAGAGCATCCAGCTTGGCGCCAAGGACAAGCTCACCATCAACTATGGTGCATGGGCTGGCAACGGCAAGGCCATGACGGCAGAGATTGATCGCGGCGGCACAGGCACCAAAATTGAGAAGGTAGATCTGGCTGACACAAGCAACTAGTGAAATAGACTGGCGTTGTGCGCCGAGCATTCAACACCCCGAAGCTAACCTTCGGGGTGTTTTTGCGTCTGAAGTCCGTATCCAGAAAGGGGTCAACTATGCGAAAATGCACCTATATCCAATAGTGAGGTTATGACCGCAATGCCAAAGATCACGTTTCTCGGCGCCGGCAGCACAGTGTTTGCCAAGAACCTGCTCGGTGATATTTTAAGTTTTCCCGAACTGGCAGAGTCGCATATCAGCCTGTTCGACATTGACCCGGAGCGCCTGCGCACCTCGGAGATCGTTGCGCGCAAAGTAGGACAGGCCTTCGGTGCCCACCCCACCATTGAAGCCACGACCGACCGGCGCAAGGCGCTCGATGGCGCCGACTACGCCATTTCGATGATTCAGGTGGGCGGGTATAAACCCAGCACCGTGATCGACTTCGAGATCCCCAAGAAGTACGGCCTGCGCCAGACCATCGCCGATACGCTCGGCATCGGCGGCATCATGCGCGGCATGCGCACTATTCCTGTGCTGGTGAGCATGACGAAGGACATGGAAGAGCTTTGTCCGAATGTCACTTTCCTGCAATACGTCAACCCGATGGCGATGAACTGCTGGGCAATCAGCCGCGCCAGCAACATCAAGACCGTCGGCCTGTGCCACAGCGTACAAGGCACCGCTGAACAGCTTGCGCACGACATCGGCATCCCGATCGAGGGCATCAACTACCTGTGCGCGGGCATCAACCACATGGCGTTTTACCTGCGCTTCGAGAAGGATGGTCAGGATCTATATCCGCTCATCCGTCAGGTCTATGCCGAAAACCGCCAGCCGGAATGGAACCGCGTGCGCTACGAAATCCTCAACCGTTTCGGTCACTTCGTCACCGAGTCGAGCGAGCACTTCGCCGAATACACGCCATGGTTCATCAAGCGCGACCGTCCCGACCTGATTGAGAAATACAACGTGCCGCTTGATGAATACATCCGACGTTGTGAGTCGCAGATCGCCGGGTGGTATAAGATGCGTGACCTGTTTGAGAGCGATGCGCCGATCGAAGTGCAGCGCAGCCACGAGTATGGCTCATTGATCATCCACAGCATCGAGACCAACCAGCGCCGCGTGATCTATGGCAACGTGCCGAACAACGCGTTGATTGACAACCTACCGCAGGGCTGCTGCGTCGAGGTGCCGATTCTGGTGGATAGAAACGGCCTGCAGCCAACCAAGATTGGCAAGCTGCCACCGCAACTGGCCGCACTGATGCAGACCAATATCAACGTGCAATCGTTGGTGGTCGAGGCTGCGTTGACGCTCAAGCGCGAGCATATCTATCACGCCGCCTTGCTCGATCCACACACGTCGTCTGAACTGTCATTCGATCAAATCTACCCGATGGTGGATGAACTCATAGCCGCACATGGTAGTTATCTGCCGGAGTACCACTGAGTATTTGAGTAGGATGGAAGGGGAGTTGCGCAAAACGCACTCCCCTTCCATCGCTTTAGAACACCGAAGTCCTGTCTTTTCTGCGGCGCAGCATTTCACGGTACACTTTCCACATGAGTGTGAATACGGTAGTACCTAGTCACACTATATAGTGGGCAACTTCACTGCTTCTACTCCCAATCCATCCAGTCGTATCACTTGCGTCCAATCATGGAGTCGCACGGTCAATGTCTGCGGAGCATCATCCAGATTCCACACCAGAACGCAGCCGGCGTCGGGATACCACGCGCAGACCGCGGGACTATCCTCGACGATGTAAGGAACGTCCTTAAGCTGCGACACAATATGATGTTTGAGTTCAAACAGGGCTGGTAAAGATTCCTCGACCGGCATACCCACATTAAAGGAAGCGCAGTCGCCCGGCCTGTAAACCAGGTGCGCGCCAGGAACACTGCCCATCTGCGTGCTCAGGTGTTGCGCATCCGCTTGGCTCAGGAATGTCCACCCATCGCGAGGTTCAGCGGTCACTTCAAACGGAATGCCCATCGCCAGGAACAGGCTGAACGCGTTGTCATCGCTTGTATAGCGGCTTGCCATGCCCCAGTAGTGCTTGAGCGGGCCGGCGAGGCGATGTCCGGCAGTCAACGCGCTCAGGCGCTGCCTCAGTTGAATAGCGTCTTTTAAGGTTGACCAGTGCGCGCGCGGGAACGGCGTCAGACCGCTCATAAACATCGTGTTGCGCACATCGGCGATGGTCGAGATGACGAGTTTGGCGGCCATATTGCGCGCGGAGAGTTGATCCGCAGGGAAGGCGGTGCTTTCGCTATAACTGCGTTCGGGCGCGCAGAAGCGTCGATGGAACAGGACGCTGAATAACTCATCCGTCTTGCCTTTGACTGGATTGAAGCCCACGTCGTTAAACATGAACTCGCCCACGCGAAACAACGCGTCGCTGTAGTCGCTCAGGCGGATGCCGGCCTTCTCCGACCCCATGACCATCACCATGATGCCAAGGTCGATGCCTGGTACGGCTTGCTGTTGCGCCCGGAACATCGCGGTCAATTCGTCGCATGTGAAGTCGACCCACTGGCGCAGCAATGGCGTAAACGCGCGATGCGCGACATCGTGCAGCAGTTGGTCCCATTGTGATGCATCAAGACCATGTTGAGCCAGGAAGCGTTGCCGATGCTCATCACAGAAGCACCCGCCGATCATGCCTGGCGCAGGCGCGAGGCGGTAGTCGTCGTCGAGAAAGACATCACGCACGCCGATCGAAGCCAGGTCTTTGATCGCCTGACAGTTCTCTTCGACGGCCGGTTTGTGCAACGATGTGCCCGAGTGTTGCGCGCCATCGGCATTCACGCCCATGCGCCAGTGCGCGGGTGGGCCGAGAGGCACATCCTCGGTCTTTGAACCCAGCGAGTCGCCGGGATGACCGAGTGGCAGGTTGGCTAGGTGCGCCGTTAGCCCCGCAGCCTCTATGGCCTGGATCGCCTTCTCGACGCGCGACAATGTGTAATACCAGTGACCATACAGAAAGCCCGTTGTCCAGATGTCGGTGACACCGGCGGCTTTGACCAGGGGCAATAGATCGGGTTCGGCTTCGATGACGTCGGGAGCCAGGCAAAGGTTGAAATGAACAGTCATAAGGACATTATGGCTGTTTATCAGATTTGTGTGTCGTGAAACGGGAAACGTGATGCGTGATTGCACGAAAGGAAGGGTTGTCTTTTCGACTTCTCAAATCTCCACTCTCATTCCTCAAATCGGCGGGTATACTTCGTGTCTAGTTCCGTGAATATTCCCATTACATTAAGGAGTTCCATGCCCGAACAGACGAAATACGTGTTGAGTGAAAGTGAGATGCCGGAGGCCTGGTACAACATTCAGGCCGATTTGCCGTTTGACCTGCCCCCCGTGCTTCACCCTGGCACGAAGCAGCCCGTCGGTCCCGCCGATCTGGCGCCGTTGTTCCCAATGGAGCTGATCAAGCAGGAAGTGTCGAAAGAGCGCTGGATTGAAATCCCCAAGCCAGTGCTCGATGTTTACACCATCTGGCGCCCATCGCCCTTGTATCGCGCCCATCGCCTGGAGAAGGCGTTGCAGACGCCCGCCAAGATATTCTACAAATACGAGGGCGGCAGCCCCGCCGGCAGCCACAAACCCAATACAGCCGTGGCGCAGGCTTTCTACAATAAGGAAGCAGGCACAAAACGCATTGCCACCGAAACCGGCGCCGGCCAGTGGGGCAGCGCGCTCGCGTTCGCGTGCCAGATGTTCGGGATCGAATGCAAAGTGTACATGGTGCGCACGTCATACGACCAGAAGCCCTATCGCCGCAACCTGATGGAGACGTGGGGCGCGAAGGTCGTGGCCAGCCCCAGCATGGACACCAACGCCGGTCGCACTATGCTGGCGCAAGACCCCAACTGCTACGGCAGCCTCGGCCTGGCGATCAGCGAGGCCGTTGAGGATGTCGTAACCAATCCCACGCCTAGCAAGTACGCCCTCGGTTCCGTGTTGGGCCACGTGCTGTTGCATCAGACCATCGTCGGTCTTGAAACCATCAAGCAATTGGAACTGGCCGACGCCGAAGCCGATGTGCTGGTAGCCAGTGTCGGCGGCGGCAGCAACTTCGCCGGTCTGACCTTCCCATTCCTGCCGGCCAAGTTCAAGGATCCCACATCGAAGCTACGCGTCGTGGCGATTGAACCCGCGGCCGCGCCCAGCCTCACCCGCGGCGTGTATGCCTATGACTTCGGCGATCTGTCGATGATGACGCCGCTGATCAAGATGTACACACTCGGCCACGGCTTCATGCCCGCACCGATTCATGCCGGTGGCTTGCGCTATCACGGCATGGCGTCTGCCATCTGTGAACTATATCGCCACGGTTATATCGAGGCGCGCGCCGTCAACCAGAAGGCCACGTTCGAAGCCGGCGTCTTGTTTGCGCGCACCGAGGGCATTCTGCCCGCGCCCGAATCAGCCCATGCTATCCGCGGCGCGATTGATGAGGCGTTGAAGTGCCGTGAAGAGGGTATTGGCCGCACGATCGTGTTTAACCTGAGCGGTCACGGCCATTTCGATCTGACCTCTTACGAAAAGTACATGAATGGCAAGATCGAAGACTACGTGCTGCCCGAGGAAGAAATCAAGAAGGCGCAGGAAGCCCTGCCCATCATCTAAATCCACTTCTTCCCGATAGCAAAACACCTCGCGGGCAAAACCCGTGAGGTGTTTGGTTTCCTCAATCGACCAGGGCATGATATACCAGTGTGCGAAAATCAATGTTGACAGGCTTGGGACCGTCCGAGCGATGCTGCGCCATCAGCATGCACACCATGTCTTCTCGCGGGTCAATCCAGAATTCAGTGTTGGCAGCTCCGCTCCAACTCCAAGTGCCGGGTGAACCCATCTCGCAAGTTTTGGCTGCATCCAGCACGATGCTGCCGCCCAAACCAAAACCTAACGCCGGGTCATCCCACGTGTATACCCGTGGAGGCAAATGGTTGGCCAACATCATCTCGACCGTCTTTCTGCCAAGAACACGCACACCATCGAGGCTGCCCTTGCTCGCCAGCATCTGGGCAAAGCGGAAGTAGTCGGCGGTCGATGAAACCAGTCCACCTCCGCCCGAGGGCGAATTCGTCGGCTCGATCCAACTGCCACTGGTGACAAAGGCATCGATTGGCGCCAGGCCATCAGGCGCATCGCCGTCGCGTTGCATGGGCGCATAGCATGTGGCAAGTCGGTGTAGCTTGTCCGGCGGCGCATAGAAGTCGGTGTCGGTCATGCCGAGGGGGTCGAACAGACGACGCTTAAGGTACACCGGGAGTGACATCCCACTCAGCACCTGAATGAGCAGGCCGAGTACGTCAATACTGAGGCTGTAAATCCACGCAGCACCCGGCTGACTGGCCAGTGGGAATTGCGCGACATTGTTGATGAGCGTTTCCAGCGTGATTCCATTATTGGCCGTGATCGGGTCCCAGTAGCGTTCCTGGTACATCTGCTCGGACAGCGGGAAGGTTGTGCTGCCTATACCATAGCCCAGTCCGGCAGTGTGGGTGAACAAGTCGAGGATCGTGATCGGGCGTCGGGCGGGTTCTGTATCGCCAATCGTGTTGATATATACCTGCATGTCCTTGAACGCAGGCAGGTACTCGTACAGCGGGTCACTCAGGCGAAACCGACCTTCTTCGAACAGTATCAGCGCGGCTGCGCTGGTGACAGGCTTGGTCATGGAATAGATGCGAAAGAGCGTATCAGCGGCCATAGGGCGCGCCGATGCAATGTCCGCCATTCCGACGGCCTGCATGTGTGCGACCTGGCCATGCCGCGCCACGAGTGTGATGAATCCTGAATACTTGTTTTCATCCACATAGCGCTGCATGACGGGCTTGATGCGCGCCAGGCGTTGGCTCGATAATCCCAG
>CAIQQO010000061.1 GCA_903873965.1 uncultured bacterium
AAACTTTCTAGAAAACCCCTCATCCCCTCATCCCCTCATAGATTTCATCTACACCCCGAATCTCAGGAAATTCGGGGGGGATACTCACGCTATGCGGTGGCGACCTGTCGACCTGGCCTGATACAACGCCTCGTCGGTGGGCAACGCATGGCGCGTTGATGCGGTGTGGGGCGAACGGAATCCGAATTATGAATTATGAATTATGAATTGCGTTTCACATCGCCGCGACGGTAAGGGTGACGGCATTGCCCGACGAAACCATGATTACCGTGACGTTGATGGCAATGTCGCTCCGCGCGGCATGCCCGTACGAAGATTCGGATTCCGAATCCGAATTACGTTTCACGTTTTACGGTGCGGTTGGTGGCCATTGGGGTTTTGTGGGGCGTCGGTCGGGTGCGTGTTTATGGCCGTTGTGGATTTGTGTAATTGTCGCAAGGGCGAAGCATTGCCTTACGGACCTCAACCTACATGAGGTTTCCTGGCAATGCTTCGCCCCTGCGATGATACGGATACGGATACGGATACGGATTCGGATTCGGAATCCGAATTACGTTTCACGTTTCACGTTTCACGTTTCACGTTTTACGAGTCACGTTCTTCAGATCGCCCGATACCTCGCCATCACCATCTCCGCCAGGGGCTCTCCGGCGGGCAGTTCGCTTACTTCGCTCAACGTGCGCGCCAGCCCGTAGCCGTGCAGTTTGGCCTGCAACTCGGCGGCGAGGGGGTCTTCGGGGTGGTTGAACTTGAGCGCCGCCGCGATGCCGGTCACCAGGTGTACGGGCGTGACGCCTTCGGCCAGCGCGTTCAGCGCCGCGCCGATCAAGCGGTCCGTGCGTCCCAGCTTGCGGATCGGGTCGCGCCCCAACCTTAAAATCGTGTCGCCGAGGACGGTGTTCTCGAAGCGATGCAGCAGGTCGTCGATGTTGACGCGCAACGCGCCTTGCGGCGGGTGATACTTGCGCGCCAGGGTCAGCGCCGATTCTTCCATGGCGCCGCGCACCTGAAAGTAGATGTCGTCGTCGGCCAGTGCTTCGTAGCCGTATTCGAATCCGCCCTGGTAGCCCAGATAGGCCAGCACGGCGTGACCGGCGTTGTGAATGTACAGCTTGCGCTCGGTGAAGAACGAGAACGGCGCGTACGGCGTCATCCCGACGACCACGGGCGGTTGGCCGATGAACCCGTTGCGATCGACCGGCAGCTCCTTGTACGGCTCGACGACGATCATGCCGGGGTCTTGCGCGCGTTGTTCGGGCGTCGGCGGCGGCACCATGCGCGCGATCACCGTGTCGACAAAACCGACGTGCGCCTGCATGAAGGCGTGGTGTTCGGGAGGCAGCGCGTCCTTCACCATGCCGCGCACGATCGATGCTGCGCCTTTAAGGTTCTCGCAGATGATCAGGTTCAGCGGGTCGGTATTACCTGCGGCTGCGCGACGCGCGAAGCCTTTGGCCAGGTTGGGTGCGACGAACTTGAGCACATTCGCGCCGACCGCCGTCGCGCCAAGCTCCGCGCGGCTGACCAGCGCCGTAACCGCTTCGATGTTATTGGCGTGCAAGGCGTGCACCGGTCCCACGCGCACTTCTTCCGTGCGTTCGTTCGTGACCAGCCGGATGGTGTATTCACCACGCTGGTTGATCGCATCGAGCAGCGGTTGGTCGACGTCAACGAAGGTGACCTCATAACCGCTCTCGCTATACAGTTGTCCAATAAACCCGCGACCGATGTTGCCCGCGCCAAAGATGACTGCTTCTTTCATGGGGCTAATGTTAATAGAGACGGCGTAAAACGTGAAGCGTAAAACGTGAAGCGTAAAACGTGAAACGTGAAACGTGAAACGTAAAACGGAACGGAACAGAACGGAACAGAACAGAACGGAACGGAACGGAATGGAATGGGTGATGTTAGGTGACGGTATAGAGTTGCAGCGAGAGTGTGATTGGTGCGGGTTCGCGGGAGGCGCCGTGGATGGTCACGGGCGCATCGGGTGATAGGCGTGCTGCCGGAACCTCGCCGACCGCCCACGATAGACCGGACCAGATGGCTTTGTCGTAGTTGATATCGACGGGCACTGGCTGGCCGTTCTGCGTCACCGTGATCGTGAGCAGTTGCCCGAGTGAAATGCCGTTGGGCGGCGCGCCGCCTGTAGTGCGTTTTGCGCCGCCGCGCGGATCGGACTGGCGCAGGATGATGCGCAATGACCCGTGCGTTGGGGCAGCGATGGTGGTGGTCACGGCTTTGTCGCCATCTGCCGCGCAGACGGGTGATGGCAGCGGCGCGATATCGGATGGGATGTGCACGTCGGCTTGCATGCCAAAATCGTAGGCGGCGCCGGCGTATTTGCCCGTGCCGACGATCGCCAGTTGTTCCGCGCCGAGGGTCACGCCGTCGCCTTCAAGTTGCGGCACAAACCCAGCATCGTGGAACAGCACCCGCATCGGCAGGTCGGTTGCGGGTAACGATAGGCGGCTGGTCTGCTGCGCCGGGTTGACCACGGCATACAACGCGCCGTCGCGGTCGGTTGCCGCAAAGCCGTATGCCGCACCCGTGCCGGGCAACTGGCCGAAGGTGCTGAACACGGCGTGCGCCTGCAGGTCGAGGTAGAGCGACTGGGCGCGCGCGAACCAGTGCGCTTGTTCATCGGTCAGCAGGTCGAGGTTGCCATAGTAGGTGTTGGCCCAGCCACCGCGCGCCAGCCCGAGGAGCAACATGCCCTGCCATGCCGAGGTGCGCCGATAGTAGCACGTGCCGGTGGTCCCGATCATGAAACCGCTGTTGTCGATGCGGTGCAGCGGGAACCCGTTTTGCTCATAGAGGCGCACCATGTGATCCGAGTAAATGTCCTTGGAACGCCAGAAGTTCATCGTCGGGACATCGGCGGGGCGCGGGTCGCCGCAATAGAGCGTGTCGAAAACTTCCAGCCACTTCACATCGACGGTCTTGCGGAACGGCAGGCTGGTGTTGCTCTGCGTCGAGTGCAGACCACCGGCGAACCACTGCGCCTCCTCCAGCCCGTTATAGGCCAGCAACACGACGTCGGGATGCTGTTGGCGAAACACCTTGAGCCCGGCTTGCAAGGCTGCGATGTTCAACGCGCGGATTTCGGAAGGCAACATCGTGCGCTCAATTGCGGGCGTGGCGGCAGACAGGTTCATGAAGTCGAACTTGAACAGGCGCACGCCGCGCTCCACCCAGAAGTGCAGCGATTCGAGAAAATGCGGCAGGAAACCGCCGCTGAACAGGCACAGCGAGCCGCCATCGGCGGTGAGTGAATCGCGCCACGCGGGGATCGGGTCGTGGCTGTGCGTCGAGTTGCCCGCCACCCACAGCCCCGGCTTGACGTTGTTTTCGAGGCACTTTGCCAGCCACGCGTCGGGGCCAGCGGGCCAGTGCGGCTTGCGCCATGTGCGATACGCGCCGTCGCGCGCGTACCAGAAGGCGTCCATCACGTAATAGTCGAAGCGCACGCCCAACCCGCGCAGGCGCAGCAACTCATCGAGCTGGCGCATCGCCAGAGCTTCGGTCAGTTCGATGTTGTCTGAGAGTTCGTCGTAAGCGGCCCAGTTGATGTATATGGAGAGGGGTGAGTTGATCATCTTGTTTTACTTCCAGAGGTCATAGTGACTTGGCCGTCAGCGCCAGGGCGGCTTCGACGGTGCGTTCGAAGCCAAGTGTGCTGATGGCACCGTTGTAGTTGCCCAAGGCATCGCGCGCAGCATCGACGCGTAGGCGGTAGTCGTCCTCGCGCATCGGCGGACGCGGCGATCCGATGGACGTGCGGATGGCTTCGACGTTCGCCCAGAACTGCATGGCTTGCTCCGGTTCCTCGGCCATCGCCAATACAGCCGCGATGCCGGCCAGGCACCACGTCGACCTTTGCCGGTTGGCGTTGGTGCTGAACAAGCGCAGCCCGGCCTGAAAATGCACCAGCGCCTCGGCCAGTTTGCCCTGAAACAACGCGATGTCGCCCAGGCTGTGCTGCACCGTCGCTACGCCGTGTGTAAAGCCGGCATTGTCGAAACTCTCCAGCGCCGCGCGGCATAGTTTCGCTGCTGCCAGGTAGTGTCCGCGGAAGCACGCCAGGTTCCCGCTGAGATTGTCGAGATGTGGCGGTGCGCCGCGTTCGTGCAGTAGTAGCGCCCGCGCCTGGCGCGTCTGCTCGATATACACTTCGGCGTGCTCCAGGTCCTTTTGCGCCAACGCTACTTCGGAGAGTTGAAACAATGCACTTTCACGGCCGAAGCCAATGTTAAGGGCGGTGGTCAGAGCCAGCACCTCGCTGGCTATCGACTTCACATGTTCCAGGTTGTTGCGCTCCAACTCGACAGTGGCGGTATTGGGCAACAGAAATAACAATTCCTGGGGTGTGCCGTATTGCCGAATCGTCTTGATCGACTCGGTTGCGAGCGCCTCGGCGCGTGGCGTGTCGACCATCACCAGATAGCTGCTCAACTGCGATTGAATGAGCGCGCACTGGCGTGGTTGTGTCTGCGGGTCGCAGTGCTGCAACGCCAGTTCGAGCCAGGAGGTCGTCTCCTTCCACGGCCCGAAGATGCCCCACAAAGGCGACTGCCACACGGCGAGTTCTACGCCGGCCCTGGGTTCATGACCGGCGCGCAGCCCCCACTCAAGCGCCGCTAACAGGTTATCGCGTTCTTCGCGCAGGCATCGTATCCAGTGACCATGTTCTTCCATGGGCGCCAGCCACGCTGACGCCGGCGTGTCCATGCGCCGGCATATACCCGGCGCGTTGGCGATGACATACTCAAGGTAATAGTGCAGGTGGCGCTGGTGTGCTTCCGCGGTTTCTGCGCAGGCGATCAGTTGCTCCGCGGCATATTCACGGATCACGGTCAACAGCGTGAAACGGGGTTCACCCTGTGGACTGTCATGGCGCTGCACCAGGCTGCCTTCAACCAAGGCTTGCAGGTTGTCGGTCAGGAAAATATCCGAGGCGCCTGGGTTGACGATGGCTTCGAGCGCGGCCAGGGCGCACCCGCCCGAGAACACGCTCATGGCGCGTAACAGGCGCTGCTGGCTGGGTGTGAGTAGCTCGTAACTCCACTCAAAGGTGGCGCGCAGCGTGCGTTGCCGCGCCGGCAGGTTGCGCGGTCCGTCAGACAACAGGTCGAGGACGCCGGAGCCGGCGCGGGTATCGCGGTGTTCCAGGCGCGCCAGCAATGCCGGCGGGCTGAACAGGCGCAGGCGCGCCACCGCGATTTCAATCGCCAGCGGCAGGCCGTCGAGATGGCTGCAGATACGCGCCACCGTGTCGCGCAACTGCGCTGTGTGTTCCAGGTCGGGCCGGATGGCTGCGGCGCGGTCGAGGAACATCTCCACAGCCGGGGCATCCCGCAAGGGCGTGACTTCAAAGAGGCATTCGCCCGTCATGCGCAAGGCGGCGCGGCTGGTAACGATGATCTTGACACGAGGCAGCGCGCCCAGCAGAACGGCAACGTCCATTGCGGCGTCCAGCACCTGCTCGAAGTTGTCGAGTACCAGGAGCATGTGCTTGTCGCGCAAGTGCCGTTCAAGGCTGTCGAGTGGTTGCGTCAGGTTGGTTTCAACCCCGAGCGCCTGCGCGATCACGGCCGGTACCATAGCAGGGTCGGTGATGGTCGCCAGCGAGGCCAGCCATGCGCCATCGATGAAGGCTTCGCACGACGCACGCACCGCCTCGATGGCCAGGCTGGTCTTGCCCACGCCCGGCGAGCCAAGCAGCGTGATCAGGCGATGATCGCTATGGCAGATCAAGTGCTGCAGCGCCGCAATATCGCGCTCGCGGTCGATCAGATGGGTGAGGGGCTGAGGCAAATTGTGCCGAGGGGCGGCGCGCGCGGGCACCGTGGGGGGAGCGCTGCGCGGCGGGTGTGCGACAGTCGCCAGTTTCACCAGATGCTGCAGGAGCTGGGGTTCTGTTTGCAGTCGCAAGGCTTCCGCGAACTGTGTCTTGATGGCAAGGACATCCGGCAGGCGTTGCCCGCCCTCTAATCGGGCGACCTGCGACTCTGAGTAGCCCACAGCCGCGCCCAGTTCCTTCAGGGTAAGGCCTGCGCGGCGGCGCAGATAGCGCAATAACTCGCCAAACGTAGTGAGTGATTCCACGTTCGCATTCTGCGCTGAATTCAACATGGCACTATTGTAAATGGTGCTTCAATCATGTTTGGCAAGTTTGGCAAGTCTATTGGCAAGAATACCGATGCGCCAGCGGTCATGAGGGTGTATAAATAGAGGTGTCAGAGGATGAATGAATTGTGATCAGGAACAAATACGGACCGAAGCCGCCGAGCGCGCTGCAGTACATCCTGTGTTACGTGATCTACCTTGCGCTGGCCGGGGCGACGGTGTGGTTTTCTTTGCAGGTTCGCGTCAATGTGATCGCCATGCCGCTGGCATTTACCGGTCTTGACTACCGTCTCGTGCATCTTCTTGATAATGTTAGTCTGCTTTTGACTGGGTTGGTGGTGCTGTTGATCATCATTGTGATGGAGCACCTGATGCGTACCCGGCTGCAAAAGAACAAGTTCTGGCCGATCGTGGCGCGCATCGTGGCTGCTGAGGCCATTGTGATCGCTTTCTCTTATGTCGCCAACTTCGTCTTGATGAAGATGGTGCTGCACACTTAAATTAGATTATTGCTCCCTTTTTTATAAAACCACACGGTCCCCCCGCCGTGTGGTTTTTTGTTTTCTCCAATTCAGATGATGGTACAGGCGATGGCGCGGCAGCGCCAAATTGCTTATAGGTTATTATTAGATATAACTTAGAATGACGCAATGGTGTCCAAGTGCTGATTGACGGCATGGGCGCTTGTAGTGCTATCATTTGCTATTCTTGAATCGAATGGAAACGGAGTTTTGGACATGAACAACATGAGTCGGCGTAATGTGTTGAAACTGGCAGGTGGTCTGGTCACTGCAGCGGCTGCCATGCCGTTGACGAACCTGGTGACGGCGTTCGGCCAAACCAGCCCTGTGGCTGCACATACCAGTTACTCCGGCCTGTGGCTTGCGCCTAATACACCGGACGCGCCGCCCACACCGCTAGGCCGTGTGGCAGAACTCAGTGCTGTTATTCGCGCCGATTCCAACGCCAAGTCCAAGTTGGTGCGGACGGTGAAACGCGATGACGTGTTCATCTTGACCGGGCAGGTGCATGGACAGGCTGTCATGCCCTACAACGATGTGTGGTTTAAGACGGATGATGGTTTTATCTACTCATCCGGTGTTCAACCCGTACAGGATATCAAGAATCCGGTATTGCAGGACGAAGCCGCCAAGCACTTCTGGGGCGAGATCACTGTTCCCTTCACCGACTGCCGTGCGACGCCGGACGTCGGCGGCGCGAAGGGTAAGCGCCTCGAATACAGCACGGTATATCGCGTCATCGCTGCCGTGCAGGATAAGTCCAAAACATGGTGGTACCGCCTGCAGGACGGCGTGTCGAACTCACCCGGGCCGTATATCCTCGCCACCGACATTCGCCGCATCGATCCATCTGATGTGACGCCGCTCTCGCCCGATGTGACGAACAAACGCATTGAAGTCAACTTGAAGAAGCAGACGATTACGGCCTTTGAGAATGACAATCCAGTGCTAAGCCACCTGATCTGCAGCGGCGCAGGCGGCTTTGGCACGCCGCGCGGCACGCATAAGGTGTTGTACAAGATGGTCACCTCGCGCATGATCGGAGGCTCCGGCAGCAGCTACTACGACCTGCCCGGCGTCCCGTTCTGCACCTTTTTCA
>CAIQQO010000062.1 GCA_903873965.1 uncultured bacterium
GCGGCCGGCCGCCCCGCATGTAGAATGCGCGCCACGGTCTGGCCGGGTTCGTGTCCGGCTCGTATGCCACGCCGATCCAGAACCGCGGCATCGGGTCCGACGAGTCGGCCTGCCGGCGCGCAACCCACTGCTGATGCAGCACTTCCTGGTGTTGCAGATGCCGAATCATCTTTTCAATCCAGCCAGCCTGCTTGGGGTCTTTCTTGGCATACCGGCGAAAATCCTTGATGATCTTATCAAGTGTCTTCATTATTCGGTCGAAATGTCCGCGCTGCGCATGGCACGCCTGCTGACCACTCCTCGACAGTGTCCGCTCTCACTGAAATAGAACATACGTTCTAGCATACTGATCTATTGTATGAATTGTGGTTCGCGGGTCAATAGATTTAGGCGGAAAATAGATGCTGCAACTGGAAAACGTTATATACAATGCGGCGGCTCAATACTGATCGGTAGCTGTCCAGTAACCCATCCGAGGTTCAATGCCAACAGGCTCGCCTGAATAACTTCATCGCCCACGCCGCTGAGCTCAGCCAATGGTCGCGCATCTCAATGTGACTAAGCCTGAGTACGTAAACCTACGTTTCATTCCTGGACGTGGATTCGCATGCTTATGCTATGCTAACCTTCGTATGACCAATCCAGCACCACCTTCCGACACGCCGGGGTTCGAAGCGAAACTGTGGCAGACCGCCGACGCACTCCGCAACAACATGGATGCGGCGGAGTACAAACACGTCGTCCTCGGCCTGATCTTCCTCAAGTACATCTCGGATGCCTTTGAGGCCAAACACGCCGAACTGGCCGCGCAACAGTCCGCTGGCGCCGACCCCGAGGACCCCGACGAATATCGCGGCGTCAGCATTTTCTGGGTGCCGCACGAGGCGCGCTGGGCGTTCTTGCGCGCCAATGCGCCGCAGCCCGAGATCGGCAAGCTGGTCGACGACGCGATGACCGCCATCGAGCGTGACAACGTCTCGCTGAAAGGCGTGCTGCCAAAGGACTATGCGCGCCCCGGCCTCGACAAGCAGCGCCTCGGCCAGCTCATCAACCTGGTCAGCGACATCGCGCTGGGCAGCGCGGCCGACCGTGCCAAAGACAAGCTGGGTCAGGTCTACGAATATTTCCTGTCACAGTTCGCCAGCGCCGAAGGCAAGAAAGGCGGGCAGTTCTACACGCCGTCGCACGTGGTGCGCATCCTGGTCGAGATGCTCGCGCCGTACAAAGGCCGCGTCTACGATCCATGCTGCGGCTCCGGCGGGATGTTCGTCAGCAGCGAGAAGTTCATCGCGGCGCACAGCGGCAGAATCGACGATATTTCGATCTACGGCCAGGAGAGCAACTACACCACCTGGCGACTGGCCAAGATGAACCTGGCCATTCGCGGCATCGACGCGCAGATCGCCCACGGCGACACCTTCCACAACGACCAGCATCCCGACTTGAAGGCCGATTATGTGCTGGCCAACCCGCCCTTCAACGACAGCGACTGGCGTGGCGACCAGCTTAAGGACGACAAGCGCTGGGTCTACGGCGTGCCACCAGCGGGTAACGCCAACTACGCCTGGATTCAACATTTCCTGCATCACCTTGCGCCAACCGGGCTGGCCGGCTTCGTGCTGGCGAACGGCTCGATGTCGACCAACCAGTCGGGCGAGGGCGAGATTCGCAAGGCCATCATCGAGGCTGATTTGGTCGATTGCATGGTCGCCTTGCCCGGGCAGTTGTTTTATTCGACCCAAATCCCGGTGTGCCTGTGGTTCTTGACGCGCAACAAGCAGAATGGTCGGTTCCGCGGCCGGCGCGGCGAAACCTTGTTCATTGACGCACGCAAGCTGGGCACCTTGACTGACCGGGTGCACCGTGAATTGACTGTCGACGATATGGCCCGGATCACGGGTGTGTACCACGCCTGGCGTGGGGATGTGGATCATACGGGCGAAGCATTGCCGCGCACATCTGGCAATCCGGAATCACATGGCAATGCTTCGCCCCTACCGTACGCCGACATACCGGGGTTCTGCAAGTCAGCCACCCTGGACGATATTCGCAAGAACGGGCATGTCCTCACACCGGGGCGCTACGTGGGCGCAGAAGCGGTTGAGGATGACGGCGAGGTGTTTGAGGACAAGATGGCGCAACTTGTCGCGACCTTGCGCCAGCAGCAGGCCGAAGCCGTAAGGCTGGATGCGGCGATCAACGCCAATTTGAGACATTTGGGGTTTGGCGAATGAACATGATGCCCGATACCCTGCGAGGCCTGATCGAAGATGGAGAAACGCTGAGCATTGAGTTTAAGGGCGAGGAGCGATCGCAGCTAAACGACCGCGACTTGGTCGAGACGGTCGTGTGTCTCGCCAATCGGACTGGTGGTGGTTCCGGTTTGTTATTGATCGGCGTAGAAGATGATGGCCGTATCACCGGCGCTCGCCTGCGCCATGGCAAAGAAACTGACGTACACAAGCTCGCCGCGTTGGTAGCCAGCCGCACACGACCTGCTGTATCAGTGCAGATCGAAGCCGTCAAGATCGACGGTCAAATCGTGCTGGTGATTGAAGTGCCACCCCAGCGCCAGTCGGTTGGCAGCAGCGATGGCGTCTTTCTGCGACGCGCACTGGGTGGCGATGGCCGCCCGGCCTGTCTGCCGATGGACAGCTATGCTATACAGTCGATGCAAGGGGATCGTGGATTGATGGACCCTTCGGCGCAGACCGTGAGTAATGCGCGCTGGGAGGATCTGGACTTGTTGGAATTCGAGCGTTTTCGGCGCAGTATTCGGGAGCGTCGCGGTCGCAGCGATGAATCCCTGCTCGATCTTTCCGACTTCGAATTAGCCAAAGCCCTGGGTGTTGTTGACGCGAACGGTGCTGTGCGCGGCGTTCGACTGACCGGTTTGCTGCTTTTCGGGAAAGAGGAGGCGTTACGGCGTTTCATTCCAGGCCATGAAACCGCGTTCCAGGTGTTGCGCGGACTTGATGTTGAAGTCAATGACTTCTTCCGTTGGCCGCTACTGCGGGTTATGGAGGAGATTGAAGCCCGTATCCGCGCCCGCAACCGCGAGCAGGAGTTGATGGTGGGATTTGTTCGCGTGGGGGTCCCCGATTATTCTGAGCGGGCATTGCGTGAAGCGGTGGCCAATGCCATGATCCATCGCGATTACCAGCGTCTCGGCGCGGTACATTTCCAATGGCACTCAGATTATATTGAGATCAGCAATCCTGGCGGGTTCCCAGAAGGCGTGCGACTGGATAACCTCCTGGTTACCACGCCACGTCCGCGCAACCCGTTGCTAGCCGATGTTTTCAAACGCGCCGGTATCGTTGAGCGCACCGCCCGTGGCATTGATACCATTTTTTACGAACAGTTGCGCAATGGCCGGCCAGCACCGTCCTATGACCGCAGCGAAAGCACCAGCGTGACGGTGGTCATCCCTGGCGGCGACGCGAATCTCGATTTTGTGCGACTGCTGGTCACAGAAGATCAAAACAGGCCCCATCTGACACTCGATGAATTACTCATACTCAACACGCTGTGGCATGAAAGAATCCTTCTTACCGAAGATGCAGCACATCTCACGCAAAAGTCCGAGGCGGATGCACGCGCATCTTTGCAACACTTGGTAGAAGCTGGTTTGGTTGAAGTGCGCGGTCAAAAGCGTGGACGCGCGTGGCACCTGTCAGCTGCGGCCTATCGGGCGCTGGGCGACAAAGCGGCTTATGTGCGCCAGAGAGGTTTTGAGCCATTGCAGCAAAAACAGATGGTATTGCAGTATGTTGAGAATAACGGTCAGATCACGCGCAGGGAAGCGGCTGAGTTGTGCCGGATAGCCAGTAGTCAGGCGTATCGCATCTTGAATAATCTGGTTGATGAAGGAAAGCTTATCCGTGAAGGGAATCGCGGACGAAATGTAAGTTATCGCCACAAGACATAATAAACGCACGGAAAAGCACGCTAAATGTTCACTTAATGCACGGGATATTTGCTGAAAACTGCCGAAAAGCACGATTTAAAAGCACGGAAATGTTCACTAAAAGCACGCACCAGTCTATTGAACTGAAAACTCTACGCAGTGCGTAGAGAATTGAGACAAATGAACAAGGCGAGGTAAAACATGGGGAATGACATCATCAGTCGATCTTTCCTGGACGATGTGCGCAACATACTTCGTTCTACGCGCCAGAAAGCCTACTCCAATGTCAACTTCCTGATGGTTGAGGCCTACTGGCAGATTGGCCAGCGCATTGTGGAGGAGGAGCAGTCGGGTAAGGAAAGGGCTGAGTATGGCAGGTTGATTATCAAGGCGCTCTCCAGACAACTGGGCGATGAATTTGGCAAAGGGCTAAGCGCGTCAAACCTGTGGAATTTCCGTCAGTTTTTCCTGGCATTTCCCACCGAGGGAAAACTCTACGCACTGCGTAGAGAATTGACGTGGACGCATTACCGTCTGATCATGCGCGTCGAAAATCCTGCTGTCCGTGACTATTATGTTCAGGAGGCCGCCGAACAGGCGTGGAGCACACGGCAACTTGATCGCAATATCACCACGCTCTATTACGAGCGACTGTTGAAGTCTCCATCCATTCACGGGGACGAGGCGTCCTCAACCCTAGCCGTGCCAGATGCCCCCGAGTCTTTCATTAAAGACCCTTATGTGCTGGAATTTCTGGGATTGCAGGAATCGCCTGTAGAGCATGAAAGCAATTTGGAGGCGCGCATTATCTCCAAATTGCAACTGTTTCTGCTCGAACTGGGCAAGGGCTTTTCCTTTGTCGGCAGACAGTATCGAGTCAGTTCTGAAACCTCGCACTATTATGTCGATCTCGTTTTCTACAATTACCTGCTCAAGTGCTTTGTGCTCATAGACTTGAAAACTGCCCGGCTTCGCCATCAGGATATCGGTCAGATGGACATGTATGTCCGCATGTTTGATGACCTGAAGCGAGGCGCGGATGATAACCCGACCATTGGGATCATCTTTTGCGCCGATAAGGACGAAACAGAAGTGCGCTACTCGGTGCTCAAAGAAAGCCGACAACTTTTTGCTTCGAAATATCGCCTCGTGCTGCCTGACGAAGAAGAACTTCGTGCAGAATTAGATCGACGCCATATTCTTGTTTCTGAAG
The DNA here is from genome assembly GCA_903873965.1 of uncultured bacterium. Taxonomy (GTDB): domain Bacteria; phylum Chloroflexota; class Anaerolineae; order J036; family Brachytrichaceae; genus CAIXPS01. The sequence continues at coordinate 5,124 of CAIQQO010000062.1, forward strand.
AAAGTAAGGAGGTTGGAGATGCGGATTGATTTGGCTCATTGGGTTGTCACCCAGCGGCAGAATGTGACGCAATCTGCCATACACGAGACGATCATAACCGCCAATCTCAAGGAGCTTGGGTATGTGTGGTGAGTGGCGCGAGATACCATTTAGCAAAGCAGTGATAATAAATCCGCAAGTAAATCTAAAGCGCAATGAAAAGTACCCCTTTGTCGACATGCAAGCGATAAGTGCTGGCTCTCGAGGTGTCTTCGCAAGTCAACATCGTAATTTCGAAGGAGGTGGGGCACGATTCATGGTTGGCGATACCCTAATGGCACGAATTACCCCTTGCCTTGAGAATGGAAAAATTGCCCGCTTCTGCGGTGATATAGGCGTAACTGCGCACGGTTCTACCGAATTCATCGTAATCCGTGGTCGTGAAGGTATTACTGAAACAGATTACGCTTACTATCTTACCAAATGGGATGAAGTCACTAAGTATGCGATAAGTCATATGACCGGCTCATCTGGTCGACAACGTGTACCAACGGATGTATTGGACTATTTAGATGTTCCAGTCCCTCCAATAGTTGAACAACGCGCCATTGCCCACATCCTCGGCACGCTAGACGACAAAATCGAGTTGAACCGGCGCATGAACGAGACGTTGGAAGTCATGGCGCGGGCGTTGTTCAAATCGTGGTTCGTGGATTTCGACCCGGTGCGACGCAACATCGCGCGGCGTGATCATCGTCTGCAAACCCCGCCTAGCCCGTTCATCTCGGACGAGATCGACGCCCTCTTCCCCGATGCCTTCGAGGATTCGGAGTTGGGGGAGATTCCGAAGGGGTGGTCGATTCAACCTTTTTCTGAAACCATCACGATATCTGGCGGTGGGACACCAAAAACATCCGTGGCGCGATACTGGAACGGTGTCATACCTTGGTTTTCGGTGGTAGATGCACCGAGGGACTTTGACGTCTGGGTTATAGATACTGAAAAAAAAAGTAACCTCTGAAGGAGTAGAGAACTCATCTGCACGAATTCTGTCAGTGGGCACAACGATCATTACAGCAAGAGGAACGGTAGGTCGTATTGCGCTAGTCGGTAAACCCATGGCGATGAATCAATCGTGTTATGGCCTACGCGGTAAAAACGATACGTATGGTTACTACACATATTTCGCGACACGGGAATCAGTCGCTAGTCTTAAACAGCATGCACACGGATCTGTTTTTGACACAATCACTCGCGAAACTCTTGCAAGTATTTCAGTGATCTATCCCACCTATAAGTTGATTCAGGCATATGAAACCATAGTTCACCCATACTTAGAACGTATTCATGTATCTCTGCATGAACTCGACAGTCTCACTACACTTCGCAACATTTTGCTCCCCAAACTCATCTCCGGCGACCTGCGCGTGCCGGATCCCGAACGATTCATGGAACCACACCTATGACTGGTGGGTGACACGACTTCACAGTGACCATTGGCTATGCCTAGAAAAGTAACACACTCACCCTACGCCCTCATTGGAAAGCGATTGCAGGATATCGCAGTCGAACTGCGGAAAGGTCAGTCATTCATGAGCACTCGACTGACCCTACTGAAACGGCCGGGCAATGCCAGCTTAATCCACTCAACTCCGCTTACTGGGCCTACCAACTTGCCCGCAGTTATGCTGAGCGCTATGATAGCCATTATGGGACAGGGTTGATCCCTGCATCCGCGCCGCTGGTAGAAGATATTGCGGCATTCTGGTTCGATCTAGCTGCCCGGACGATGAATGCGGCGTTGAAGGAATGATGAACTTGCGATTCAGTGGACAATACCATGCCAATACCCCCACTCGGTAAATTTGAACGCGTCGATCTACGCAATGTCTGGGTCAGCGAAAGCGGCGATTTCACGCCGTGGCTGGCGCAGCCCGATAACCTCGCGATCCTGGCCGATGTGATCGGACTCGATCTCGAACTGGAGGCGCAGGAGCAGCGCGTCGGCCCTTTCCGCGCCGATATCCTGTGCAAAGATACCGTCTCCGGCAGCTATGTGCTAATCGAGAATCAACTGGCAGCCACCGATCACACCCATCTGGGCCAACTGATGACGTATGCTGCGGGGTTGGACGCTGTGACGATTGTTTGGATCGCGCGCACGTTCACGCCGGAACATCGCGCCGCCATCGACTGGCTAAACCGCATCACGGAGGAGACGTTTAACTTCTTCGCGCTTGAAATCGAGGTGTGGCGCATTGGCAACTCGGCGCCGGCGCCGAAGTTCAACATCGTGTCGCAGCCGAATGAGTGGCAGAAAACCATTGCCGAGAGCGCAAAACACGCTGGTACAACTGGGGTTTCAGGGACAATGCAGCTGCAACAAGAGTATTGGAGTGCTTTACGTGACTTGTTGTTGCAACGCAAGAGTATCGTGAAACCAAGAAGTCCACAACCCCAGAATTGGACGGAATTTGCCATTGGACGCTCAACCCTGTTTTTGTCAGCAAACTGCAACACGAATGAGGATCGTATCTGGGTTGGCTTAAATATATACGGTTCCTATGGCAAGTCATTCTTCAAACAGTTATCTGAACAGAAGGATGACATCGAGGCGCGTTTTGGCACCGAACTGAATTGGAACAGTAATCCGGGTAGGCAGGTTTCGTACATCACACTCAATCGGCAGGACTCCAGCCTGACCAATCGCGCAACTTGGCCGCAACAACATGTCTGGCTGGCTGACACGCTAGAGAAGTTTGACCGGGTGTTCCGGGAACGAGTGAAGCAACTGGTTGAAGTTGATGTGAATCCGGCGGAATAAGCCAACAATGAATTTGCGGCTGATATTATCCGTCGTCACTCAATGTGTGGCTAAGCAGACTTGATCCCGTAATGAAGGTCAGCTTGTCGTAAATCCGGGTGATAGGCACGCCTGCGTCCAGGTTGCAGAAATCTCCGACACCAAAATCGAGGATATCCTGTCGGGCATATTCCATACAGTCAATGTACCTTTCACCAGAATATCCCGGCTGTGATGTATTACGAAAATCCACATGATGTGACTGCCGGAATGCCCGTGCGGCATTGCTATCCACTATGATAAAAGCCTGTGGATTTAGAAAATGTAGGATTTTCGTCGCACCGACATGGAACTGACCGCCAACCTGATTGAGCCCGTCCTTTCCACCTGCGGCTAGCATGCTGTACACCGCTTTAATGTTTTCCTGTTCAGACCGAGGGGAAAGAGCGTCCAGTCGCACGTTCATCAGGTGGCCGATGCAGGGCTTGATTGCCCTGAGTTTTTCCTCCAGTCGAGTCGCGAATCCCCCAGTGGTTTGGTTGTATTTGCTCTCTGCAGTGGATCCCATCATGCGGCCCATATCAAACGAGATCAGTGCCGCGACGATGTAAGGAAAATACTCTGGCGCGAAAGGGTCTGCCAGGCTATTTCGCATCCTGTACACGGCATCTGCCACAAGGTTATAGTGCAAGCCTCTATCGTTGAACTGCCGGATTTTGTCGGAAGCGTTTGTTGTAATCATTGTTCTCACCAGGCGAAAGCGGGTCGTGCCGCGCGCAGGGTTGGCAAGGCATCACTCAGCCACAAGCGTAACACGTTCCATAGAAGAAGCCGACGAATTCTAGTCGCAGCAAATCCGATCGCGGTTTTATGCGATACTCACATTTCGTACTGAAGCACCATTTCGCGGGATTCTGATCATGCCCAGTTCATTCACCGAGTCCGACGTCGAAGAGGCCGCGCTGGCCTGGTTGGAAGCGCTGGGTTACACCATCTTGCATGGCCCCGACATCGCGCTTGGCCAGCCCGGCGCTGAGCGATCAGACCCCGCTTACCGCGACGTGATCCTGGAGCAGCGTTTACGCCACGCGCTGCGACGCTTGAATCCCACACTCCCTGCCAGTGCCATCGAAGACGCGTGGCGCAAGCTCACCCGCACCGATGCGCCAGTGCTCGTCGCGCGCAACCGCGCCGTGCACCGCATGCTGGTTGATGGCGTCACGGTGGAATACGCCCGCCCCGATGGCAGTATCGCCGGTGTGCCGGTAAGGGTCTTCGACTTTGCCGCGCCCGACAACAACGACTGGGTAGCTGTCAACCAATTCACCGTGTCCGAAGGCCATCACACCCGCCGCCCCGACGTCGTGATCTTCGTCAATGGCCTGCCGCTGGGTGTGATCGAACTCAAAAACGCCGCCGACGAGAATGCCACCATCTGGACAGCGTTTCAACAATTGCAGACGTATCAGGCGCAAATCCCCGCGTTCTTCGCCACGAATGCGGCGTTGATCGTCTCGGACGGCCTGAATGCGCGCATCGGCACCCTTGGCGCGGGCAAGGAGTGGTTCAAGCCGTGGCGCACGGTCACCGGTCGCGACACCTCCGGCAGCGCGCAGGTCGAGTTGCAGACCATGCTCGAAGGCGTCTTCGACAAGCGCCGTTTCCTGCAACTCCTGCGCTATTTCATCGTGTTTGAAGACCTCGGCGGCAGCACCATGGTAGTCAAGAAGATGGCGGGTTATCACCAGTTCCACGCCGTCAACGTGGCGGTGGAAGAGACGTTGCGTGCGGCCTCACACAAAGATGCAATGGGAGAGACGCGCGGCGTCTTCAAAGCCGGCCACCAGCCGGGCGGCGAAGCGGGCGATCAGCGCGTCGGCGTGGTGTGGCATACACAGGGGTCAGGCAAAAGCCTGACGATGGCGTTTTACGCCGGGCGCATCATCCTGCACCCGCAGATGCAGAACCCCACTGTCGTCGTCATCACCGACCGCAACGACCTGGACGACCAGTTATTCGGCACCTTCTCGCGCTGCAACGAACTCCTGCGCCAGCCGCCGGTCCAGGTGGCGTCGCGCGCCGATCTGCGCCAGAAGCTGCGCGTCGGCGAAGGCGGCGTCATCTTCACCACCATCCAGAAGTTTCTGCCCGAGGACAAAGGCGATCGCTTCCCCATGCTGTCGGATCGCGGCAATATCGTCGTCATCGCGGACGAGGCGCATCGCAGCCAGTACGACTTCATCGACGGCTTCGCGCGACACCTTCGGGATGCGCTGCCGAATGCGTCGTTTATCGGGTTCACGGGCACGCCGATCGAGAAAAGCGACGCCAACACCCGCGCCGTGTTTGGCGATTACATCAGCATCTACGACATCCAGCGGTCGGTCGTCGATGGCGCGACCGTGCCCATCTACTACGAGAGCCGGCTGGCTAAGTTAGAGTTGAAAGAATCCGAGCGCCCGCGCATCGACCCGGAGTTTGAAGAAGCCACCGAAGGCGAGGAAGTCGACCGCAAGGAAGCCTTGAAGAGCAAGTGGGCGCAGCTTGAGGCGGTGGTCGGGGCGGATAACCGCATTGGGCGCATCGCACGCGACCTGGTGAATCACTTCGAAAACCGCCTGTCGGCCATGGATGGCAAGGCCATGGTCGTGTGCATGAGCCGGCGCATCTGTGTCGAAATGTACCAGGCCATCGTCGCATTGCGTCCCGATTGGCATACCGATGCCGACGACACAGGCGCAATCAAGCTGGTGATGACCGGCAACGCCTCAGATCCGCTCGACTGGCAGCCACACATCCGCAACAAACCGCGCCGCGAGGCATTGGCGGCGCGCTTCCGCGACCACGCCGACCCGTTCAAGCTGGTCATCGTGCGCGATATGTGGCTGACCGGCTTTGATGCCCCCAGCCTGCACACGATGTATGTGGACAAACCGATGCGCGGCCACGGGCTGATGCAGGCTATCGCGCGCGTCAACCGCGTCTTCAAGGACAAACCCGGCGGGTTGGTGGTCGATTACCTCGGGCTGGCTGATGAGCTGCGCGAGGCGCTGATCACCTACACCGAGAGCGGCGGCACGGGCAAGACGGCCATCGATCAAAACGAAGCGGCGGCCGTCATGATCGAGAAGTACGAGATCTGTCGCGGGTTGATGCATGGGTTCGACTGGCGTGCCTGGACGACGGGTGCAGCGGTGCAGCGACTCGGGCTGCTCCCGCTGGCCCAGAACCACATTCTGGGTCAGCAGGACGGCAAAGAGCGCTACATGGCGATCGTGACCCAGCTCTCGGCGGCCTTTGCCCTGGCCGTGCCGCACGCCGAAGCGCTGCGCATTCGCGACGATGTGGGTTTCTTCCAGGCCGTCCGCGCCGCGCTGGCCAAGAGCGACACCAACGTGCGCCGCAGCGACGACGACCTCGACTACGCCATCCGCCAGATCATTTCCAGTGCCATTGTGTCGGACGAAGTCATCGACATCTTCGCGGCCGCCGGGTTAAAGAAGCCCGACATCTCGATCCTGTCCGACGAATTCCTGGCCGAGGTCGAGCAGATGCCGCAGCGCAACCTGGCTGTGGAACTGTTGCGCAAACTGTTGAACAACGAATTAAAACAGCGCGGGCGCAAGAACCTGGTGCAATCGCGTTCGTTTGCCGGCATGCTCGATGACGCCATCAAGCGCTATCAAAACCGCGCCATCGAAACGACGCGCGTGATCGAGGATCTCATCGAACTGGCGAAGAGCATGCGCAACGCGGACGAACGCAAGCGCGCGCTCGGGCTGACCGACGACGAGATCGCCTTTTACGACGCGCTCGAAGTCAACGACAGCGCGGTCAAGGTGTTGGGCGACGACACATTGCGCGACATCGCCCGCGAACTGGTGCGCAGCGTTAAAGCCAACGTCACCATCGACTGGACTGTGCGCGAGAACGTGCGTGCCCAGATGCGAGTCCTGGTCAAACGGATCCTGCGCCGCTACAAATACCCGCCCGACAAGCAGGAGAAGGCAACCCAGACCGTGTTACAGCAGGCCGAACTGCTGGCGGAAGAATGGGTGAACGCATAAGCGTTTCACTGTCATCCTATTGAACTGCCGCACCGATAAAAATCTGTAAGCCTTTTCGGACCATTTGATAGGGTCTTTGCTTACTAGAATTAATCGGTATTACGCAGTTTCCGTCGTCATCTCAGCGACTATAAGTGCCCACGCTTCTCTCGCACTCTTACCCTCCTTGTTCAACTGTTTGGCGTACTCATACAAATGCCCCTCGGTACCGGTGCGCGACTTGATCTCCGTCCACGTCTGCGGCTGCATCTCGCCGGTCGCCATCCAGTCCATGATCTTCTGCGCAAATGCCTCGTATCCATCCGGCTGGATCTCGACGTCGGTCAACCCCATCGGCGGCATCTTCAGAATCGTGCCGACATGATCCATATCGACATCAATATAGATGTTGACCTTCTATGCACACCCCGATATAAAGCAGAAGCCGTTCTTTCGAGCGGCTTCGCACCGGGTTCGCCGATTGGTTTAATACCGGGGGATGCAGAAAGTGTATATGGTCTTTACAGACGAATTTCTGCGATCTTGTGCTGCGTTACTTGCTGATTATTCGACACGCAAAAGGTAAGGTGGACAACGCATCTGATCTTGGGTTGCGACTCATGCGTTCGCTCTGAGGATGTAATATGTGGCTCGGCCTCGTTCTTTGCGTTCGATCAACCCCAGGTCAATCAGCTTCTTGAAATCCAGCGCCCGGGTTGATCTGGCACGTTCAACCAACTTGGCATACTCACGATCCGTAATAAAACCTCGTTCTCGGATGGCCTCCAGCATCACGATATGGTAGGGTTGAAGCTGGGTTTCCGGGGTTTGCGCGACTTCAGGCAGCAGTTTCTGGACGCGCAGAAGCTCATCGATAATCCCCTCGGTAAAATACTCAAGCCACGGGGTGAAGTCAATCTGGGCTGCGAGATCACAATAATTGCCATACTCGCCAACCGTCTGGAAATACCGTGTGACGTTACGGTTGTAGAAATTCTCGAAGCTGAACAAACGAAAGGTGTTCAATCCCATTTCGGCGAGTAGCACTTTGGTAGCCAGGCGGGTTGTGCGCCCGTTGCCATCCATGAACGGGTGAATGATGACCATCTGTTTATGGAAGATACCCGCCAGAATCAACGCATCCACCTGATCGCGATGATCGGTAACAAAGGTCACCAGGTCCCTCATCAGCGGTTTCACGTCTTCAACATCGGGCGGTAGATAAACCGGATTGCCTGTTCGAGGGTCGTTGACCACGACCGGCCGTTTTCGCAGCTTCCCACAATCCACAGCCGGCAACAACCCGTGTGTCACCTGTTTGTGAATATCCAGGATAAGCGGCAGCGATAGCCTGAGATCAGGCTGGTTTAGATATTTCAGCGCCTGGTTGTAGTTCAACACTTCCCTTTCGCTGTTGCGGATGTTCTTTGGCTGCGTTTTGAGGATTTTTTTGACCTCGGTCAACGGCAGAGGGTTGCCTTCGATACTGGTGGACGCATAGACGGACACAGCCGTGGCCGTCGCCTCAAACTCGACCAATACCGGCTGTGAAAAACGCCGGTTGTTCAGTTCGAATGTCAAAGCATTAATGCGCTTAATGTTGGCAAGCAGCGCATGGCTGATGCTGTATTTGGGAGAAAACATCTCGTCCTCTGTTTCCAGTAATAGACGAATGATAGACGATTACCGGACGATTAACCAAGCGATGTCAGTCCAGCGCGCCTGGAATCCGCAAGCGTGCCCATCATGGGAATTGTCAATCCGCCCGGCTTTGAACGTTACGAGGTTCAATGGGGCACAGGTGAATACCCAAAGGAGTGGCAATGGCTCAGCGGTCCGCATCGCAGTCCCATACCGAACGGCAAAATCACGGAATGGAATACATCAAGTCTACCGAGCGGGCTATATACCGTGCGCGTGACGGTCTTCCTGCAAGGCGGTGGGCAGCGGATAGTCATGGCCCGCTTTACCAAACCGTGATCAACCACAGGCTTCCTGTTGCGCGATAATGCTCGTTCTTAATACGTTGTATTGGAGGATCGCACGATGGGACGTTTGACACAGCAACAGATTGACTTTTTCGATGTCGAGGGATATCTCATTCTCGACGATGTTTTTGACCCACTCGACTTGGCCCCTTTGCGCCGCGAGTTTGAAGAGCGCATTGACCACAAGATCGCCGCGTTGCTTGCTGAGGGTATGCTGCAAGACATCCATGCCAATGAGCC
>CAIQQO010000063.1 GCA_903873965.1 uncultured bacterium
CGCCATCGAACCTGTCTTTCTCCTCATACAGAGGGCGCAAGCGCGGCATCAGACTGGAATACACCCACCTGGCCATCAGTTTCTGGAAACCAAGCCCCTTAAGGCGCGGTGACGCGGCTATGTTAAAGAGAGAGCGCCCGCCAATGTGGTATTCATTGTTCATACGATCCCATGCGCCGGTCGCGGCGGGTGAAACATAGTAGCTGGCCTCGACCAGTTTCATATCGTATATGTTAAACAGAATGGTCCACTCTTCTTTGGTATGGTAATGATGATGCGCGAACAGCTTGTCAACACTGGCGGCATAGGCATCAGCGGCTTCTTTGGTCGGCGCGGCGCGAACACCATGAAGCAAGTTGCGAAAGCGGTGACTGGGTATGGTAAAAACCAGAACGCCACCAATGCGCAGCACGCGCGACAATTCGGGCACCACGTTGTGGGGATCGGGAATATGCTCAATGACAGAATTGGAATAAACCGAGCCGAAAACACCATCGGCATAGGGCAAAGCGTGCCCATCGGCAAACTGCACGTTGCGCCAATACACCCCGCTGTCGCGCGCAGCCGGCAATTCGCCGGTAGCGATGTCGCAGCCATAGATGCCGGGCTGTTTGCCAAACACGGCTTCAGTGAACATGCCATCGCCGCAGCCAAAATCCAGCATAGGCGCTGGAAACGTAACTGTTGACAATGCTTTCGCTTCAATGGATCGCCACAAGGCAACCGGGGGCGCAAACCAATAGCGTTTTAGAAAGTCCGATAGAAAATCCCGCTCGCGTTGAACGGTGAGCACATTGTTTTGAGTCATCGCGTCGAATTATAGCGGTGAGTTTACGCCGCAACACATGACTTGGGTGTTACACTTTGACCAAAGCCACCGTGAATAAACGCGCCACCCATCATCTTGATCAAGTCGTGTGGATGCTGTTGTGCAGCGTCATCCTGCTGGTGTCTCTGGCGCTCAGGTTGTACCGCCTCGATCACGTGCCGCTGGACTACGACCGCAGCTACCCACACGGAATGGGCATCCTGCTGCTTGATTCTCTCCGCGACGGCACGCTGGGCGAGGTCGCCTTCCACGGTCAACCGCAAAGTCTGGGCTGGCCCAATCCAATTCTGGCTAACTACATCATGGCGGCCATCAGCCTGGTCGACCGCAATGCGCTCTTCGCCTTTTTCATCATCGCCCTGAGCAACGTCGTCGTCACGGCACTTGCCATCCGACTGACGCGACGCCTGTTTGGACGATCGGCTGCGTTGTTTGCCGGTCTCATATCCGCCACCAGCCCATGGGCGGTGTTTTTCGCGCGTGGCACATGGCAATTGGGTCTATTTGAACTGGCAGTCGCGCTACCGGCCTGCCTGCTCTGGTTCGCGGTCGTCCAAAAAAGGCGATGGGTGGCGGTGACGGGTTTACTCACCGGCGCCTTGCTTATGCACATTTACACTGTCGGTCTGGGACTGGCGCTCCAACTCGGCGCCGGACTCGGCCTCATCATGGCGCGACGGCGTCAGTGGTGGAGACTCGGCATTGCGGGTGCGCTTGTGTTGACCCTCAGCCTCGGGCTGTACATGGCCGTGCTGCTCAAGGCAGATCCTCGGTTTTTGACGCATCCGCGCATTCGCCTGAATTACAGCACAGCATCGGCGAAGAGTGGACTGGATCGCGGATGGCCTGTGAACACGCTTGCACTGGAGCGCAGTTTCAACTTGATTTCCGGCAGCGGTTTCCCGGAAGGCGCGGTCGGCGATATCGTGCATCTTGATGCCATAGGCGCATCCGGCCTGAACGTGCGAGTCGTGTTGGTTACCTTCGCGATGCTGATCGGTATGATGGTTTCTTTTAATGGCGCTCTACGCAGGTCAAGCCTGCCGCAGGCTCTGCTTGTGGCGTGGTTCTGGATACCAATCCTGTTCATGACCATCGTGACGACATTGTCACGATCCACGCCGGTCAGCTATTACTATCTCTTACTATGCGCGCCGGCGGGCACCATCGTCGCCGGTGTTGGGTTCACCAAAATGCTCGGTCTATTAGCGCGACGCAAGGTCATACGCCTGCTGTGCGCCGGGATATGCGCGTTGATCATTATTGCCCCCTCACTTACCGCGCAACAGCAACTTACCGACGCGCAATCCTCTGCCGTGGGCGCTCAGGATGTGCTCGACCTGCCCTTGCGCGAGTTAATCCCCTTGCGACAAGCATGGGAAACCGCATGCGCGGAGTTGACTGCGCCCTTCAATCCGTTTGAAGATCGACTGGAATTGCAGTACTGGGCTTACAGTTGGACTGGCGCAACAACACGCGTTGCGCCATTGACAGAAATCAACCTTGGTCGCGCGCAGACATGGGCTGGCAGCGCTCGGCGCTGTGCTTTGCGCCTGATCAGCCAGCCAGCGCCGCCGAATGCACAAGTCATTGCAACAAGCACGCATGCCACGCTTTACCAGCCGGTTGCGCCGATAGCGGCGACAGAACAGCCTGGCGTCATGACGAGTATTGGCTGGCAGCTTGATGCCACAGCGATGCCGTCGCACCTACAAACCGGAAAACCGCAATCTGTGCTATTCAGGTGGCAGATGGTTGCACCACCCACTGAGAATCACGCCACATGGCGCTACGACCTGTTCGTCAAACTCCTCGACGCCAACGGCAAGACGTTAACCCAGATGGATGTCGCCGCCATACCGGGAAGCGCATGGCAGTCGGGCATGCACATGGAACAAACGATGGTGCTGGATGTGCCTGCTTCCACGAGCAGGACGGGACACATCGAGATCAGCCTGTATGACCGAGCGCAACAGAAAAACGCATTGTTCGTGTCTGAACAACACGGCAACGCCGATGCCGTGATCATGACCTTCCCCGTAACTTTAGGGCCGTAACAACGAATCCTCATTTTCGCCCCTATGAGTGCTGGCATTGACGGTCAATGGGCTAGCCCGAGAATCCAACCACAGTGTACACATCACTGCGTGGTCGCATATCACTGGCTTGATCCGGATACAATGCCTGTATGCTGTTTCTGAAGCTGGGCGGTTCACTCATTACCGACAAGACGCGCGATAACACTCCCCGCATGGAAGTGCTACAGCGGCTGGCGCATGAGATTCGCACCTTTCTCGATGACCGCCATCCCGAACCCTTGCTCATCGGACATGGCAGTGGTTCTTTTGGCCATGCTGCCGCCAAGAAATACGGCACACGCACGGGAGTGCATAGCGCAGACGACTGGCGCGGCTTTGCCGAGGTGTCCGTCGTGGCTGCGCGGTTGAATCGTATCGTCGCAGATGCCTTGTTCGACGCCGGTGTGCCCGTCGTGAGTGTGCTGCCATCAGCATCGACCGGCTGCGCAGATGGGCGCATCGTCCGCTTCGACCTGCGCCTGATCGAGACGGCACTCGCGCACCATCTCACACCGTTGGTCATGGGCGATGTCGCGCTAGACAGCATCAGGGGCGGGACGATCGTGTCCACGGAAGAAGTGTTTGCCTACCTCGCCGATCACATGCCCGTCTCGCGCATCCTGCTGGCCGGTGAAACGGCGGGAGTGTATCGCAGCATGGATCAACCCGACATCCTACCCGTCATCACCCCGACAACGTGGCAAGAAGTGCAGCACGGCATCGGCGCGTCGCGCGGGGCTGATGTCACCGGCGGCATGGCTGGCAAGGTGCGCGATATGCTGGCCCTGGCCAGCGCCCATCCGGGCATGCCCATCCGGATATTCTCCGGGCTGATTGAGGGTAGCCTGACCCGCGCCTTGAACAATGAATCGATTGGCACCCTATTACATTCGGACGAGAAATGAACCACCACCATCTACCGCCCATGCTTTTCCGCCTGATAACGGTTTCATGCGCTATCAGCTTGTCATGTGTACTGTTCGGCATTCCGCTCAATCTGAATGTTGTGAATGCAAACAACTCACCCGCCATAACACAGCTCATGACGACATGGCGCGTCTATATCAACTCTCCGCAAGAGGTAACACAATTGACAACCGGCACATGGGACGTGCTTGAGGCGCGCGGCCACGCCAATGGCAAAGACTACTTGCTGGTGCTTGGCGATGAGGCCGTCGCTGCGCAACTGCGCGCGCTCGGTTTTGAGGTCACTGTCGATCACGTTGAAGACATGTCGCTTGCGCGGGCTGCTCAGACCTTCTATGGCGGCTATCGCACCGTAGTCGAACACTACCAGCACTTGGACGATACCGTTACGCTGCACCCCGGCCTAGCCATCACCACGACCTATGGCATCACGTGGCGACGGACGCAATCGGCAGCCACAGGGTATGATCTGAAAGCAATCTGCATCACGAAACTGCAGCCGGGCGACTGCGCGTTGCACCCCGGCGCAGCCAAACCGCGTTTCTTTTTGATGGCCGCGATCCATGCGCGTGAGTTGACCACCAGCGAGATGGCGTGGCGCTGGATCGATTTGCTGGTGGACGGCTATAACGTCAATCCCGACATCACGGCGCTGCTCGACACAAGTGAAATGTGGGTAGTGCCAGTCGCAAATCCTGACGGCCGCGCCATTGTTGAAACAACAAATCTGTATCAGCGCAAGAACGCCAATACGGCTTACTGCCCCGGCGGCGTCATTGGCGCAGACTTGAACCGGAACGCCGGCTTTAAGTGGGGAGTGTCGGGATCAAGCCCATATACGTGTGACGAAATCTATATGGGGCCAAGCGCTGCATCAGAACCTGAGGAATCGGCGCTGGAAACGCTGATGCGAAACCTGTTCTTCGATCAGCGTGGCAGCCTGGATAGCGATGCCGCTCCCATCACCACCACCGGCGCGATGCTGACGCTGCACAGTTACAGTGACCTGGTGTTATTGCCATACGGCTGGACGGAGTGCTACGGTTCACCTTGCGCATCCAACTTGCGAGCTCCCAATGATCTTGCCTTGCGCGCGATGGCCTTTCATATGAGTTACTTCAACGGGTATTTCACTGGACAGGCCAGTGAAGCGCTCTATGCCGCCAGCGGCACAACCGATGACTGGGCGTATGGCATTCTCGGTATTCCGGGGTTTACTTTTGAGATGGGGCCATTGTACGGGGGATGCAACAGCTTCTCACCGCCTTATTCCTGCCAGGATAGCCTCTTCTGGAACCTCAACTGGCGGGCTTTTCTATATGAAGCCAAGATCGCGCGACAACCTTACTCGCTGGGGTTGGGGCCAACCGTGTCGACGGCGGTGGCGATCGTGGTAACGCCTGCAGGAAATCCAGCCGTGATCACGGCAACGATATCCAGCAACCTGTTGGGCAACAACGGGTTTGACCGCCCTAGCCCGCAACCGGTCGCTGCGGCAGAGTACAGCATCGACACGCCGCCATGGATATCGGGCGCCATCACGTATTCGATGGCCGCTCTGTCAGGGGGATTTGGAACAAACAGTGTTTCGCTGAGTGCCACTATTGCTACTACCGGTTTGTGCGCCGGTCAGCACCTAGTCTATATTCATGGACGCAGCACCGATGGTTATTGGGGACCAGAGACGGCCCTGTGGCTAAATATCATTCCACCAAATGGCGATTACTACTGCGCGACCGCAACGCCAGCCATCAGTTTCCAGTATGGATATCCATCCACCTCGCGAACATATAGTGTGACTTTAGCCAATAAGGGCAATATCACAGACACCTATGCCTTGGATATACATGGAAACAACTGGTCTACGCAACTTATAACAGACACACTGGGACCACTACCTCCATTGGCCAGTGTAGTACTCACCTTGTCTGTGAGTATTCCACCTGGAACGAGTGGTCAGACTGATTATGCCAATGTCGTCTTTACCTCATTGGGACAACCGACTAATTCAGTAACTACAACGGTGACAACGGGTTCATGGTACAAACTTGTTTTACCGCAGGTTTATCGTTAAAAAGGAGTCATTTCATGTCAAGTCCAGCAGAACAGATTGACGATCCCTTCGTATGCCTTGTTCACACCGGGCAAGGCCAGCGCGTGAACGGCGCATTGGAAACGATGTTGAACCCCGTGGATGCATCCACCTTCCACCAATACAGGCTGCCCGCCAACGCCGACGTGGAACTGCACTACCACGACTTCGACGAATACTGGTGGTTTGTCAGCGGTAATCCGCGCATCACGTTACGCACGCCCGCCGGCGTAACGAAAACAGTCGTGCTGGAACCAGGCGACATGGTGGCCTGTGTGCGCGGGATCGAGCATACACTGTGGGCCGATCACGAACTGGTGTATTACCAGTTTTCCAGCGTCCAGACGGGCACAGAGCGCCAAGGGCACTTGACCCGAAATTAATGCCCGATGTTTTAGTAAAACCTATAGACAATTTGTATCGGGTGTGTACAATTCGAATATCTGCGGTGTTCACGGCAAGATGACATCCAAGTTTTGACCTGACTCATGGGCCGCCCGAGATTCCACTCTCGGACGGTTTTCAAATCGGGGGACTCTGAATGGGGAAGGCTGGGACTCGCAGACGAAACTATTTAATCCGCCTTTTCCGGATTAACCGGGGCGGCGGGACTCTCGATCGTAGGAGGATCGATGAATCGGAAGTTGTTCGTTGGCAATCTGGCGTATAGCACCACCGAGGAAGAACTGCGTGAACTCTTTGGTAAAGCTGGCACAATTCGCGCAGTAACTATTCCCATGGATCGAGCGACTGAGCGCCCGCGTGGCTTTGCTTTTGTTGAAATGGAAAGCCCGGTTGATGCTCAAAAAGCGATCACGTTGTGTCATGGACAGGTCCTCGGCGGACGTCAAATCAACGTCAACGAAGCCCGACCACCGGAGCAACGCAGCGCTGCACCACGCGGCGAGCGTGAATTTAGCGGCGGTGCCAGCAGTGGCGGCACCGGCGGCGGTGGTGGACGCGACTTTGGCGGTGGCGGTGGGCGTGACTTCGGCGGCGGCGGTGGGCGCGGCGGCGATCGTGACCGAGATCGTGATCGCGGCAGCCGACGTGGCGGCAGCAGCCGCAACGATTCACGCTACTAAGCAGCTGTCCCGCGTGCCTGATCATCGGAAACACTTGTGATTCTGGCCAATGGTGGGTAAAACATCGCGATTACAATAACAGCGTTTAACGTTATCGGTTAATCGCGGTGTTATTGGAGAATTTAGTAGATGTCAACTTCGCCCATCTATGCAGTCACGGGTGCATTTGGTTATTCGGGTAAATATATCGCGCAGAAGCTGTTGGCACAGGGGCGCGACGTCATCACCCTGACCAACTCGGCTGATCGCGCTAACGATTTTGGCGGGCGGGTGAAAGCCTACCCGTTCAATTTTGAAAACCTGGATGAGCTGACGAATTCGTTGCGCGGCGTTGAAGTACTGTACAACACCTATTGGGTGCGCTTCAACCATCGCATGTTCAAACATGCCGATGCCGTGCACAACACACTGGTCTTGTTCGATGCCGCACGCCGCGCTGGCGTGCGGCGGATTGTGCATGTCAGCATCACCAACCCCTCAGAGAGTTCACCGCTGGAATACTTCAGCGGCAAAGCGCGCCTTGAACGCGCGTTGATCGAGTCCAGCCTGCCATATGCCATCCTGCGGCCAACAGTGCTGTTCGGCAAGGAAGACATCCTCATCAACAACATTGCCTGGGCGTTGCGACACTTCCCCGCGTTCGGATTGTTTGGCGCAGGCGACTACAAGCTGCAACCGATCTATGTGGAAGATCTGGCTGAACTGGCAGTACAGCAGGGCGCACGCGACGACAACGCCATCATCAATGCTATTGGGCCGGAGACATTCACTTATCGGGAGTTGGCACAGCACATTGCGCAATTGATCGGCGTGCGCCGGTTGATCGTGCCACTGCCACCGCTGATGGCTTATTGGGTCGGCAAGATGATCAGCCTATTCACACGTGATGTGATGATCACACGCGAGGAGATCGCGGGGCTGATGGCGAACCTGTTGTTTGTGGACACGCCTGCTACGGGGACGACCCGACTCACCGATTGGATCAGCCACCACGCTGCCACGCTGGGCCGGCACTACACCAGTGAACTGGCGCGGCGCAGAAATCGCGCTGCACAGTATGAGAGCAACTAACAAAGCTTGATACTCGCGCTGGAAAGCGGGTAACGGGTTTTGCGTTTTCGTGGAACCTATTTGTGGTCTAATACGTCTATCCAGTAACAACGGGTGTAAAACGTTGTAAGTTGTTCCTGAGGGGAGCTTATGATCGCTAGAATTGTTTCAAGTCTCATTGTTTTGATGATGTTGGTGGGTGCAAACGGCGCCCAACCGGTTTATGCCTCTGTTGATGCCAGCACGCCCACGCCAACCCTCGTGCGCGTCAGTTTCGCCAAGGGCGCCACATCGGCGGTCGTCGATGGCACACTGAGCGGCCGCACATGGCAGGACTATGTCGTGCGCGGGAGCGTCGGCTCTACCCTGCTGGTTTCCCTGACAGCTGGCAACTCAGATACCAGTTTCAAAGTCTATCGGCGCTATTACCGCGCATCCCTGCGTGGAAGCGGCGACGGCATGACCACATGGCAGCGCGCGTTGCCCGCCTCCGGTGATTACATCATTCGCGTCACAGGGCCGATCAGCACGGTGTACTCGCTCAACGTCATGATCCCCGCGGTCATCCGTTTCAGGCGCGGCACCTATGGCGCCACAGTGACGGGTCACACCAGTGATAACCGCATCAACACCTATCTGGCATGGGGTCGCGTTGGCCAGACGCTAACGGCAACCTTGATCTCGCCCGTCGATGTGGGCATTACGGTCTACGGCCTGACTGATGGCATTCCGATGGTGCGCGCTGTCAGTGGCGCAGTGACATGGAGCGGCAAACTGCAGTCCAGCCAGAACTACATGATCGACGTCGTGCCGAGTATCACAACCACGGTCAACTACACTC
>CAIQQO010000064.1 GCA_903873965.1 uncultured bacterium
GCCGGCCCCGTATTCGTGTAATAGATCGTGTACGTCAGCGCCTGTCCCGGAAACGCCAATGCCGGCGTGACCACCTTGCTCATATCAAAGGTAAAGGCCGTCACTTCGTCGTAGCCAATGTCAGGTGCGGCGCCGATCGGGCGCGCGTCACCGTCAATATCGGTCGCGATGCCCACGCTGTTCCCTTCGTCAATGGCAGCAGAGCCGCTTGCCAGATGGTAGTTGTCTGCTAACTGGTTGATGAAGCCGGGAATCGATCCGGAGATGCTGTGGCTACCCGTAGTGACAACCGTAGGGGAATTGTAAAACAGGTTGTAATCCGAGGTAATATTAGTGCCACCATTAAGCAAACTTGTCGTGTAGCTAGCCACAATGGTATTGGTGACGGCGATTGTACCGCCACCGCGTGTTTCAATAGCAGCAAACGCCCCCAATGTTGGGCTGGTGATCGTTGTAAAAATGATGTCCGTTGTGCCGCCATTGGCATAAATAGCCGCGCCACGTGAACTGGTGGTGTTTCGCACAAACAGTGAGTTTACAATCCTGCCCGGGCCGGTATTGATGCAGATGCCGCCGCCTCTTGATGATGAATTCTCGAAAAACCGGGTATTGGCCACGCTGACCGAGGCATTGGCATATATACCTCCACCTTGACCTGAGCCAGTGCCGCTGGTGTTATCGCTGAAGAGGCTGGCTGTAACCGACAACGTACCTGCGCTGTAAACACCGCCGCCATTGCCGGTCGCCGTGTTTGTTGCAATCGTGCTTGCCGTAATCGTTAATGGTCCATTACTGTAAATGCCTCCGCCAGTACCGGTCGCCGTATTCGAGATGATGTCCACATCGATCAATGTCAATGGCGCCGTGATGACACGCATCGCGCCGCCGTTTCCCGTGGCTACGCCGTTGCTGATCGTGAACCCCGTGAACGTTACGGGCGCCGTCGATGTGATGGCGAAGATACTAAAGTTGATGGCGGCTGTGCGCTGAATCGTCATTACCCCAGAACCAAGGCCGCTGATTGTCAAGCTGCTCGTGATGGCAGGCAGCGTGCTGGTCACGTTGAGGCTGCCCGTCACGGAAATCGAGATGGTATCCGCCACCCCCGAAGGGTCACCTGAAGCACATCTGTTTATAGCCTGATTCCGGTTTGCCGAGTTGATCGCGTCGCGCAGGGTGCAGTACTGCGTGCTCGTATCCACCGTTTGCGTGATGATGATCGTCGCTGCTTTACTCGGTTGCGCCGATAACGCCAACCAGGTCACCAGTGCCATCACCATGACAAGTGCTGCACGTGTCAGCGCAGTTCGCGCGAGATGATCAGGCGATTCGGCGCCGAAGACACTCATGGTGTGCCCTTGCTGGTTCATTGCAATTCTTGTATGGTTAAACTGTCGTGTCATTATTTCGGGCCCTCACTATGTAGCATCTACCTGTCGTTAAAAGGCAACAGGTGTAGGTCAAATATAATCTGCTAACTCCCATAGGTTTAGCATGTTTTAGTGATTTCCGCAACTTGCGGAAAAAAGTCTGTTTTGAACTGTCTGTTAGTTCACACGTCAGAAGCGCCCCAGCAGCGCCCATGACAAGTCCCAATATTACACCCACAGAACCCAGGCGCCTTTCAGGCGACTTGCACATTGTTTACAGCAGTGCTAAACTTATAACAATCGTGATTTTTCTGCATCAATCTACTATGCGGTCACAACTTCAGGAACGCTGGGACGACATGCAGAATTGACATTCATCTCAATGATGGCTGAGTCAGCCGTGGTATTTCAATGCGACACAGATATGTCAAAGGAGACAATATGAATAGAGAGAACCCGTTTTCGAGAGTAATTATTAGTACTCTCAGCAAGGCAATTAACGAAGAGCACCCATCCTCACACAGGCACAAGATGTTGCCCCATGCTATGATGGCCATCGGCGCTGCTATCGCTGCATTCGTAGTCGTAGGTGCAATTCACACACCCGCTGCTAACGCAGCCACATTGTGCGTTGACCCGGCCGGCGGCGCATGTTCAACAACCATCAAAGCTGCCATCACCGCTGCCAATAACGGTGACACCATTGATATCCATGCCGGCAAGTACACCGAAAACCTGACCATCACTAAGATTCTGAACCTGGTTGGCGCAGGCGCCGATACCACCATCATCGATGGCAATAGCATCTATCGCGTCATCGGCATCACCTCGACCAATGCCTCACTGTCAAACCTCACCGTCCAGAATGGCAAACTCTATGGCGGCGGTCAAGGCTTCGTCAGTGGCAGTGGCGCTGGCATCTACGCTGTCGGCGGTTTGACATTGACCAATGTCAACGTCTTTAGTAACACGTCCAACCAGGAATTTGGCGGTGGTCTCTATTCCAATGCCGCCTTAACTATCATTAATGCTCAATTCAGTGCCAACACGGCCAGAAGCGGTGGCGGCATATACCTTAAAACCGGCCCGGGCAAAATCGTGAATTCGTTGTTTGCGCGCAACATCCTCAGCCCAACGACGGGCAATGGCGCAGCCGTATTTTTCGCCGGTTCCGCTGAAATGATGTTCACCACTGTCTCCAGCCCCACCATTGGCAGCTTAAGCGCGCTCTACGTTAACTTCAACGGCGGCATCATTCGAATCACCAATACGATCGTCTCTAGTTACACCACCGGCATCGGTTGGAGTGCCGGCACTTTTTCTTCGGATTACAACCTGTTTTACAAGGCTCCCAGCGCTATCGTGACAGGTTCGCACAGTATTACGGGAGTTGCGCCCGTCTTCATCAACCAGACGGGTGGTAACTATCATCTCGGCGCCGGCTCTCCGGCGATCGATAAAGGTGTTGACATGACAGCTGTCAGCACTGACTTTGACAGCGACCCACGACCACTGGGGCTCAAATCCGATATCGGTTACGACGAAGCCACGGCCAACGGGTTGGCGATCGACAAGTCCACTTTGTCAACGTTGGTAAAGCCCGGCGATCACATCACCTATACCTTGACGATCACCAACGGCGGACCTGCGCCTGCTACGCTCGTACGCGTGACAGATACTGTCCCATCGGAATTGATCAGCTTGACGTATAGCGCTTCGGGCGTGACGATTACACCGACTGGCGCTAGCTCCTACGTGTTCCAGGTTTCCACGATGGCCGCCAACAGCACGGGAACGATCACCATTGTCGGCGTGGTCGATCCTGCATTGACCACCGGCGCGCGCATCACGAACACAGCCAGCGTGGGATCGAGTGCCGCCACAACGACACCCTCGGCCAGCGCAGGGGGCGTGGACATTGTGATTCCACCCACTGGCCTGACCGCGATCAACGACAGCCCGACCCAACTGGGCAGCACAACCTACCTGACAGCGACGATTACTGGCGGATTGAACGTCACCTACACCTGGGATCTGGGTGATGGCGACGTGGCCTATGGCGCGAACGTGTCGGACATCTATACCGCTGTCGGCGTGTATACAGCGACCGTGACTGCCAGTAATGGGGCTGGCTCGGTGTTCACAACAACGGTTGTCACGATTGTTGACGTGCCGGTTGCGGACCTGACCGCAAGCAACAGCAGCCCACACGACCTGGGCGTTACGACCGACTTCACGGCAACGATCAGCGCCGGGACGAACGTGACGTATACGTGGGACTTCGGCGATGGCGGCAGCGGCGATGGCCTGAACCCGTCGCACACCTATACGGACAGCGGTATGTACATCGTGACCGTGACGGCGTGGAACGGGCGCGGCTTTGTGACAGCCACCACGACGGTGACCGTGTACGACGATCCTTACAACACCCTGGTCGGTTCGTACACCGCGAACAAGACGGGCGCGTACCTCGCTGAGGAGATCGTCTATACCTTCGTTCTGACCAACGTGGGACACCTGACGCATGACGATGTCATCATGTCGGCAACCCTGCCCATCTATACAGTCTTAACCGGCACAGTGGAAGGCGGCGGCTACGTCCCGCCCGTGCTGCGCCCGCGCGGAGTCAAGGCAGCAGGTGCAGATTCAGGCTACGTGTACTGGACTGGAACGATGGCGCCGGGTGAATCGAGGACGATCACCTACACCGTCGTCGTCGGCTGGTCGATCTTCATGCCGGGACAGAAGCTGATGGATACGATCGGCGATGCCTGGCTGGGTACCTATCTCAATTACGAGCAACCAGTCAGCGTCGAAATGCTGCCGCGCTATCGCGTCTATCTGATGATGCTCACAGCTGATAATCCAGTTGATAGTCGATAGATACGGCTATTCATAGGCTGCGAAGCGATGGGGATACGACATCAAAACCCATCTGAACAGCACTTGACGCAGAACGGCCGCCCGGATGATGCCGGGCGGCCATTCTGTTTTTCGGATTGAGTATAATAGACTATGTTTCACTGTTAGAGCGATTCAATGCTCATGCTTGCTACGTTAGCATTGCGGGCAAGGTCACCGGGCTGGACATGCGACTTGCATTATGCGCGCATGGACGGTTGCGCTTATGGCGCTTTACAGGTCTGCGACCGCAGGCGGCGTATCAGGATGAGGATTGAATGATCACAGTTGAAAACTAATCTTAACAATAATACGCTAGTGAGGCGGATAATATGCCATTTCGAATTGAACCCATCCATGTCATTCTGGTTATCGTCGTCGCGTTGATCATCTTTGGCCCATCCAAGCTGCCCGAGATTGGCCGCGGTCTCGGCAAGTCGATTAATGAGTTCCGCAAAGGCGCCAAGGAAATGACCGAAGGCTTTAAGGACGAGGTTGCGCCTGCAGCCGCGCCAGTCGCGCACACCGCTGCGCCCGTAACGCCTGCGGCCGCTGCGCCTTCCACGGTAACATGCCCAAGCTGCAGCACGGCCAATCCGTCCGGCGCAGCCTTCTGCAGCAAGTGCGGCACCAAGCTCGCATACTGATCGCATTTCCCTTCCGTCATCGTATTCATCACGGGCTGAGCGAAAGCAGGATGGCTGTCACGGCCATCCATCGCTCTCGCTCGGCTTGTGTATTCTTTGGCTTTCACGCCAAATAGAGGTGTTTCGTGGCTGATGATGAAGAAGTGGAGATGACGTTAGTCGAGCATCTGGAGGAACTTCGAAAACGCCTGATCATCTCGGTGATCGCGATCCTTGTCACAACAACGTTGGTCTTTTTTGTGTCGGATCTCCTCCTGCAGATTCTCGTCGCGCCATCAGGGGGACTGTCGCTCAAAGCGTTCAGCCTGACTGACGGTTTCATGATCAAGGCGCGCATCGCGCTGGTCGGCGGTGTCGCGTTAGCTTTTCCGGTATGGGCTTTTCATATCATCCGGTATGTCAGCCCTGGCCTGATGGATACGGAGCGCCATGTCATCTTCCCGGCAATGGCGTTTGCGCTGTTTCTGTTTTTACTCGGCGTCGTGTTCGGATACGCCATGCTATCCGGTATGATTCGGGCGTTGGTTACGTTCTTCCCCACCGGTGTTGAACTGCTGCCCAATGCTGATGACTACATCTCGTTCGTCCTGTTCTTCCTTCTGGCATCCGGAACCGCATTCCAGTTGCCAACGGTCATCGTCGTGCTGGTGCAGTTGCGCATCGTGAAAACGGACTACCTGCGAAAGAACCGCAAGTACACGTACTTTGCCATGTTCGCTTTCGCGGAAATCATCACACCCGTGGCGGACCCCATCGTTGCGCCTATGGTGGTCATGGGGCCGCTGATAGTCTTATACGAGTTGAGTGTAATTCTGGGACGTCGCATCGAGGCGCGCCGTGCCAAGGAAGAAGCCAGCGAGATGGCGTTGTATACCAACAACATCGCGGGCGGGAACTAGTACCAAAAGTCACCATTCGGCGATGTACTCGATAGGGCAATCGTGCCAGATCGATGACTTACTTCGCCGAGTGGCGCTTTTCACCTAGGGGACTAAGCGAGTTTTGTCCCGCAGTTACCGCAAAAGGTGGCTGTATCGAAGAACTCGTACTTGCATTTGGGGCACGTCAACCGGTGGTCTTCGATCACCACATCGATCACTTTCTGCATCAGGTCAACCCGCAATCCGCTGTTGCGCAGTTTGATCATCACCTGTTGCACCGACAATCCGGCTGTCAGGTCTTTCCGAACTTCTTCCAGAATATGCTGCGGATTAGGCGGGGGCTTGCGCTGCAGCACTTCGATGGGGAAAATGTTCTGGCATACCTCGCACTGCAGCCATTCGGCCAGTTTCTCGATTTGAAACAACGGCACAAAATACACGGTGAGGTAGCGCCCGATGCGCTTGCGATGATAACGGCGCATGTCACCGCAGGCCGGGCAATAAAACTCACCCTTGCCAGCATAGACCTCACGCCCGCGCGAACCTAGTAGTAACACGCCCTAGATTATACGCGCGATAGCGCGAGTACATTTTAGAAATGACCCACGGGCTATTCCAAAATAGCGAAACCTGAGTAGAATCACGCCATGACCACGCTTGAGAAAAAATCAACTGTTTCCTGGTATCGTTCGCCGGTGAGTCGTGATGTGTTGGATCGTTTGAATCAGCGTAGTGATGTGCAGGGCTTCATCCAGACCCTCGGGCATCTTGGCCTGCTGGCGTTAACTGGAGCAGCCTCATGGTACGCGGCTGGGCGCTGGGCGTTCCCGATCGTGCTGTTGCTGGTGCTGCTGCATGGCACCGTCTTCGCATTCCTGCTCAATGGATTCCACGAGTTCTGCCACAAGTCGGTGTTCAAAACCAAATGGCTGAACACCTTCTTCCTTTATGTGTTCAGTTTCCTGGGCAGCTTAAACCCAGTCATGTTCTGGGCATCCCACCAGGAACATCACAAATACACCCTGCATCCCCCAGACGACCAGGAAGTGCTCCTGCCAGTCAAGATTACGATGAAGGATTTCTACAAAAGCGCCCTCTTCAACCCATGGGCGCTGATCGACAATATCAAAGGCATCATCCGGATCAGCCGCGGTGAGTTAAAGGGCACGTGGGAGAACCAGCTCTTTCCGGCCACGGCGACCGAATTGCGCCGGCGCCTGTTCACCTGGTCGCGCATCCTGTTGTTTGGCCATGTGGCCATCATCATCGTTTCGATCCTGATGGGATGGTGGATGCTGCCCATTCTCACCACCTTCGGCGGCTACTACGGCGGCTGGTTATTGTTTTTGTGCAACAACGCCCAGCATGTTGGCCTGCAGGATGACGTGCCCGACTACCGGCTGTGCTGTCGAACCATCATCATCAACCCGGTGATCAGTTTTCTGTACTGGCGCATGAACTATCACACCGAGCATCACATGTATGCCGCGGTGCCATGCTATAACCTCGCCAAACTGCACGCCGCCATCAAAGCCGACCTGCCCTCCTGCCCGGTCGGACTGGTTCAGACGTGGAAAGTCATCAGCGCCATCCTGGAAAAACAAAAAGCCGATCCAACCTACGAATTTGTCGCCGACCTGCCGAGCAGAAGAGCGTGAAACGTAAAGAAGAGCAGATATGCCGTGAAGGGTGAGGTCACACACCACACACCTCAAGCTTCACGCTTTACGTTTTACGGCAGAATCGCGCGCACCATTTCCCAGTTGCTCGCCAGGTCAAGGAGGCCGACGGCAAGTAGCAACAGTCCACTCACAAGGTTGATCATCCGGGTGCGCGCGATCAGAAACCGCGTGATGCGTTGCTGTGTTGCGCCCGCCAGCACTGAGAGAGTAAGCAGTGGCAAACCAAAACCCAGCCCGAATGCCAGAAAGACCGCCAGTTTACTCAACGCTTCTTCGGCGTTGAGCGATAAGGCAAAGATGCCCACCACCAGCGGCCCGGAACACGGCAGAGCGAGGGGGCCATATAGCAGTCCATAAAGCCAGGCATTGGCCAGAGGGTGCTTGAGCAGCGGCACCCGGATTTGCGGCAGGCGATTGAAGGGATTGCGGTTCAGCAGCAGCAATACGCCCAGCACGAGAATAAGGGCGTCGGACAGCGGAATCACGACAGCCAACGCCCGACCAATTGAGATGGCCAGCACAGCCATGACCAGCCCGAGCATGAGCATCATGCTCATGACGCCGGCCAGAACGCAGGCGCCATACCAGTAGCGCGCCCGCAAACCGGCAAGACGCCCGCGCTCCGTTGTACTGACACTGGCCAGATAGGCCAGAAAACCCGGATATAGCGGTAACAGGCATGGGCTGGCTGAAGATAACAGCCCCAGCCAGACGGAAGTAGCCAGCGATTGCCACATGATCGCTCCCGCTGCAAGACTGTCCATTACAAGTATGGCTTGAGCGCTTCCTGCAAGGCATCAACGGTCTTGATCCCAAATGGCAGTGGATGAATCCCACCCTCTTTATCAATGATGAGCATCGGCACAGCACTCGGATTCAAGAACTGCGCGCCATAGAGATTGCTGATCTCGCGCGCGACAGCCTGCGGCGCTACCGTAAAATCCCACGTGAATCCCTGCTTGGTGCGATAAGCCTTGAGCTGATCCATACCCTCGTTGGGATCCACATCCACACTCAGGCTGACGACCTTGTCTGTGATCTCAGAAGAAGCCTTCTGATGCAAATCACGTACATGTCCCTGCTCTTGCAGGCAATTGGTGCACCACACGGCCATCATCTCGACCAGCACAACCTTGCCTTTATAGTCAGCCAATCTAAAAATCTCGCCGTTCGCGGCGCTAATCATAGGCGCTGTCACCCACTGTGTGCCTGCCGCAGTGGCCGACGTGTCTTGGGCCGCCGTTGCCGGCGAAGACTCAACCTGAATTTTCTTGACAGTATCACTGGCTGGCAGGGGCGCCGGCGCTCCGCACGCCGCCAATAAGCCTGCACAACCAACCCATACTATAAGAAGGGTCAACCTGATTGACTGTTTCATAGAGATATAACGCTCACATCCGCTGAATGAGTTTCACAATCCAGTAGCACTTTGATACTACCACTCTCAGCAATACCATCGCCAATTATCACGTAACGGCGTGCTGAAACAGGGGGTGAATAGCCCCCAACTGCGCGATTCGATGAAAGATGTCCTGCAATAAAACCTCGTCAGGCTTTTTCAGAAGCATTTTAATGGTCTCGCCAACATAACGGTGACCGCGATAGCGCGCTTTCAGGTCAAGGATGCTGTAGTCCGGGTTGTGCTGTCTGAATGGGCGCATTAATGCGGTGCTGAAGTTGACCATGAAGAACGTCTGGTTGACAGCATTGGTGACAGCAACCTCCTTGACGTTCATGAAGTCTTCCAGACCCCAGTACTGCTTGGCATCGCGGAAGTTGAACTCGATCTGAAAGCGCAGGCGGTAGAACTTGACGAGTTTGGAAAAGACCAGTTGCAGATCGGTGCTGAATAAAATGACATAAGCCGTTGCTCCCGTTAACAGATGGGTCTTGACAATGATGACCACGTTCAAGGGAAACTCGAATTCCTTGTTGAGGCACTGAACCTGATAAATGTCTGTGCGCAGTTGACCGTCAATGCTGGTCTCCTTCAGATATCTGGTATCCATGTGGCGCACATCGATTCTGGCACCATACTTGGGTCTGGGACCATGGCCGCAATACTCGCCTGAAAATGGCAGAAGCAATGCGGCGTCAAAACGCAGTTTGGAGATCAGATCGAGTTTCACCTGCTTGACCATGAAGGCACTCGGATAGTTGCCAAAGTGTCCATCCATGACCACATACTTCAGGGAGAGTGTGGCAGAGACTGCTTTCAATAGCGTTTGCAGATAGGTTTGGATGCGCAACAACTCCGGGTTGAGTACAACCGTCTGCTTGTCCTTGTTTTTGCTGCCCTTGGGGCGACCGGATTGGCCTTTTTCTCCCGATTTTCTCGTCTTTCTGGCTTCGGCTCGTGCTTTGCTGGCTGCCTTCTCTTCAACACTTTTCACCGTTTGCGTCACCTGCAGCGGGTACGACCGTTCTTCGCGTACATTCACCAGCGACAGCGCAAAAAACGATAAACCGGGTATCACCTTCTGCTCTACGCCCGAGAAGAATCGATCCAGCCCATGCGTCGTCTTTCCCACCTTACTCACCACCACTTCATCACCTGCGATGAAATACTCATCTGCGGTCTGCCACAAGTGCTTCACAAAGAACGTCCATTGGATCGCTTTCCACTCCACGACACTGTGATAGAAACGCTGGATGCTTCGATAGCTGCCGCCCTTTTCTGTCCAGCGCGACAGCCCCAGCATCGTTACTCGTCCTGTCATCACCAGCATGCCATATATGACCTGCGTTAGTTGTCGTAGATTCGATCCTTCGATTTGCGGTGCGATACATGCTAAAAGTGTTATGATTTCTGTCAAGGGCTTTACCGGGTGAGTTTGGGTTTTGGTCGACTTCAACTCTATCCGATATGCCCTTTTTATGTTCCCCTATTTGGCGAAGGTATTGCTCAGTGTACGACATAACTCGGAAAGCCAATCCATCCTCTAAGATAGCGACAACTCGCCATGTATCACACAAGTTCTTGTCGTACAGTGACACCTGTCTTACATCTGCCCCTATTTCACAAGAATACATGTTATTTCTGGAATATTACTGGTCTGATTGTATTTTATTGGCTGCTGGACACTCTTTCAGAGAGTACAGAACATGGTTGCTAATAACTTAAGTGCACCGATGTGGCCATTGCCATACGGCCGCCACGAAGGCCTAAACACGATATGACGAAGTCTGCGAATAAGTCGGGATCACATTTCGGGTTTGGCAGGAAGCCTGACGAGTCACCCTCAAAACTTAAGGCTGATGCTGCAGCTTCTGGGAAACCTGATAAAGATCGTATAGAGATCGAAAGCCTGATCAATCTCATGCTGGAAGATCACATGGAAGCGCCGCCCTTGTCAGCGACACGCATCGTCATCAGCATGTTCCAATCGAAAAATCGATTACACATGGCCTGATCGTTTCCAGAGTTCTGCAGACATCCTTTATTAGTTCGCGATCAAGACGAAAAAACACCCTCCCGGAATTCTCTTGTGAGACATTCCGGGAGGGTGTTTTAGTGTCAGGAAACCAGGAGACTCGTCTTACTGAAAGCGCTCTCTAAAGATCGCTTTGAGCACGCGCCAACCATCAGGGATGGTGCGCAGACGACCGACGCCGTGGATGCGCTCTGCTTCGAAGCTGGGAACTTCCGCGATGCGCAGTCCAGCGCGCAATGCCCGGATATTCATGACCGTTTCAATTTCAAAGCCGTCGCCCTGCAGATGAAGCTGCGGTACGACATCAGCCCAGAAAGCATTGTAGCCGTAGCACAGATCAGAGTAGTGGCCACCAAAGAAGATGGTGACCAGCACGGTAAACGCCCAGTTGCCAAAGCGGCGATGGATGGGCATATCGGCGGTGCCGCCACCCTGTGCAAATCGTGAGCCCTTGGCGAAATCAGCGCCGCCCAGAAGCGCGCCGACATAGGCAGGAATCTCGTGCGGATCGGTGGATCCATCGGCATCCATCATCACAATGATATCGCCAGTGGCTGCACTAAAACCGTCCATCAGGGCATTGCCCTTGCCGCGGCGTTGCTGCTGCACAATCTTGATGTCGGGGCGAAGGTATTTCGCAACCTCGACCGTGCCATCGACGGAGTGCCCATCGACCAGCAGCACTTCGTAGTCCTTTGACAGCAAAGGCAGCACATGCAGCAGATTTTCTGCTTCATTGAGCGCGGGTATGACCACACTCACCTTGGGATTAGCCGGTATCCGGCGTCGGAACAACCTGCGAGTTGTTGCAGATGTCGCGCGAGCCTTCACGGCTGTCGATTCAGCACTTTTCTGATATGCGGTTGGTGGCGCAAATACATCCTGTGGCGCCAAATATGTTGACTTATCCATAACACGGCCTCCCTAGCGAATTTCTCCCTGACGACATGACCGGACCAAACACTACTTCACATTCAGTTGTTCACTTACTGTTGAATTGGCACCGGTTGCCATTCCCTTTGCGGTTAAGTGAACCAAACTTTGTTTCTTATACTCATATAGAGCGAGTAAAGGCCCCAAAGATACATGCAGAGCAAACAATTCATGAGGAATTTCTTATATTCCTTTTGTGACACTGTCCCGCAATATCGCTATCTTATTATGACAATGCCGTATTCTGCACTTGCTGTTTTGATAATTCATAGCAGCCTCGTTACTGTAACCTGTGTTGTGTTGAAAAACCTGGCTTTTCTAGGGCTTTTCTAAGGTTTTTTACTGGTATCCACAACATTCACACTGTAGAATGCGTCAGTCCTTAGGCGTATTGATCTATGGGTTAACAGAATTAGCGTGTATAGAATATAGATTATTGGAAGTAAGGAGAATATCTAAATGACTAGACGAAATTGGATTGCATCGGTAATGTTGGCAGGTAGCATCCTGCTGGCAGCATGCGGTGGTGCCGCGACGGAAGCGCCTACTAAGGCGCCTGCTCAAGTCGCTACTGAGGTAGACTCGAAAAAAGCTGAAGCGCCAGCGGCAACAGCCGAAACAGCGGCAACAGCAGCCCCAACAGTAGCAGCTGAAGCCACTAAGGCGCCCGAGGCCGGAAGTGCTGAGGCGACAAAGGTGCCTGAAGCAACCACAGCCGGCGCCGCGGCAAGTGGTATCGATCTCGGTTTTCGACCGGAAGTCAATGGCTTCAGTTTTCCAAACTACGGTAATGACACCAAGCCCGTCAATTTGACGCCGGCCGATGTGCGCCGCATGTTTGGCGACGATGTCTGCGCCCGCATTGAGGGCGACAACTGCACTCTGGCGCCGACGGCAGATCAGTGGATGCAACAGGCCAACTCTGCCATGGGCGGCGGGCATTGCGAAGGTTTCGCCGTGTTGACGCTGTTGATGTACAACGGTAAAGTCGATCCCAATCAATTTGGCGCGGCCACAGCTGCGGCGCTCACGATTGACGGCAACGAAAAACTGCAGCGCGAGATTGCCTACTGGTTCATCACGCAAGCGACGCAACCTGCCGCGGCTGCCATTATCAAAGGCACGCCTGCCGAGATTGTGGCCAAACTGAAAGAAGCTTATGCTCAGGGCAAAGATAGCCCCGACACCTATACCATCGGCATCTATAAGCCGGATCGCAGCGGTGGTCACGCCATTACCGCTTATGGCGTTCAGGACAAAGGCAATGGCATTGTCTGGATCATGTCCTACGACAACAACTCGCCCAAACAGGAGCGCTACGTTGAGGTGGATACCAACGCCAATACATGGCAGTACGAAGCCTCTCCCAATCCCAGCATAGCTACTGAGATATATAAGGGCGATGCGAGCACCAACACGCTTGAGATCGTGCCCTCAGCGCCGCGACTGGGCAAGCAGGTCTGCCAGTTCTGCAACAAGGCGACCGGCAGCAAGGGTGGCGCCGCCGTGGCCGCGCCAACTCAGCAGTTCAACCAGATCTGGCTGGAAGGCAAGTCGCGCCTGTTGCTCACTGATGACGCAGGCCACAAACTCGGTTATGAGGGTGATAAATTCCTCAGCGACATCCCCAGCGCCTTCGTGAATATGATCAAGGGCATGGACCCGTTGAAGGAAGATGCGTCGCCGGTGTACAACGTCCC
>CAIQQO010000065.1 GCA_903873965.1 uncultured bacterium
AGATTATGACAAGGCTTTTCCTTTCTTCCGAAGGGTCCGAAGGGTCCGAAGCATTTTTCCAAACTTAGAAAATAAAATTTCGCTGTAAAAGGTTTTGAAAAACCGAAAAAGCCTTCGGACCCTTCGGACCTTTCGGTGGAAGCCGACAGGGTTCCTGGTAGCTACTGGTCGCTCAACAGGCCGATGCCGGCAAAGGCATCATGCCCTTTAACTGTCCGGTGTTGGGTATAGATTCAATATTGCAACAAAACCGTCACTCACTCATGTACAGCCAAGCCTGCTATAAGCCTGAAATCAGGAGATCGAAACCAACCACAATAATAGCGTTAGAGATGCGGCGTCCTGCGACAACTCATGAACTATAATAACGAGTAGCGCGGTCAAAAATGAGAGGATTCTCATATTTCTCTTAATCTTGCCTTGTGATCACAGAGTATGTTTACTTGAGGCCAGATAATCCCGAGGAGTTACGAGTTCGAGATGTGGATGTTTTCGTCAGTTACGAATAGCCCTACACCAGAGTGGTTCACTCGTGGGTTAACGCCTCTTTTCGTATTCTGCCAACTCTCCTGCTCCTTGCAGTAATCACGCCAGTCGAATCACCCACGCCTACGCTAAGGATCAATCCATGCCGATGCTCCATCAATCAACGCCACCCACCCCGAACGAGCGACAACGCCCCAAGGTCAGGCGGGGCTGGCCCAAATTCTCGGTCGATCTGAGCAAACCTGCGCATCGTTTCAAGGCCGTCATCCTGCTGCTGGGGATGAGTCTCGCCGCCGTGGCGATTGGCACCGTGGCGGTCATGGGATACACCTTCACCGAGAGCTCCGAGTTTTGCGGTACCTTGTGTCACTCGATGGACCCACACAACAACCAGCATGATGCTTCTGCGCATGCCAACGTCGAATGCGCCGCGTGCCACGTCGGCCCCGGCGTAGAGCATTTTGTCCGCTCAAAGATAGCCGGCATGCGCCAGCTTATCGCAACCATCGACAACAGCTATGCGCGCCCTATCATGAGTCCGGTGAAGGACCTGCGCCCGGCCGAAGAAATCTGCATGACCTGCCACAAAGCCCAGACCATGAGCAACAATGTGGTTAAAACCTTCATCGAATACGACAACGACAAGGCCAACACCAAGGTTCAGACAACGCTGTTGCTGAGGATGGGCGGCAAGCAAAACACGACCGGCGCCAGTCCCGGCATCCACTGGCACATCAGCAGCGAGGTATATTACATCGCAGCGGATGATCAACGCCAGGTCATCCCGTGGGTCGGCGTGGTGCAAGCGGACGGCTCCCTAAAAGAGTATTTCGCCAACGACAAGCTGAATACGAATCGCCAGGAATTTGTCGATACAGCGCGGGCTGAAGGGCGCGTGCGCAAGATGGACTGCGTCGATTGCCACAATCGCACCGGTCACGGCATGCCCACACAGGAAGAAACGGTGGATCAAGCCATCTCCATCGGTCAGTTGCCCACATCCCTGCCATTTATCCGCGCCAAAGCCGTGGATTTGCTGAAGCAGAAGTTTGAGACGCCGGCCGCCGCCGATGAAGCCATCGATGGCCTGTCTGGCTTTTACAAACAGAATTATCCGAGCGCCAATGCCGATCAACTGGCGTCGGCGATAACCCAGATCAAGTCTCTGTATGCCGTCGCCAACATCGCTGACATGAAACTGTCGTGGGACAGCAACCCCAACAACTTGGGCCATGCCGCAGCACCGGGTTGCTTCCGCTGTCACGACAATAAACACGTCAACGTGGATAAAGCCGGCAATGAAGTGAAGACGATTGGCGTGGACTGCAATACGTGTCATACCGTCCCGATGTCGGCGCGCGGCACGGATGTCAATATCGACACGCCGATTGTCGGAGGCGCACCGCCTGCCAGCCACGCCGACTTCAGATGGACGGTAGAACACCGCACCACCACCGTAACGCAACGGCAGGAAGAGTGCTATCAGTGCCACGCAGAGAAATCGTGCAACAACGGCGTTTGTCACGGCGTCTCACACCCGCCCAGAATGCTGTTCATGCACTCGAAAATATTCCAGAAAAATGACGCCAAGGCCTGTTATACATGCCATCAGGATGTGCTTTGCAATGAGTGCCATACAAAAACGTTCAGCCAGAAAACTGATAACCAAGAGGGCGACTAAA
Source organism: uncultured bacterium (assembly GCA_903873965.1). Taxonomy (GTDB): domain Bacteria; phylum Chloroflexota; class Anaerolineae; order J036; family Brachytrichaceae; genus CAIXPS01. Next base: position 2,169 of record CAIQQO010000065.1, read on the forward strand.
AGGAGCCGGGTAAGATGAAAGTGAGTCTGTTCAGGCGGTTACAGAATACGTCAAGCCGTGATTTGAATCGCTACATTGCGATCGCCGGCGCCGTATTTGCCGCCTCTGCGCTGCTGTTTATTGGCTACTATGTAGTCGATCGCTATATCCGCGTGGGCAACCAAACCCCCAGCATTGTGGACAGCGGTATTCAGAACCTGGAAAAGGAGGTGCGCAGGGACCCGGAAAACCCGGAGCCCCGCATCGCCCTGGCGCAGTATTACATGAACAAAGTGATGTACGACAAGGCAGTCGACCAGGTCAACCAGGTGCTGGAGAATTTCCCTGAGAACGAAACAGCGCTCCTGGTGGCAGGCACAGCCTTGACACGTCTGGGTAAAACGCAAGAGGCCATTACCCGGCTGGAAAACCTGGCCAAACTGCGCAATGACAGCAAGTCGGCGGATCACAGCATACTGCAAACGACGTACTACCTGCTGGGCAAGAACTACAACATCCTTGGGCAGCACGACAAGGCGCTGTCAGTGCTTGAACTGGCGTTGCGGATTAAGCCTACCGATGCCGATGCCTTGTATCAGGCCGGGCTGGCTTCTCTGGCGACAAAACAGCCGGACAAGGCAGTCGATTACTTCAACAAGAGCGTTCGCCTCGTCCCGGACTACAGCGAAGCGTATACCGGCCTGATTGACGCGTACACGGCGCTGGGCAAGCTTGACTATGTCGCCTATGCGCGCGGCATGCAGGCTTTCAATCAAGGCGACTACAACACGGCGCAGACACACCTGGAGTTTGCAACCAAAGCCATCCCGGACTTTGCGCCTGCCTACTACGGGCTGGCATTGGCCTACGAAAAGCAAAAACGGCTGGCAGAGGCTTACAGCGCCATCAACGTTGCGGCTCAGCTTGATCCAAAAAACATCGCCATTCAACAGGCGCAGGGCAGGCTAAAGAACGCACTGAAGGTGCAAGGATAATATGAGCACACCTCCACAAGACAATCCACCGGGCGACAATCCTGCAGCAACGGAGCAACCAGTACGGACGACCTCCCCGCTCCAATCCGCCCTGGCGCAGGCCCGGCTGCGGCTGGCGGCTGTGCTGGCCAATCGACGCCTTAAATGGATCATCCTGGCCTCGTTGATGGTCGGGTCGGTTGTTTTTGGCGCTCTTTTTGTGCAATATCTCACCCGGCCAGAGCCGTTGCCGGATATGCTGAAAGTGGCGCGCAACGTCAGTTACGCCCCGCATTACATGTACTCCATCTATGGCGTTGACGGGCCTGTCGGGATCGCCGTCTCGCCCGATGGGAAACGGTTGTACGCCACGGAAACCAACGGCAACCGCCTGGTGAAAATACTCTCCGCGGATACCGGCAAAATGCTGGGCACTTTTGGCCCACCGCTGACCAATGTCGGCGAGCGCGCTCCCATCTATGTCAGTGTCGACGCAGCCGGGCGTGTTTTTGTGACCGACCGCCTGCAGCATGCGGTTTTTATCTACGACGCCGAAGGCAATTACCTGGATACGATGCTCGGACCGACGACAGCCCTGAGCGCGTATATCGCCAGCGTGTTTACCGATAAACCCAAGGGCGCCATCTACTACTACAACAACTTCGAGCAGGGCGCGCATTACCGGGCCAGCGCCGGCAGTGAGTGGATTACGGTTCCCGTGCCAGTCCAGAATGCGTGGTCGCCCATGGGCATCAACATCGCGCCCAATGGCAAGGTGTTGGTGACCGATGTCCGCAAAGGCCAGAACCAGGTGCTGGTCTATCCGTTTATACCGGCAGGCACCGGCAACAGCATCGCCTTTCCCAGCGCGCCCCAATCCTTCGGCGCTTCCGGCACGGGCGATGGCCAGTTTCTCTTTCCGCAGGACGCCATGGTGGATTCGCAGGATCGCTACTACGTGATCGACGGCAACAACAGCCGCATCATGATGTGGAGTTCCTCGATGCAGTTCCAATATTTCTTTGGCACCGGCACCGGCACCGGCGCCCTCAATCTGCCCCGTGGCGCCTTTATCGATCCAAACGACCGGCTGTTCGTCGTCGATGCGGTGGGTCAAAACGTGAAAGTCTATAACGTCGCTGGCAACCAGCCCGTCTTTATGTACTCGTTTGGCGACATCGGCATCGGTGACGGCCAATTCAACTATCCGATCGATGTCGCCCTGTATGGCACAGGAACGATTTACATCGCCGATCGTGACAACAACCGAATACAGGTCTGGTCATACTGACCGGCTGACGCAGAGTCAGCGGCTGACGCAGAGTCAGCGGCTGACACAGAGTCAGTCATGGCAAGGTATGCCCTGTACCGAACTCGCAAATTAGATTTAAGGAGGTCGCCCGTCAATCACAATTAACACCGGTAAGTATGGCTGACGCAAAGCCAGCCACTGACTCTATGTCAGCACATATCCATTCACGTAAGATTTCGCAGGAGGAAAAACAATGATTAAGATCGTAATCGTTTTCGCAGCGGCGCTGTTTTTTTCGCTGACAATATCATCAGTCGCCTCTGCCAATGGTGGTCCACACGGAGGCTATGCCCCCGCTACAGATGCCTGCGCCGGCTGTCACCGCACGCATACCGCCGAGGGTCCGCAGCTATTGATCGCAACCAGCACTTATGGCCTGTGCATGACGTGCCACGGTAGCACCACTGGCGGCGCCGATACCAACGTTCAGGATGGCTACTTCCTGGATTCCCGCTCCACCAGCACCAACGCAATAACCAGCACGGCAACCAACGGGTACCTGCTTGCAGGCGGCTTTACCATGTACAAGGGAACAGCCGCCACGTCAAGCCATGACGTATCCGGGTCAGTGACGACAGCCTGGGGCAATGGCGCCAACCGCGGCGTCGTCGGTTCCCTCGCGCTGGCTCGTGGTGGCCTGGATTGCGCCAGCTGCCATGATCCGCACGGCTCAACCAACTACCGCATCATGAACAACGTCGTCAACAGCGTCACGATTTCCATGGCACAGGTCGATGAGTCCGTCAAGGACTATGACACCGAGCACTGGAGCACGGGTCAGAGTGATTTGTGCACAGCCTGTCACGCCACATACCACGTCACCACTGCCGGATCGGGTTCAAGCGCCTCTGTCGCCACCGCCGGCGGTTACGCGCACCGCATCGATATGCCTTATAGCTACAGCTTCAATAACAAAACCAACGTAAACCCTGAAACCATAGGCATCGCCGCTGGTGGCGGTACCACGTACACGCTCCCATTGGCAGGTACGGATGTCGTCTGCCAGACATGCCATCTGCCTCACGGCACATCAGCGACCATGTCGGGCCTGGCTGCGGGTGGAGCGACTGGCAGCGGCACCTTGCCGGGCAACACCACCGCGACAGACAGCGCCTTGCTACGGTTGAACAACCGCGCCGTTTGCGAAACGTGTCACCAGAAATAAGCACGGGCAAGCATCCTGCAGCAAGGATTTCAGAACTGACGATTCTGACCTTCCGCAGGATGCCGTTGCCAAATGCATAGCTGACACAGAGTTAGCAGAAGACCCTGTGTCAGCAGACAACAACATCAATTAAACGCCAGAATATCAATAGGAACTGAACCAGCGTGTCCCGCAACCCGCATCCTGACTCTGTGTCAGCCACAAACGTACGTCGGCTCCTCTTTCTGCTCATAGCAGCAGGAGTATGCCTGATTGTCTTTGGCGGGACAGCTTATACTGTGGCGACACAGGAATCCCCAGAACTGCCCTTGCCGCGCATCTCTGCGCGAACACCCACGCTGGCTTTGAGCCAGCCGCTGACACTGACGCCAACCAGTGCCACACCAGCGCTTCCAACTGACACGCCCCAGCTAACGCTGAGTCAGCCGTTGACAGCAACCGGCACGTCGACGGTTTTGCCTTCTACGCCCACGCCAGCCGCGACGCCTTTCGGCCCAACGCCCACCCCCACTGCCGTCCCCTTCGCGACGGAGCCCGCCGTCGTTGAGACAACGCTGACGCCGGTTATACCCGGCAGCACCTTCACACCAACAGCTGACTTTGTGTCAACCGCAACGCCGACGCCAATACTCACGACAACAGCCACTGCCACTGACACGCTCGATAGCTATGCCACCATCAGCATGACGGTCATCATCAGGTTGCGCGCCGCCGTTCCGATGGAACGGTTGTCGGAATTCAGCGCGGGCAACAACGGCCTGATCATGCGCCGGATTCCGGCCTTGCGCGCCGCCATCATGGAACTCCCGTTGAAAACAGTGCAGCAGCTTGTGCAGTCGCTGCAGGACTATCCGGATTTTGAAAGCGTGTCGCAGGATGCACCCGTAAACGCCATGTTCATCCCGAATGACCCGCGCTGGCTGGAACAACCTTATATGGCCGCCATGCAGATTCCCGCTGCGTGGGAAGTGACCACCGGCGCTTACGTGGTTGTGGCCGTCCTCGACAGCGGTATTTCAAGCAATCATCCGGAATTGTCGGATCGGCTCTGGGTCAACATGGGTGAAACCGGCGTGGATGCTAACGGCAACGATCGACGCGACAACGGCATCGACGATGATGGGGATGGCTATATCGACGACTGGCGCGGTTGGAATATGGCGGCTGCCAGCAACGCCGTTGTCGATGATAACGGTCACGGCACGATGGTCGCCGGCGTCATCGCGGCCAGCGGCAACAATGGATCGGGCATGGCGGGCATTTCATGGGGCGCGCGCCTG
>CAIQQO010000066.1 GCA_903873965.1 uncultured bacterium
ACCAACTGGTCGATTACATCGAGGAGATCGCGAATATCAAGATGAACCGCACCTACATGCTGGATGCGCCGCGCGGCGTCGCCGGACGCAACAGCGACAACACGTTCATCAAGGAAGTGCTCGGATGGGAACCCAGCACGCTGTTGAAGGAAGGGTTGAAGTCGACCTACGCGTGGATCAAGGAACAGTATTACGACCGCAAGGCGGGGAAAGCTGTCGTGCGTGACTGAGAAGTGAAACGTGAAACGTAAAGAAGAGACGTGAGGATGAACTTGGAAATCACTGAAATCATTGGGCGGATGCCTTATCGCATGGCGCTGGCGGGCGGCTGGATCGATCAGCCTTTCGCGTCGCGGCTGAACCCTACCCCGCCCGGTTCCATGGTGGTCATCGGGTTGGAGCCGACGTGTCGCTTTATGGACCGCTGCGGGATGGCAACGTCGACGCGGCGGATTGCGATGCAACTATGGGGCGACGCGTTGCCTGAGCGGGATCCGGCGGCGCTGGTGCGCGAGCTTTATGACGCCGAGAACCGCAACCGGCCTGAACCATCAGGCGCGCAGGACATGGCCGGCTTGATTTACCCCGGCGTCAACCGGCTTGACTTTGACGCGGATGTCGAAGGCGGTTACTTCCCGTGCCATGTCGAATCGAACAACGACCCGGCGGTGGCGCGCTGGGTAGAGCAGGTTTTTCACCTGGTTCCTGTCGCGCCGCGCCCGGACGGCTACAACCCATTGGAGATCAAGAACCTCGACCGCGAGTGGATTCGCCAGTTGGGCCAGACCGGCAAGGATTGTTATGATGCCATACTGGCCAAAGACCTGCATGGGCTGGGCAAGTCGATGAACCAGTGCATGCAGTGCTGGGAGGCCATCCTGCCCGGCACGGTGCGGCATGCTACGCTCAAGACAGACCTCGTCGCGCTGCTGAAGTACTATCAGGCGCACTATCCGGGCGCGATGTATTCGGGCTGCGGCGGCGGGTATCTGTTCGTCGTGTCGAATGAACCGGTTCCGGGCGCGTTCAAGGTAAATGTGCGCGTCAGGCCGTAGTTGATGAAATGATGCCGGAATGCGCTCAGCAAGAACACGGAGCCACAAGGCACGAAAGGATGAATTGCTAAAGATGAAAGTCACGGTCACTGGAAGTTTTGACGACCTGCACTCGCGGCATGTGCGTTTTCTGGAAGAGGCAGCGAAGCTGGGCGAGGTCACTGTGCTGCTGTGGTCAGATGAAGCCGTGCGCGCGCTGACCGGCAACGCGCCGAAGTTCCCGCTGAGCGAGCGCTTGTACTACGTGCAGGCGCTGCGCTATGTGACGCAGGCCGTAGGCGCCGGCGCCGACGCGCGGGGTGCCGTGGCGGCGAGCCATCCGGACGTGTGGGTAGTCGATAAGGCTGACGACAGCGCAGAAAAAGCCGCGTGGTGCGCCCAACATGGCATCGGGTACCGAGTGATCACCAACGAAGCCTTGCGCGGCTTCCCGCTGTCGGACCTTGCGACAATGCCATCCACTCAACCCAAGGTCATCGTGACCGGTTGTTACGACTGGCTGCACTCCGGCCATGTGCGTTTCTTTGAGGAAGTGGCCACCTACGGCGACCTGTATGTGGCCGTGGGCAACGACGCCAACGTGACGCATCTGAAAGGGCCGGGACACCCGCTGTTCTCACAGGATGAACGGCGCTACATGGTGCAGGCCATCCGCTACGTGCATCAGGCGCTCATGACATCGGGCATGGGCTGGATGGACGCGGAACCAGAGATCGCGTGGTTGAAACCCGAGATGTACGCGGTGAACGAAGACGGCGACAAGCCCGAGAAGCGTGCGTTCTGCGCGTCACACGGGCTACAGTACATCGTGCTCAAGCGCGCGCCGAAAGAAGGGCTGCCGCGGCGCGAAAGCACCCAGTTGCGCGGGTTCTAGCGACCCGTCTCATTCATAAGGATCAATAACGGGTTGGCGGGCGTAGGGTGACGACGCGCCCAATACCCCACACACCCATCATCGGGACGCTTGGTTTTATGCCTGCGACTCGCCCAGGGTTGCGCGATGGCTGTTTACCAACTGCCGATAATCCGTATTCCAGTGCGGTTGCAACGGGATGTGTCCTAGGCGAATTTCACCCCGCATGGCCTGTTGTTGGACAAAAAGCCCCGCCTGTTCGTGGCCGAGGTTTTCGCCGGCCTTTGTGTAACTGCCATAGGCGCTACCGTGATAGGAACCGGTGCCATTCCAGCGGTAGATGTAGTAGATATCTTCTGGCCTGATCGTATAACTCTGGGTGCAACCGGGATAACGATGGGATAGTTCTTCCTCAAAGATCTGGTCGAAGCCGTTGCCATCCGCCACATAGCCGCGCACGCCATCAAACAACATGCGCGACCAACAACTCCCGGCGGGAAACAAGCTACGGTTTTCAGGGCCATATAGTTTGCTATCTTGCCAAAACCAGGCTTTGTCAGGCCTGAAGTATCCTTGTTGCGGGTCAAAGTGCTCGACCGAAAAACGCAGCCGATGGGGCAGATAGATATCGTCGTCATCCCAGACAAAAAGTAGTGAGTGCGATGCCAGGGCAACCGTCGCATTCATCTTCTCCCCGAGCGTGCGGAAGCGTATAGGGCAATTGATGACTCGCACCTCCGGGTGATCAAACTCCAACGTTTGCGCGGTGTAGTCATTCAAAACGATCAGTTCTTTTTGCCCAGCATAGTCCTGCTGCAAAAAGGAGTAAATCGCTTCTTCCAGAACCTCGAAACGCCCATAGGTGGGACAGATGCAGCTGACGGCTGGTTGACCTTCCATAGTTCAGACTCTCTTACACTTCACAACTTTCAGCGAATTTATTAATGAACCAATCGTCGTCACGCGCACGGCGTAAACTATGGCCCGGACAAAGTGATTATGGCATTTCAGCTCAGTAGTTCCTTGCATCATTGAGCTAGCTCCAGCATGAATACCGCCGGCACCGATCTGGGAACATTCAAGCTTCCCGGATCAGTGTCGAGTGCCACGGAACAAACAACTTCCGGCAGTAAGTACAGCGACCAACGCCGTTCATTGTTGAACCCAAAGTTCAGCCTTTGGTCACTGCCTGCATCAATACTTACACCACCGCAGCTCATCTGCTCCGTAGACTTTCTGTAATGAACTAAACAAGCGTCGTCTTTGGCTATTAAAATACCGTGGATGTCGTCGGCTGAAATGTCGTTGTCGTCGTCGGCTCAGGCGTCGTTGTCGTCGTCGGCGATGCCGTTGTCGTCGTTGTCGGCGATGCCGTTGTCGTCGTTGTCGGCCCTGCCGTCGTCGTCGTTGTCGGCCCTGCCGTCGTCGTCGTTGTCGGCCCTGCCGTCGTCGTCGTTGTCGGCCCTGCCGTCGTCGTCGTCGGTTTTGCCGTCGTCGTCTTCCGTGGACACTCTGTAGTCGTCTTCCTTGGATGTTTTGTCGTCGTCGTCTTCTTAGGATGTTTTGTCGTCGTCGTCTTCTTAGGATGCGCTGGGGAAGGACCACCAGCACTCACTAAAGTGATTGGAGACACAATCGGCACCATGGCCAGCGACAGTCCTACAGCAGCAAAGGCGGTTAGCGCCTGGCGGCGGGTAAGTGCTCGCTGTGGCGCTTGCGTTGTGGTGAGTTTGTCCTGGAGCAGATTAGCCTGTTCCAATTCCGCCAATGCCAGCCAAAGTATCTGCTCAGCCTGTTTTTGTGGCAGGTTGAACTTTCGACACAGCAATTCCGTCAATTGCTGCGGCGTTGTTTGTCCGTCGCAATGCTGAAAGACCAGCGCCGAAGTGGCATTAAGGGCATAGGGCTGTTTTTGCTGAGGGTCAAAGACGCCCAGCCCATCACCTACAGCCTCACTGACTATCGTCATTTTTCTTTGTGGATTTGACATTATTATTACCTTATTCTAATAACAACACTACTATGATACGAAACATACTTGTTATGATAAACTCACTTTATTGTCGCAAATACCTCCTTGCGCGCCTAAGAACTAGTGCCTTGTGCCTGTGGTTCTGCTAGGGTTGCGAGATAGTTGGTCACCAGCTGCGCATAATCAGTCTCCCAGTGCGGTTGCAACGAGATGTGTCCCTGGCGGATTTCACCTCGCTCGGCTCGTTGTTGAACAAAAAAACCTACTTGCCCATGTCCAATGTTTTCGCCGGCTTTTTTGTAACTGCCGTAGGCGCTGATGTGGTAGGAACCAGTGCCCTGCCAACGGTAGATGTAATAAATGTCTGCCGGGTTGATCTGGTATTTTCCGATGGCGCCCGGATAGCGCTGCGCCAGATCCTGTTCAAAGACAAATTCGCAGCCAGTACCTTCCGCCACATAGCCGCGCACGTCATCGAACAGCTCGCGCAACCAGCAACCCAGGGCAGGGAACTGGTTGCGGCCAGCTATATTCTGTATCTTGCGATCTTGCATAAAAAAAGCTTTGTCAGGCTTAAAGAAACCTTTGTGCTGGTCAAAGTGCTCGATCGAAAAGCGCAGTCGATGTGGCAGACAGATGTCGTCATCGTCCCAGAGAAAGATCAGAGCGTGCGACGCCAGTGCCACCGCCGCATTCCGCTTCTCGCCGAGCGTGCGGAAGCGTATGGGGCAATTGATGACCTGCACCTCGTGGTGGTCAAACTGCAGCGTTTGCCCAGCGTAGTCATTCAAGACGATCAGTTCTTTTTGCCCCGCATAGTCCTGCTGCAAAAAGGAGTAAATCGCTTCTTCCAAAACCTCGAATCGCCCATAGGTAAGGCAGATACAACTGACGGCTGGTTGACCTTCCATGTTTCAATCGCCCTTACACATCGCAACTCTCAGCGAATTTCTCAAAGAACCAATCGTCGTCGTGCGCGCGGCGACCGGCGAATTCAGCCCGCTTCTGCCAGACATCGCTCCCCACGGCAAACGCCATAGCCTGGGCAAAGTTGTTATGGCTTTTCAACGCACTGATGACCCGCGCTAAGCGCGCCTCATTGAAATGCAGCAGCGCCACCCGTAACAGATTGTGCGTGACAGCGCCCCATTCAACCTTGTATGGATTCGATTTACGGAAGTAGTGCATCACGGTCACCGCAGGCGCCACCCAGACTTCATAACCCAGCAACCAGTAGCGCACGCAAATCTCCAAATCTTCCGATCCCCATTGCGGCATGCCGGCATCAAAGGCGCCGGCTCGCTTGAGCGTGTCGTGGCGCATGGCCATGAAGCCGCCGCCCAGGGTTGGCGACTGAAATGGTTCGAGACCTTGCCATGGCAACCATTCGACGCGCAGGGCTGGTTCTGCAATTCGTTGACCGCAGGCAATGGAGGATTGCGGTAAGCCCATCACACCAATGCCTGGACCAACCACGCCCACTTCCGGTCGCTGCAGCATGGAGACGATAGGCGGCCACCAATGCTCGGGGAGATCAAGATGGGCGTCAGCAAAGACCACGATCTCTCCTCGCGCCTGACTCAACCCGCGATTACGCGCCCCGGACACCCCGAGCAGGTCGGGCGTACGGATAAGATGGACGTTCTCGTAGAAGCCGCTGCCATCCACCAGAAAATCGGCGCAGTGATCGGTCGAGCCATTATCGACAACGATCACTTCGCTGTTTTCCGGCAACGTCGCCACAAACTGCTCCACGGTGCGTTTCAGCAACACCGACTCATTGGCTGCCGGCAAAATCACACTGATGCGAGCCGCATAGTCGCCCTTAAAAAGATGCGCCATCTGATCTGCGGGCAGCAACGGCGGTGGTGGAATGACATGGAATGGCGGTGGGAACGGGACATCCTCATCATTATTCTCATCGTCGCCCTTGCTGACGGGAAGCGTTGCCAGACAGGCCTGGGCGAGAGTGCCATAGTCGCTCTTCCAACGCGGCTGCAGTTGGACGTGCCCTTGTGGGATCTGTCCACTCGCGGCCTGCTGCTCAATGTGTGCGGCCACGTTCTGGTGCTCCTGGCCATTTGCCCCACTCCCGCTGAAGTGATATGAGTTGGTCCCGATCCACCGGTAGATGTAATAGATATCGGCCGGCTGAATGGACTCAATGCGCAGCGCGTCTGCGTCCACTGCGCGGCACCGTTGCTCAAACTCGACATCATAGCCATTCCCGATCTGTGGGTAGCCATGCGCTTTGTTGTACAGGCCGCGTCGCCAGCAACTGCCGCCGTGAAAATTGTTCTTTTCCGGGCCGCTCAACTCTCCCTTATTCCAAAACCAGGCCTTGTCAGCCTTGAAAAAGGAGGTGCCCGCATCGCAATGCGCCACGGAAAAGGACAGCCGGTGGGGCAGGTAAATATCGTCATCGTGCCACACAAAAATGAGATCGTGCGACGCCAATGCAACGGCCGCCTTGTACTTTTCGCCCACCGAGTGATAGCGCGTGGGCAGGTTGACGATGCGCACCTCGGGATGGTCGAATTCGAGCGTCTGGAGGTCGTAATCATTGAGGACGATCAGTTCTTTCTGGCCAGGGTAATCCTGTTGCAGAAACGAATAGATCGCCTCTTCCAACAGTTCCACGCGCCCATACGTGGGGCAGATGCAACTCACCGGCGGGGGGTTGACTAGCTGCGACGCCCATGCATCGGGCGTATGTGTCGGTTCATTCACATGTATCTCGTCAGGTTGCTCCGGCGCGGGCTGGGCGTCACGCAATCTAACGAAAGTATCCTTCAAGGCAGGGGCATCCAGCATTTGCTGCATGGATTGCTCGAAAGCCTCCACGTCGACTTGTGGCTCGATCACCTCCAGTGCGGCCTGAGATTGCTCCACGCTGAAATTAAGCAACAGTAGGCCAAAGGGTTCCCCCGCCTCGAAGCGGATGGTATGGCCCGCGCGGGTGAATTGCCAATGGATAATCACCATGCAGGGCATGATCGAGCAGTCAATCAGGCTCTCCAACGCCACAATACCATCCTTGGGCGCATTGATCGGGCCACGTGCCCACAAGCCGCACGCGCCATCGGTTTTGACTTGATAGTCAGGATAAAAACTCAGCCGTCCTGCGCCCAGATGACTCACCACGAAGGCAGCCTCTGCCGGGGCGTCAGCGTCCCAGTGGATGGCGATGTCTTCCGGCGCAGGGCCGCCATTCCAGGTAGCCTCAAAGGCCTGCGGGCATAGTAACAGCCAGCCCTGCTGGTCGGCGCTCGCGGTGCCCAATTCGACGTTCTCATCCCTCGCCCGCGCTTCCGCCGACGGCTGGATGGCAACGGCTCGATCGCTCAGCCGAAAAGCCGTGACTTTCATTGCCTCACACTCTCCTGTCCATTGTTGACTGCTTCCTCATTCGGCCCTGCAGCAGCGTGGCGTTCGCGTTCCCGAACAAAATCCAACAATTGCTTATACTCCTCTTGATATCCCAGTCTCTCAACATCCCTGCGGTAGCGCTCGTAGACCAATTGAACCAGCGGTTCGGTGTAATAGAGCCGATAATCGCTGAAGCAGCCCGGCTTATTTTTCGACACGTTCGCTTGACCAAGCAACGGGTCGAGCTGATATCGTCCGGCGATCCGTTGCCAATCGCGGTCAAATTGCTCGAATCTGCCGACATAGTCCACTTGTAATACATCGTTACTGTAGAGCATTGCGTACTGGCTCTTGAAATGGCTATCGGCCAGCGCATCCGGAATTCTGCTGACGCGCTGGGCAAAATCGGCAAAGCTGATATTGGTGGGCAGCGAGAAGTAGTATCCATGATAAAGCGGCGATCGCATTTGGGGCGTTGGCGTGAAGATGATTTTTCCGCGATAGCACGAGACCAGTCGATCAAAAGGGTTTCTAACAAAAGCAAAACGATAAAAATCGTTTAAGGTCTCCTTCAGGCTGCCTCCTTCGCGGTGCCACTTAGGGTGTGAATGGACCAAATAGTCGATATTTTGACCCGGTTCGAAGTCAATCCCGACGACTTTCGCAAGAGCCAGTTTGATAGCGGTGCAGGCAACTTTGGGGATCGACAAGTAAACCAGCTTGAGCGCATCGATGATGAAATATTCGCGCTGAGAAACCTCGCCGAACATCCTGAGATATTCGTCTCTCGGTTTGCTGAAAAACCTATCACTGAAAAAGAAATCGGGTTCATACTGCTGCAAATCAACGTGCCCATCAATGGTGTAGAAACAGCTTGCCAACTTTGGAGTACGTGCATGAGAGCTATCCTTCGCCTTGGGAAGTGTCGACAGGCGGGTCTGGACGAGGGCGCCATAGTCGCTCTTCCAACGCGGCTGCAGTTGGACGCGCCCTTCTGGGATCTGTCCGCTTGCGGCCTTCTTCTCGACGTATGCGGCCACTTTCTGGTGCTCTTGGCCATCTGCGCCAATCCCGCTGAAGTGATATGAGTTTGTGCCGTTCCATCGGTAGATGTAGTAGATGTCGGCCGGCTGGATAGGCTCAACGCGCATCTCACCTGCGGCCGCAGCCCAACACCGCTGCTCAAACTCGACATCATAGCCATTCCCGATATGTGAATAGCCATGCACTTTGTTGTACAGACCGCGTCGCCAGCAACTGCCGCCGTGAAAATGATTCTGTTCCGGGCCGCTCAACTCCCCATTATTCCAATACCAGGCCTTATCAGCCTTGAAAAAGGATGTGCCCTCATTGCAATGCGCAACGGAATAGGACAGCCTGTGCGGCAGGTAAATATCGTCATCGTGCCACACAAAAATGAGATCGTGCGACGCCAGCGCGGCGGCCGCCTTGTACTTTTCGCCCACTGAGTGAAGGCGCTTCGACAGGTTGACGATGCGCACCTCGGGATGGTCAAATTCAAGGGTTTGGCAGTCGTAATCATTGAGGACAATCAGTTCTTTCTCGCCAGGGTAATCCTGTTGCAGAAACGAATGGATCGCTTCTTCCAACAGTTCCACGCGCCCATACGTGGGGCAGATGCAACTCACCGGCGGAGGATTGACCAGCCGTGATGCCCATTTGCTCTTCGCGGTATCCGGCACGACAGCGCCCAGGCGTTCAAAGAGACTTTGCAAGGCCGGAGCCTCGACCATCTGTTGAAAAGTCTGCGCATAGCTGTCCACGTTCGCATCCACTTCAACCAGGTCGACGCTGACTTCTTCCAGGCTGATTTTGGCATAGGGCAAGAGTGTGGCGAATGCCTCGCCGGCTTTGAAGCGGATAGTGTGATGGGGACGGGTGAACTGCCACTGCACAACCACTGCACCTGGCAAGATCGAGCAGTCCACCAGGCTTTCCAGCGCCGCGATACCATCCCTGGGTGCATTGGTTGGGCCGCGCACCCAAAGGAAATAGTCATCAGCGGTCTTGAATTGATAGCCGGGATAAAAGGAGAGTAAGCCCTCACCCAATTGGCTTTGCACAAAAGCGGGTTGATCGGGGTCGGCGTCCTCCAGTCGGATTTCAATATCGTCTGTCCCCGGTCCGCCATTCCATGTCGCTTCGAAAGCCTGCGGACAGCACAACTGCAAGCCTTGTCGATTGGCGACGCCCATGGCCAATTCACCGGCTAGAGCCTGATTGGTTATGTCACACTTCTGCGCCTCGGTGGCTGGTTGTATGGTAACCGCGCGAATGCTCAACTGAATGGCCGTGACTTCCATCGTAACACAAACTCCTGTTCCT
>CAIQQO010000067.1 GCA_903873965.1 uncultured bacterium
AAGCTCGGGGTGAACGACCGACGGGCAGCGCTGCGCCGGGCTGAGGAACTCAAATTGGTCTAGCGATCCAGCAAACACTCACCCCGGCCCTGGCAGGTTTATCGAACCACATGCCGGGGTCTTTTTGTATCCCTCACGGCCTTCCGATCAACCCATCACCACATCGATCACCACGTCAATCACCACATGTGGTGATGCCTGCTCACCACATCAGCTTGTATCTTCTCTTTATGAAAGAGAACAGCTGCAACGACTTGGAGATACCTCCAGAGGAGGAACTTGCACGAAGCGCAAAATGAGTACAACACCCGCATCGACTGAGGATCATCACGAGCCTGGGCGTTACGAAATTCGCATCAAGGGACACCTAAATGACCGCTGGATCGACTGGTTTGAGGGAATGACCCTCACGCGAGAAGACAACGGCGACACACTGGTAACCGGCCCGGTGATCGATCAGGCGGCATTACATGGCTTGCTCAAAAAAGTGCGCGATTTGGGCATGCCGCTGATCTCGGTCAATTGCGTTGAATCCGACTAAATAGACGCTCCGGATGTCAGTTCTAGACACTTATTTCTTTCAGTCAACAGAGGAGACAAATAGATGAATACCAACAGCCAGACTACGACAAAAGGAAACAAACACATGAATACGAATCAGCAGATCGCAATCAAGGAGAGCAAGATGAAGTTAACAACCTCGAATGTCATCCGTTGGGCAGGTTTATCCGCTATGGCGTCAGGGATTATTTTCGCAGCCATTCAGCCGATCCACCCACCGGACGTTCTTGAATCAGTCACCACCAGCGCATTTATCACCATCACCTCCTTTAAGACAGTCATGTGCCTCTTTGGCCTGCTCGGTATTACGGGGCTCTACGCGAGGCAAGCAGAAAAGAGCGGTTGGCTGGGTCTGGCTGGCTATCTTCTGTTAACCATCTTCTATGCGGTCCAGATGTGCTATGCATTCATAGAACCCTTAGTCTTGCCGCTGTTGGCGAACGTGATACCGGGGTTTGTAGAGAGCGCCCTAGGTGTGGGAAGTGGAGCCGGCGGGCCGATGAACCTCGGAGCCTTCGCAACGATATATTCGCTGAATTCAATGCTGTATTTGCTGGGCCTCCTGATATTTGGCATCGCGACGCTCCGCGCCCGCGTCCTGCCGCGCCTGGCGGCCGTCTTGTTTGCCTTCTCAGGCCCTTTAGCGTTCGTCCTGGTTGCACTACTTCCGCACCAGTTTGCACGGTTCGCCGCGATGCCGATGGGCTTCGCTCTGGCCTGGCTGGGCTATGCACTCTTGACTGAACGGCGAGCGCCGGCCTCGGAGCCCGTATTTGGCAAGATAAGCCCCCAACTTAGCCTGACCGAAGCGAAGTAAGCTCACTAGAGTCCGCATGCAATGAAACAAGCGGTCGGATGGTCGCTTGTTTCATCGTGTACTTGATCGTCACACCTGATCCATCACCTCAAAGCCCAGTATATTCGCCACGCGTTGTGAAACGCATAAAGCCCGGCGTCAATCCGCATAAGGAACTGATAATGAAAACGAACGCCTTCGATAAAGGTCGAATCCTTGATGTGCCTCAGAAAGCCAAAGCCCCGGCGAGAAAAGGTTTGGTAGAGTGGCTCGTGATTGCCGGACTGCTCGTGCTGAGCTTCATCCCACTCGCTGGCGGTGCTTTCCGCCTGACCCAGATGGCTGGTGGCACAGAGATTACGCCGGCCAATGCACGGTTCTTAGCGATGCCCCTGCCCGTGGTGGTGCATATCGTGGGTGCCAGTATGTATGCCATCCTGGGCGCGCTCCAGTTCGCGAACGGTTTCCGGCGACGCTGGCCCATTTGGCACCGCGTGACCGGACGATTGGTGGTTATTTGCGGACTGCTGGTTGGGCTCTCAGGGCTTTGGATGACCCTGTTCTATACCCACCCGGTTGGCGACGGTGATTTCCTGTCTGCACTGCGACTCCTGTTTGGGTCGGGCATGATCGTGTCGATTGTCCTCGGCTTCACCGCGATCCGGCGAGGGGATGTGACCCTTCACCGCGACTGGATGATGCGCGGCTATGCGATCGGGCTTGGCGCAGGCACGCAGTCGCTGACCTTAATGGCCGGTGGCATGATTGCCGGGCCGCCAAACGAGCTCAGCAGAGCGCTGTTGATGGGCGCGGGCTGGGTGATCAACCTCGCCGTGGCCGAATTTGTCGTTCGTAAGCGGTCGACACCAAAAGGACCTGGTTTTCCTAAAGGAGCTTCTCGAAGCTGGTAAAGTCGTCCCTGTCATTGATCGATGTTACCCGTTAAGTGAGACGGTTGAAGCGATCCGGTATCTGGAAACAGGGCGTGCCCGCGGCAAAATAGTCATAACGGTTGCAGCGTAACAACAACAGGTGTTGTGGGTGAACGCCGGTGCCAAAGCGATCCAGAGACTTTACCTGTAAACAGCCAGAAATCTCTGCATCAACACCGGATTATCCACCTGGTCAAAAAGCTACGATTTTGCCTGATAATTGGCCCACCATTTATAGAATAACCGTTTATGTATAGGAGTAGTAACGCATGGGACTATTGACCGGCAAAACTGCGCTGATCTTCGGCGTGGCAAACGAACACAGCATCGCATGGGGCATTGCGCAGGCTTTTGCCCGCGAAGGCGCGACAGTCGGCTTCAGCTACGCCATCGACAAGCTCGAACGGCGCGTGCGCCCGCTGGCCGAGTCCTTGGGGAGCACGTTCGTCGAACGGTGCGACCTGAGTAAGGATGACGAGATACTCGCGACGCTCGAGAAGGCGAAGAACCATTATGGCGGGATCGACATACTGGTGCACTCGGTCGCCTTCGCTAACCGCGAGGACCTGAGCGGCCCGTATTACAACGTCTCGCGCGAGGGCTTCCGCCTGGCGATGGACATCAGCGTGTATTCCTTCACTGCGCTGGCTCGCGCCGCACTGCCCATCATGCGCCCCAACGGCTCGATGCTCACTATGTCCTACATTGGCAGCGTGCGCGCCATCAACCACTATAACGTCATGGGCGTCGCCAAGGCCGCGCTGGAGGCCAGTGTCCGTTACCTGGCTGCCGACATGGGCGTGGATGAAAAGCGCATCCGCGTGAACTCGATCTCAGCTGGACCCATCCGCACACTGGCTGTGGCCGGGATCGCCGGCTCGCGCATGTTAATCTCTGATTTCGCCAAGGTCAGTATGCTGCACCGCAACATCTCGATTGATGAGGTGGGCAACTCTGCCGCATACCTTTGTTCCGATCTGGCCTCCGGCGTCACCGGGGAGATTCACTACGTCGATACAGGCTTCAGCGTCGCGGGATTCCCATCGACCGAAGAAACGGCCGGATAGCCCACAGTATCCTGGCCAGGGAGCAGGGGCAGTGAAGACAGAACGCAGTCCTTTGACCTCCGCGTCTTTACATAACACTGGCACGCCTGCGTATCACGCGCAGGCGTGCCAGTGTTGCGCAAAAGCCCTTCGTTTAAAAGGCAAGGATACCAGCCGCTGTTGACCTTCAGGGGATATCAACCCTGTATCGCTGGAATTGCGCGCGCCGCTTCAATCGCCTGTTCAAAGGACATGGCCTGACCCTCAGCCCATGCCCCAAGATATGCTGTTTCATTCAACTGCTGGCGCACATCGGCCAGGTTGCGCTGCATTTCCTGAACGTCGCTGGTCATCAAGGGTGTGCCGATCTTGCGCGTGATCGTTTCCACAGCTCCATACAATCGCGCCGCCTGCGCGGGGCGTCCACTGGCCAGCGCCACCGCGCCGCACGCCGCGATGCATGCCGTCACACCGATTAGCGTGCCGATGGCATGGTTATCCTCGAGGCTTTTCAGAAACCATGGGTGCGCTGCGGCCCATTTGCCCTGATACAGCAACGCATAGCCCAGCATGCGCGCTGTTGTTGACACATCGTTTTTGTTGGTCGGGTCCAGCGAACTGAGGTATTGCCTGTAATATTGCTCTGCCTGTACATAGTCATGTTCGCTTAAGGCGATTCCGCCTAACCAGAATGCTTCCCCACTCACGAGTTTTTCGGCAGTCATCAGGTTGTTGGTCATAACCAGGTTGCGCCATTTCTCATGGGCTGACCGCGCCAGTTGGAAGTCACCTCTTAGCTGGGCAAATCCTGATGCCCATCTTGCCATATCAGCGAGAAGTTGTGCATCTTCCTGCAACTGACCAATGAGTTCGGCGCGCGAGAGCGCCAAGGTTGCGGCGTCCCATTCCGCCTGGCGCACGTGAATGTTGGTGACATCAACCCAGGCCCGGCCCTGGATTACGCTGTTTCCATATGGGCTGACACGCTCAAGCAGGCTTTCCAGCCAGCCCACCAATTCACCCTGGATATCGCGAATGACAAAAACAAAGAACCAGGCATGTCCCAGGCGCAGACCGTCGTCTATCCTGCCGCTTGCGCGCGCCCACTCCAGCGCGGCGCGCACATTGTCTATATCAAGCCACAGGCGCGCAAGCAGGCTGACTTGATCTACCGCTGACTCATGCGCCAGTACCTCAGGCTTGGTTGCTTCGCCAAGCGCCGTGAAATAGGTCAGATGGCGGGCGCGTAATGCAGTGTCTTCATCAGCGCTAACGTTTTTGGCGCGTAACACCTCAAGCACGTATTGCCGGATTGTCTCAAGCAGGCCATAGCGAGTCGACCCTGCAGTGTCCACAAATACCAGTGATTGATCGACGAGGCGCAACAAGAGACCGAGCACGTCTGCCTGCTCAATGTCGCCGCCTGCGCACACATCCTCGGCGGCTTCGAGCGTCCAACCGCCCAAAAACACCGCCAAGCGGCTTAACAGCAGTTTCTCAAGAGGCGTCAGTAAATGGATGCTCCAATCAATCAGTGCGCGCAACGTCTGGTGGCGCGGCAACGATGAGCGATTACCTACTCTCAACAGGCGAAATCGGTCATCCAGCCGCGCGGCAATTTCCCTGGCTGACAGTGCCGCCATCTGAGCCGCAGCCAGTTCGATCGCGAGCGGGATGCCATCAAGACGCGCGCAGATCTGCTGCACTGCTATCGCGTTGCCGTGAGACAGCATCCAGCGCGGCGCTACCAAACGCGTTCGTTCGACGAACAAACGCACTGTTTCGTTTGCTTCCAACTGCGCCAGGTCGATGGGCGCGCCTTCAGCGGGCAGTGGCAACGAAGGCACGCGCCAGGCGAGTTCGCCCATGATGCTGAGTGCCTCGCGGCTGGTGGCAAGGATGGAGACTCCGGAGCATTGCCGCAACAATGTGGTGGAGATCGACGCGCACGCGTCGATTAAATGCTCGCAGTTGTCAAGGATGATGAGCAGGCTTTTGTCCTTAAGTTGCGCAACGAGCGTGTCAATGGACGCCGTCGGGGATGAATCGCGCGACTTAAGCGAAGATGAGACAGTCTGGGTAACAAAAGCCGGGTCGGTCAGCGCAGCGAGTTCAACCAGCCAAACGCCGTCGACGTAACGGTCAGCGACGCTGGCAGCCAACTGGAGCGCCAGCCGCGTCTTGCCCGCGCCGCCGCTTCCAGTGAGTGTGAGAAGGCGCGTAGATGGCATCAATGTGGTAAGTTCGGCTAGCTCACGCTCGCGTCCGATGAAACTCGTCAACGCCGCCGGCAGGTTATTAGCGCGCGGTGCGGCAGGCTGCTGCAACTGCGGCTGTGTGGGGCGCTCCGGTAAATGCGAGGCCGTCGCCAGATCGATCAGTTGTGTCGCTGCGATGGAGCCAGGCTGTAGATACAGCGCCTCGATAAACTTCGCGCGCACTGAAGCGACATCAGGCAGACGCTGATTACTCTCCATGCGGGCCAGATGCGCGCGCGAGTAGCCCACGGCAACGCCAAACTCATCCTGCGTGAGTCGCGCCCGTTGCCGATGGTACCTTAGGCACTCGCCAAAACTGCTGAAGGGCTGCAACAATTCGTCTGCCATCAATTGTCTCCCTGCTAAGTCAGAAAAAGATACGCAAGCGCATGGCGAATTGGCCGCATTCACACGCGCGTATAGAACATCAGGCCGGACTGCGGCGCAGCATCAAGCGTGACGTGCAGTCCGGCGTTCATCAACACCTCGCCGCTAACCTCGCTCACGACATTCGTATCGAGGTCGCAGACGCGATACACGGCGCCTGCAACCAGTCCGCATAAGGTAAGTTGTTGGGATGCCTGCGGGCTGTCGGCATGGCGAAAGACCTGGATCATGCCCGCGCCCAAGTCAGGCCGGTCATATTGCCAGCCCATCCAGTCCTTGCTGTCCAGGCTATAGGGCGTCAAAGGATAGAAGTCACCGTAGAAATACGGCTGCGCCTGGCGAAATTGATCGAACACGCGCCGATACAAATCCCAGTCGACTTGCTCTCTGGGTATCGCCAACGTCATCACCAGCGATGCACACATATAACTGCGCGCGTTGTAAACATAGTGATCTGTGTTGTAAAACACACCCTGGCCTTGAAACGGCAGCCAGGCCGACAAGCCGTAGGTATGTCCCTGGTTGCCAGCGGCGAAAGACATATCCCCGGTGAAGGATTGGTAGTCGCTTCGCAGCAACGGCACAGCCCGCCGCAAGGTTTCCAGATCGTTCCGTCGGCCGCCCGAAGCGCAAGAATCGATCAACAGTTCCGGATGGCGCCGGCATAGTTCATCCCAGTAAGCCAGGTAGCCTTCAACATGGCGAATCTCGGTGATGCCCTGGCGGTCGGCTGTGTCGTTGGCGCGCCAGTAGACCAACGGGTCCATATTGAAATCCTGGCGATACCAGTCAATCCCATGCTCAGTGAACATGCGATCCACGTGTTCGATGAGCCATGCCCATGCGTCAGGATTTCCCAGATTGAGCAGTCGGTTATGCCGAAACCATTCATCATCGAGAGGTTGGTTTGGCGGCGCACGCAACAACCATTCCGGATGCTCGCGATCGAGCTTGCTGCCTTCCCACACCCGCTCTGGCTCGAACCATACCATGAGCTTCAATCCATGCTTATGGGCATGCTCGCTGATCGGCTTGAACCCGTGCGGCAGCAGTTCAGGATTGGGGCGCCAGTCGCTGACGTGCGTCCAGGTTGGCCTGGCATCGACACCCTCGCACGGATACCAACCCGCATCAATCCACCACGCATCATAGTGGAGACCGAGAGCCGACAGATAATCCATACTTTCCTGCTGCCCATCGTTTTGCAGGCCGCCCATACACATCGGCGCGAGGGGCTGCACGGGTTGTCCGTCCGCAAAACGCGCCAGGTTGTGCGCCACCATCCAGCGGCGCCACAAGTTTTGTCCCTGGACACGCTTGCCCTTGTAGAACAACAGAACCGCGAGCGGCGTGCGCACTTCTTCACCCGCATGGAGTGTGAAATGTGTCAGTTCCTGTCCGCCCGTCATGCGCAAATAATCATCGGTCGCTGTAAAGCCGGCAGACCATTGCCCCGGCCACCCGATAGCAACGATGGCGCCCTCCTGATCGGCAGTATTTTCAACATTGAAGTAGGGCAGGAACGCGTTCGTAGGGCGCCCACCGGCAGGGCTAATGTGCGTTTCAAAACCCGGGCTAATGTCCGCCTGCAACGGTTCGTAACCATCCGGCGTATTGAAATCGCCGCGGTTGTAGTGCAGCACCAGGCCTGATTTGTACGGTTGGCAGATGTCCAGTACCCGGATATCCGCCAGTATCGGCGTGGATTGTGTGGAGGTGTTTTTGAAATATGCCACCCATTCCACCACCGGAAAATCGGCATAGATAGTGAATTCCACGCGTAAGGACAAGCCGCTGATGGGGTCTGTACGAGTGATTCGATGCCGTGACTTGCCATCCATTTCATTCCAGGATTCTTCTGCCAGAGACCAATGCGGCAGCAACTGCTCAGAAGGTCTGTCCGCATACTTGAAACTAAGACATGGTTGCGAGGTGGGGGTGGTTGCCGTTTGCCGTAGCGAGCTTAACGCCACTTGTATCCATGATTGAGCGTCCTGCATCTGTCATCTCCTGTGCGATCGGGATGGGATGTGCATGCGTCTTGCTATATCCGTTTCCATTATAGCGTAAGGGATGGCTCACGTGTCACATTGTATAACTTTTCATTTCCACCAGAAAATGTATCATGACAGTGACACATGTCTGACACGTCTTGACACATTTTGTTACCTTTTCATGCTATAGAACAAGTAAAACCGTAGTTGCACTCGATATGTGTCATGTTCATCAGGAGGTAATAAAATGAACGCTCGATTTCCGCTAGTGCTTTCCGCAATCGCTTTGTGTAGTTCGATTTCGATTGCCCCGCTGTGCGCACAGTCTATCGCACCGCCCGGCCCGGAAGCAGATCCGTATCTCGCGCATTACGAAGGTGGTGGCAGCGCGCGTTACGATCTTGCTCATTGGAACATGTATCACGCCGATTGGGCTGCGTTGAGTACCGCAACACTTGCCGCGCCAGGACCAGAAGCAGACCGCTACCTTGAACACACCCCTGCCAATGTTGCATGGGTTGCAATGATGGGTTCAACAGCTCAATTGAAACCATCTGGCCCGGAAGCAGATCCTTACATGGAGCACGCGCCAGAGTTGCTTGTGTGGGCCAGCCAGATAGACCCGATGGCGCAAGTAGGGCCGATTGGGCCGGAAGCTGATCCGTATATGCAGCACTACGTGGCCAATTCCGGTGCTGATACCAGCCTGACAGCGATCATCAAGCCGGGTACGTGGAAGTTGGTGGACTATGAAACAGTCGCGTCCGATGGTCAAATTCAGCATCCGCTGGGCTATGAAGCAAAAGGCTACATGCTGATCTCGCCAGAGCGCTACGTAGCCATCGCCATCTCCTCGGCGCTGCAAAAGGGCGTCATTGAGCCTATCGTCAGCTACATGGGCAAACTCGACTTCCAGAATGACAAGAGCATTCACCCCTTGGTGAGTACCAATACTGCCATCGTGGGCGTCGACCAGGTCAAGACATGGCATTTCAGCAACGGCCAACTCACGTTGACCGCCCCTGCCAATGCCGATGGATCGTTTGGCCTGACCATCTGGCAAATGGTGAAGTGAACGTCACCGACTGAGATCAGGGCTCGGAGGTCAGTTCTGACCTCCGAGCTTTTTTGTTCCCCTGATCCCTGCCCTCTAACCCAATTCGATATAAACTTATACGTGCAACCCGTACAGCATTACAGGTTGAGCTATGGAGGGAACGAGTATGGCGCGTAAAATCGCAGTGTTTTTTCCTGCAGTGCTGATTGCTTTGATAGGCTTGCTGATGATGCTTACGAATGTAAGCGTGCCTGTGAGTATGGCAGGCGGCGCACTGGGCGCTCCCGTCATAACGTTTGTATCGCCCACATCTACCCCTGCGCCGACAACGCGCTATGTTGCGCCCGGCGGCAATTGCGGCACAGCCAGCCCATGCTATGCCAACATCCAGAGCGCGGTCGATGCCGCAGTGGCAAAAGAAGTCATCAAAGTGGCTGCGGGCACCTACAACGGTATCATCGCGCGCAGTGGCGTCACGCAGGTAGTGTACATCGCCAAATCACTCAGCGTAATCGGCGGGTTTACCGTGACGAACTGGATAACCTCCAGCCCAGACAACAACCCCACCACACTGGACGCGCAAGGCAACGGTCGCGCAATGTATGTATCGCTGTCCGGGTCGCCACAGGCACTCTCACTCACCGGCCTGAACCTGATCAATGGCAATTCCACCAAAGGCGGCGGCATCGTCAGTAATTCGGGCGGCGGCATTGCCATACTCGGCTGGTCGAACGGCAGTGTCGTGACCATCACTAACTCACGGCTGATCAGCAACAACGCGGCAACCAACGGTGGAGGCATGTATGCATGGGCATTGACCGTGACCTTGACAGGGAACACCATCATGAACAACCATGCCCAGCTGGGCGGTGATGCCATCCTCGCACAAGGCGGAGGCGTGTTCCTGTCGACGGCGCCGGCGATCGTGAGTGACAACCTTTTTCTGAGCAATACCGTGCCGATTGGCTACTACTACGGCGACAGCGGCGGCGGTCTCTACTCTGAACGCGCGCCGATCTCTCTGCTCAGCAACACCTTCAGCGGTAACCAGTGCGCCGAGGGCGGTGGATTTACCGCATTCCGCAGCCCGGCCACAGTCACAGGCAACCGCTTCATCTCAAATACGGCATCAGAGGGCGGCGGCGTTTATTACGGATTGGACACCGATAACAGCGCCATCATTACCCTGACGCACAACCTGTTTTCAAACAACTATGCCAGCGATGGCGGCGGCGCGTGGTTGACGCCCAAGTACGGCCTAGTGGCAGGCAATATTTTTCGCGATAACTCTGCAGGTCATGGCGGCGGGTTGATCGTGTCCTCGCTCACGGTGGAAGACAACCTGTTTACACGCAACAACGCACTCTTGCGCGGCGGTGGCCTCGATCTGGCTGGCATGCCGGTGCTCAACCGCAACATTATCCGCAACAACAGCTCCAACAAAGGCGGCGGCGTGGGAGTGAGTGCCTTTGGCAACAGCAATCCAATACTCACCAATAACGTCATCGCCGATAACACAGCCGTGGCGAACGGCATTGACATCGGCTGGGGCAGCGCTGTCTATATCGCCGATGCCAGCATGCACCTGGCGCACACGACCATTGCGCGCAACAGCGGCGGCGATGGCAGCGGTGTGTACATTACCCGCACCATTTACGCTGCTGAGGTGGTACTCACCAACACCATTCTGGTCAGTCAACCCGTTGGCATCACTGTAGGGCGCAGTACAACGGTAACCCTCGACGGCGTCCTCTGGTTTGGCACATCCGTGACCATCAGCGCGCATGTCAGCGCAACGGTCAATGCCGCACACCTGTATACGGGCAATCCGCTGTTCGATCACGACGGTTACCATATCCTGACAGGTACACTGGCGATCGGTAATGGTGTCGCGGCGGGTGTCGCCACAGACATCGATCAACAGGTGCGCTCCAACAGTCGCCCGCCCGACATCGGCGCTGATGAGTGGTCGCTGCGCTACGACATCTTCGTGCCCATCGTGATGCTTGACTGACCGGCGCCGCGGCATGGCACCTGTCGCGCACGCATTTGTCAATGTGCGTTATGATATGCACCTCTCAATTATTGACAACTAACGCAAGCGGCTATTTCCTAAGGGATTTGATGCCGTTACGAAGGCAGTGGTGCTGGCGCCCCGCAGCAACTTGCCCACATTGGCGCGGGGACGCAGGCCTATGCCCATCGCCAAGCATACGTTCATGACCATATTGACCAGCAAAGAGCCTGGTAACAGCAAGGATGGCGAATATACGTACGGGCAGGTCTGCATGCTGACCTGCTATGCAGATGTAATGGAGGTGAGAAGTGATATTGGATCGTGAAGAGCTGCTTTCGAGCGGCTATGTGATTGTCAAAGATGTGCTCGATCAACCGCTGCTCGATGAGTTGCGGCGCGCGACGGATGGCCTGCTGGCTCAGCAATCCGCCGATGATATTGAACGGTACAAATATCAGGGCAGCAATATTGCCGTTGCGTATCAAGACCCCGTCTTCGCGCGCCTGTTTGCGCTGCCCAAAGCGTTGGATGCACTGCGCGCACTCGGTTTCACGTCACCCAGATGGTGGAGCACTTTTCTGCTCAGCAAACCTCCCCATGCGCCGCCGCTATACTGGCATCAGGATTGGTGGGCATGGGACGACCCGATCAGCGCCAGCCCGGTTCCGGCACAGGTTTTCCTGATGTATTACCTGTCCGATACCAACCCAGGCAACGGCTGTCTGCGCGTGATCCCCGGCACACACTGCCGCCACAACCCGCTGCATGACCTGCTACCTGCGGCGCACACGCGCGAAACCTACGAAGCGAATCCGAACTCGGTAATCTTCTCTAGCCGCCCGGACGAAATCGATGTGCCCGTGACAGCGGGCGACTTATTAATCGGCGATGCGCGCATTCTGCATGCGGCTTACGCCAACCAGACCGACCACCATCGCTCGCTTCTGACCTTATGGTACTTTCCCGACTACGACCTGCTGCCTGACGCCATCAAAGCCTACGCTGCGCGCAAGAAACCTCTCGATCTACCAGACTGGTGGAGTGGCGAAGAAGGCAAGTTGATGGAGCCACTCATCCCACGCTACAACGGGGATGCTGCCCCTGCTACATGGAACCGCGTGCCGAAACTATTTTATTGATACATAGCTCGATTGATGACAAGTCCGATATGAGACAATAGGTGTACTTCTGAATAGTTATAGAGGCTTAGCATTCCCTTCCAACCGCAAACAGAACAAAGGTAACAGTGGGCGTGTAAACGGAAAAATCTTGCAAATAGACGCTCTCGGATGCCTCGGCGTGTGCGGTATACGTATCTTCCACAATGTGGACAATAAGGTGAGTATCTTGCCATGTTATGTTGTGCCTCTTAGTGAAATCTAATTAGTATTGCGATGACTATGCACAGCGATTATGCCTATTGCCAAGGCGTTTGTCACTAGACTTGGTCAACCTAAAAGTCGGGAAAAGTCGGGCTAATACTGACTTGGCGTTATTTTCACTGCCCGGCGACGAAATTCATGTCTGGCGGGCTGCGCTAGACCAGCCGTCTCTTGTTATGGATACTTTGGAGCGAACACTGTCGGGTGACGAACGCGCCAGAGCTACACGACTGATCTTCGAGCGCGACCGCCGTTTTTTTATCGCATGCCGAGGGATACTGCGGAGCCTCCTCGGCGCTTATCTCCATGTTGATCCGAAAGAGGTGGCATTTCGCTACGGAACACACGGGAAACCTTTTTTAATGGAACAATTCAGTGAAGACAACATTACGTTCAATTTGTCGCATGCAGATGGACTGGCGCTAATTGCCATAACTCGCAAGCGGCAACTCGGTATCGATATCGAATGCGTGCGACCGATTCCCGAAGCCGCAACCATTGCGCGACAGTTCTTCTCACCGGCAGAGAACACCGCTATCCAGTCGCTCCCACCAGATGACCAGATCACAGCCTTCTATCACTGCTGGACGCGCAAGGAAGCGTGGCTGAAGGCGATGGGCAGTGGGTTTAGCAACGCCCTTGACACTTTCGATGTCTCGGTAGGTCCCGGCGAACCCGCAGCACTCTTAAGCGTCAGGGGAAGTCCAGATGAACCCGCGCACTGGGCATTGCAAACATTGACACCTGCACCCGGGTTTGTGAGTACAGTGGCTGTTGAAGGGCATGATTGGCGTCTGATGAGTTATGAATGGACAGCACTGGACATGCCGGGAAGTTTTGCCAGATGATCGAACTACTATCGGCGCAAACCATGGAAAGTGACGACGCGGTTGTTGTGGCTCTCTACCGTAAACTACTTGACACATGGAACCGCCGCAATGCGCCTGACTTTGCTGCCCTGTTTGAAGAAGATGGCGTCAGCATCGGCTTCGATGGCAGCATGTTGTTGGGGCGCGCCGAGATTAACGCCTCGCTGAATGCCATCTTTGAACAGCATGCCACGCCGGTTTATATTGCCAAAGTGCGCGAGGTGCGTCAGATCACGCCGGGAATCGCCGTGTTGCGCGCGGTGTCTGGGCTGGCGCCCAACGGCAAGACCGACATCGTTCCGACGCTCAATGCTGTGCAGACACTCCTCGCTGTAAAGCGCGCGAACGAATGGCGCATAGCACAATTTCAGAATACCCCGGCGCAATTCCATGGCCGACCCGACTTGGCGGATGCGTTGACTGCCGAACTGCGAGCGTTATTATAGGGATGGGCACAAGTCCCAAAGGAGCACTCATATGACCATCATTCGACTAGCAACCGAGCATGATTTGCCCGCGATTCTCGATATCTACAATGACGCTATCCTGAACACCACCGCCGTATACGATTACAACGCGCACACACTTGAGATGCGACAGGCGTGGTTTACAGCCAAACAGCGTGACGGCTATCCGGTGTTTGTGGCGGAAATCGAAGGCGAGGTGGTGGGATTCAGTTCGTTTGGTCCCTTCCGCGCGTGGGCGGCCTACAAATACACTGTCGAGCATTCGGTCTATGTAGCGCAGCGGTTTCGCCAGCGCGGCATCGGCCGATTGCTGGTGAAGACCGTGATCGACTTCGCGAGACAGATGGATCGGCACGTCATCCTCGCCGGGATCGATTCGGCGAACGAAGTCAGCATCCGCATGCACAAGCAGCTTGGATTTGAGGAGACGGCCACGCTAAAACAGGTGGGTTTTAAATTCGGGCGCTGGCTTGATCTCGTGTTCATGCAATTGATTTTAGAGACGCCGACCCGCCCCGTGGAGTAAATAAGGGCGCACTTTCCTGTTAATGTACCTATCTGGACTTGCCGCATCTCGACCGCCATCCACGGCCATGAAATGATAAATCGGATTTCATCGCTACAATCGTTATTACTATGAGCAGCGAACCTGTTTTTTACCCCGATCCCCGCGTGCAACGTGACACCATTCATGTCCTTTCCGCCTACGACGCCGACCTGAGTGCAGGTCTGGAACGCCATCGGGGTGAAGTGCACATGAAGAATCCCACCACCAGCTGGGTGGATGCCGATCAGACGTTCACGTGGCACATCACGTCGGATCGGACGGAGCCTTTCGAAGTACGCGCGCTTGTGGCCCACAAATCGGGTGTGGCCGTGACGGTGCAGGTGAATGTCCCTCAGACTGCTTGCACGGTCAGCGCGATCCAACCAGCCTTGCCCGGTTCCGCGAACCCGTGGCGGCGCGTACCGCTTGATGGCTTGCTCATGCTGGCCAAGGGCGACAACACGCTGATCCTGCGTACGATACCACTTGATGGTAGCGCGTTTGAAATGGAGGCTTTTGCGATCGAACTGGTACGAACTGAGGTGCGCGAGCGGTTGCATATCGAAGCACAGGCGTTGAAAAGCGACATGACGTGGCTGCGCCGGGCGGGTTACGGTTTTATGAACCACTGGACGCAGGCAGTTTACCCGGAGCATGGCTTGCCCAAGTCGTATGCCGATGCCGTACACGACTTTGATGTCGAGCGCTACGCGGATCAGATCGCGCGCGGTGGTGCGGGGTTTGTGGTGCTGACCACCACGCACGGCCCGCATTATTTTCCCGCGCCACTGGCGTCTCTCGATGCGATCCTGCCGGGGCGCACGACGGCACGCGATCTGGTCGCCGACTTGATCGATGCGCTTGGACGGCGTGGCATACGGCTGTTCCTTTACTACCACCTCGGCGCGCAATCCGATCCGGAGTGGCTCAAGGTATCAGGCTTTTTCGACACCGATACATCAAAACTGTTCGGCAACTGGCAGAAGATGATCCGTGAAGTAGGTGAACGTTATGGCACTGGGTTGGCAGGCTGGTGGTTTGATGATGGGGCGGTGAACTATTACTATCGCACTGCGCCATGGCCAGAACTGTCGCGCGCGGCAAAAGCCGGCAACCCCGATCGGCTGATCGGCTACAACGCATGGTTTCAGCCGCCGGCGACCGAGTTTCAGGACTACCATTGCGGTGAGATTATCGAAGACCCGAGTTATGGTGGGGCGCTGTTGCCGAACGGCGACGGGCGTTACGTGGGCGAACCCTATCGCGGGTTGAATGCAGTAAGTACGATCATCTCGGAGAAGTACTGGGACCATTCCCGCCCCGATGAACCGATCAGCGAGGCGCGCTGGGATAGCGCTGAAATCGCGACACTCATCCGCGAATTCCGCCGCTATACCTGCGTGCCCATCTTCAACCTGGAGATTTATCAGGACGGGCGCATGTCGCAAAACACCATCGAGCGCTTCCGCACGGCTTCCGCGAATCTTCACGAATAAGCCTTTGTCAGCGAATTGATATGAATAGATTGAGATCAAGGAGCAGATCATGCAATGGGAAAATCTGACCGCTACTGACTTTGGGCAGGCCGTGCGCGAAACAGGCGTGTGCATTTTGTCGTTTGGCGTCATCGAGAAGCATAGCGAGCATCTGCCGCTGGGCACTGACTTCCTTAACGGCCATCGCCTCGCCTGTCTGGCCGCGGAGATGATGCCGGCAGTGGTATTCCCGCAGTTTTACTTCGGGCAGATTTATGAGGCGCGTTGCTTCCCTGGCGCGGTGACACTCGCGCCAACGCTATTGCTGCAATTGATTCAGGGTGTGCTCGACGAGATCGGACGCAATGGCTTTCGCAAGATCATCCTGCACAACGCGCACGGCGGCAATAACCATCTGTTGCCCTTCATCGCGCAGACGACACTGTGGGAGCACAAACCATATGCGCTCTACTACTTTGCCGACTCGCTGGCGGGCAGTCGCGACCCACGTTGGAAAGCGTTACTTGATACACCCAACCATGGTCATGCATGCGAATGCGAAACCAGCATCTCACTGGCTAATCACCCCGAACTGGTCAAGATGGAACGCGTCCCGGCGCAACCGGCTGACCCTTTGCGACGGTTGAGCGATGTGCCGGGGAATTTCAGCGGCATCAGTTGGTATGCCGACTACCCCGATCACTACGCCGGCGACGCCCGTCCTGCAACCGCCGAAAAGGGGCGCGCCTTGCAGCAGATCGAAGTAGAGGCGCTGGCAGCATTTATCGCGGCGGTCAAAGCGGATCAGGTGGCGCCAAACTTGAATGCTGAGTTCTTCGCGCACACAAGTTCTTCTTGCGAGGGTTGATTGCACAAGAAGAAATTCCGCACGCACCTACAACCTTCGCAAGGTTGCAGCTCGTGCACGCTTGCGTCCTTCGCGATGATCCAAAACATGTGGCGCGAACACTCGTACAATCAAGGGTATCCGTGTTATCTGAGTTGAACTGATCATAAGGAGACCATGCGATGACTGACGCGCCCGGACGAACCCTTGACTTTCCCATCATCGATACCCACCTGCACCTGTGGGATCCCAACCATTTCCGTATGAGCTGGCTGGACGACAACCCGCTGCTCAACAAACCCTATCTGCTGGATGGCTATCACGAACATACCACTGGCGTCGACATTGAGGCCATGGTGTACCTACAGGTCGAAGTCGAGACACCCTATGCGCTGCTCGAAGCGCAGTGGGTGGCGCAACGCGCGCTTGAGGACCCGCGCATCAAGGGCATGGTGCCGTGGGCGCCGCTCGAATATGGCGAACGGTCGCGCGCTTTCCTCGACGCCCTGCTCGACGCCAGCCCACTCGTTCGTGGCATTCGGCGCATCATCCAGTTTGAGCCCGATATGGACTTCTGCCTGCGACCAGACTTTGTGCGCGGCGTTCAAATACTTGGTTTGCCCGAATATAACTTGTCGTTCGACATCTGCATCAATCATCGCCACATGGCGAATACGATTGAGTTGGTGCGGCAATGCCCAAACACCCGCTTTATCCTTGACCATATTGGCAAGCCTGATATCAAAAACCATGTGCTCGATCCGTGGCGTGCACAACTGAAAACGCTGGCTGGTTTTCCGAACGTGTGGTGCAAGCTTTCGGGGTTGGTTACCGAGGCCGATCACAAAACGTGGACGCGCGATGACTTGCGCCCTTATATCGATCATGTCTTGGCGTGCTTCGGTTTCGAGCGCACCGTGTTCGGCGGCGACTGGCCAGTCGCGTTCCAGGCCGCTCGCTACCCGCAGTGGTTGAGCGCCTTGCTGTGGGCAATCGAAGGGTGCTCTCACGACGACCTGTACAGGTTGTTCCACAACAACGGCCGGGCGTTTTATCGCTTGTAATCGTCATCTGCTGATAATCGCCTGTCGCATCTGCGCCGCTGCAACAGGTATCGTATTTGGCGCAAAGAATATAAACTGTGATGAGGTGTACCACCCTCGTTCTGGTGCAGGCCGTTCTGATCAGCGCTTTGCTTGGCGCGTGTAGCGTTGGTCCAGCGCAAGCACCAGACGTGCGAGGTACGTTGATAGAAGGACATCCCATGCTCATAGATGCTCTAGGCAGTATGCAGCCGCAGGCTGTGTGGCAGAATTTCTACGATCTCACTCGTATTCCTCGCCCCTCAGGGCGCGAAGACCAGGTGCGTGATTTTCTCGTGCGCTTTGGCCAAGGACTTGGGTTGGATACCCAGGTCGATCAGGCAGGTAATGTGATTGTGCGCAGACTGGCTGCGCCTGGCATGGAAAACCGCCCGGGCATCATCCTGCAGGCGCACACCGACATGGTGACACAGAAAAATGCTGCGTCGACGCACGACTTCGCCCGTGATCCAATCAGGGCTTACGTAGATGGCGATTGGGTCAAAGCCGATGGCACCACCCTGGGTGCCGACGATGGTATTGGCGTGGCTATTGCGATGGCCGTGTTGCAGGCGCACGAGCCACTCGGCATGGTCGAGGCGTTGTTCACTGTCGAGGAAGAATCCACCATGCGCGGCGCGGTTGGAGTGCAGCCCGTTATGCTGAAAGGCGATATTCTGATCAACCTGGACTCGGAGCGCCTGGGCGACCTGACCATCAGCAGCGCCGGCGGTGAAGGCGGCACAGTCAACCTGACTTACCAGGAGGAGGCTGTTTCGGTCGATATGTCCGGGTGGAAGGTCAGCATTACGGGATTGCAGGGCGGGCATTCGGGCGTCGACATCGACAAAGGCCGCGCGAACGCCATCAAGGTGCTGGCCAGAGTGTTTAAGGAAATATCGAGCGCCGATGGCGCGCGCCTTAATCAGGCAGCAGGTGGGAATGCCCGTAACGCTATTCCGCGCGAGGCATTCGCCGTTGCTGTCGTGACGCAATCGCGCGTCGAGGCCTTCAAGGCGCATCTCGTGCAAATCGAAGCTGCACTCAACCGTGATTATGCTGGCATCGAATCCAATATC
Source organism: uncultured bacterium (assembly GCA_903873965.1). Lineage (GTDB taxonomy): Bacteria > Chloroflexota > Anaerolineae > J036 > Brachytrichaceae > CAIXPS01. The sequence goes on from CAIQQO010000067.1 coordinate 18,797, forward strand.
CGCATTCAGGCGGAACCTGTCGCGCTACCCAACCGCGTCATGGAGGCAAATGCACAGCGCGCCTTGCTCGGTGCGCTCGATGCCAGCCCGCAAGGTGTGTGGAGCATGAGTGAAAGCATGCCCGACACGGTGAGTACGTCTAACAACATGGGGACAATCGCTGTGGGAGATGGCCGGATGGAAATCGGATTCCTGATGCGAACCTCAGCCAACGCCGAGTTGGATGCCTTAGAACATGCGCTTGGCGACGTATGGCGCTCTGCCGGTATGCCGATCAGTTTTTCGGGACGTGGGCCGGGCTGGCAGCCTGATATGAACTCGCCTATCCTGGCGCTCATGAAGACCGTATACCCGGAAGTCACTGGGAAACAGGCGCGCGTCACATCCATCCACGGTGGCCTGGAATGCGGCATCATACATGCCATGATTCCAAGACTGGACACCATCTCTATCGGACCAACGGTGCAGAACGCACACTCGCCGGATGAACGGCTGGAAATATCGAGCATCAAACCGTTCTATGACTTTTTGATTGAAACCATCAAGCGCGTTCCGGCCAAGTAAATGCGACTGCGCCAGAATCGATATGCGGATAGTGTTTGCTGCTTTTCACGTTTCGCACAAGTGAAGACTTTGAGGTACGATGCACGCAGAAACCAACTAATACCGACTAAAAGGAGTTTGTGACATGCAAATGCCGCGTCCGTCACCCGAACAGCAGGCACTCAGCATTATGGCAGGAGACTGGCTGGGAAAAGAACAGGTTCAGCCTTCTCCCTTCGACATTGCCGGCGGGACAGCCATCGGGCATGTGCACAACTGCCTCGGACTGGATGGCTTTATCATCGTTCATGATTACGTGCAGGAGCGCAATGGCAAAGTGAGTTTGTGCGCCCACGCCATTGTCCAGTGGGACACACTGGCGAAGCAAGCAGTAATGTACTGGTTTGACTCATTCGGCATGCCACCCACCACCTTTCGCGGTATGCTGAAAGACAATATATTGACACTCATAACGCCGCAGGGCACGGGCTTCTCGCGCATCACTTATGACTTTTCGAAACCCGGATCATACACGTACCGCATGGAGGTTTCGATCGATGGAACCGAGTGGTACCCATTTACCAGTGGCGACTATACGCGCCAATAAGAGAAACATACTATGTCACATCCCCTATTTGACCTGACAGGAAGAGTAGCGCTGATCACCGGTGCAGGCGGTGGTTTTGGCGGCGCGATCAGCGAAGGCTTCGCAGAGTCGGGCGCCGATCTACTGATCACCGATATCGTTCCAGAGACACTGCAGAGGACTGCCGAGAACGTGAGCAAGCTTGGCCATCGGGTCGAGTCCATCGTCGCCGACAGCATCACGGCCGACGGCATTCGGTCAATTTATGCCAAGCTAGATCAGGTCTATGGCCGCATCGATATCCTGGTAACATGCGCCGGGCCGGCGTGGACAACCCGTCCGGAGGACTTGCCGCTTGAGGACATGCAACGCACACTGAACTCGCTCGGCACAGCCAAGTTTCATTTGTGCCAGGAAGCTGGGCGGCGCATGTTGGCGCAGGGCAAAGGCAGCATCATCAACATCGGTTCCATCGCCGGCGCGACATCACTGGGTCGCGGGCATGTGGCCTATGGCATGGGCATGGCGGCCGTCATCGCCATGACGCGCGACCTCAGCACCGAGTGGAGCGGGCGCGGCGTGCGGGTGAACTGTATCCTGCCGGCGCAGGTGCCCAATGAAAACAACGGTCTCGAAGCCCGCATGCGCGCCAGCCCCGCTTTGCGAAAAACCTTCCTGCGCGGGCTGCCTATGGGGCGTCTGGGACGATCCGACGAGATTAAAGGCCCAGCCATCTTCCTCGCATCGGATGCTTCTTCGTGGGTAACCGGCGTGGCTTTGCCCTTTGATGGTGGTAATCTGGCGAAGAACTCTGGCGGTTCACATCCCGGCATGCCCGACGAGACGGCGAGTCTTTAGCCAGAATGGCTACACTGACGAAACGCGAGCGTGTGATGCGGACGATGCGTTTTGAAGAAACAGACCGCACACCGCTCTACGATATCCTGCAGAACGATGCCGTAATTGAGCACTATGCGGGGCATGTGCTGACCGTGGCTGATGGCGACTGGGTTAAAGCACTGGCTATTGGCCGGACGCTGGACCTGACGCGCATGCCCGAAGGCCCACAGCAACCCCGCATAGAACGCCAGGACAACGGCCTGGTGATGCAGCATGAACGTTGGACATCATGGATCATCGAGCGTCCCTGGCACGACTTGAACGGGTTGGCAGAGTGGGTGAAGCACGAGATAAAGCGATCAAACGCGCAGGTGTTTGATCGCACTTACGCCGAACAGTTCCACGCCAGAATTCGCGCCTGCCAGGCGCAGTTTGCCGCAGCCGATCCTACAGGGCGGAACGATCCAACGATGATGATCGTCGAAAGCGGCGCCGGCTTGACGGAAGCCTACTGGCATGCCGACATTGAACAGTTTAGTTATCTGTTGATGGACCAAGCTGATCTGGTGGAGGAATGGCTGGAGGCGCGCCTGTTGGCGGAACTGCGGCGCGTGGCTGCCATTGCCAATCCCGACGTCATCCCACTGGCCTTGACCTACGATGACATCGCCTACAAAACTGCGCCTCTCTTCTCACCAGTCTGGTTGCGGCGCATGTGGTTGCCACGCTTGAAACGCCTGGTGACTGCCTGGCACAGCCGCGATGCGCTGTGCGTCTTTCATTCCGACGGCAACCTGTGGCCAGTTCTGGATGACCTGGTGGCCACGGGCATCGATGGATTGAATCCGCTGGAGGTGCTGGCTGGCATGACAGTGGAAACGGTACGCGCGCGCTATCCCCGCCTCGTGTTGACGGGCGGCATCGACGTCAGCCAACTGCTGGTCTATGGCACGCCCGACGAGGTGCGCACCGCATGCCGCGCAGCCATACGCGCAGCGCACGGTGGCTACCTGATGGGATCGAGCACGGAGTTGTACTGGGATGTCCCGCTCGAAAACGCCATAGCGATGCTTGAAATTGTACTGTGATTTATTTCACAATGTTGACATTTGTCCCTCTTATGCCCTATAGTGCGATCTGCACTCCATGACTGCCCCTTTCAATACCCCCATTTGACTCACCTGACCGAATATATGTGCGCGTGCGCGCCTGTCTGCTGTTTTCAACTTTGAAATCAGCATGATCTCGAAATGATCCGAGTGGTTGGAGGAGAAATGTCTCGTAGTTCGATTCAAGAGTCTCGTTTGTTCTGGTTACTGAATAGCATTGCATTGATCATGGCTGCACTGACGATAGTGGGTCTGATTGGCGCCTACAACGGCCCATCGACAACCGGTGTTGCATCCGCGTTTTTTATCCAGGCGCCGTTTGTTTCAAACGCTACGGCCGGGCTTGGCTTGCTGGCGCTGATTGCATGGTTTGCCTCCGCTGATCTGCGCCGAGGTAGACCACTCACCTATACGCTCATCGCGGGGCTTGCCTTTGGCGCAGTGGCAACCATCGCCTTGTCATTCAGCCTCGCTGCTGCAGCTATCCCTGCATTCATATGGGCAGTCGCCGTGGTCATTCCCGCGCTACTCGCCGTCGTGCTACTGCTCCTGCAACGCGACGCCGAACGCCATCACACCATACCCATCTGGCAGCCATGGATGACCGACAAGCCTATTACTGGTTGGGAGAAGGTGGCGCGCGTGATTGCGGTCGTTGTCGGTGCCGCATCACTCGCCGGCGCCATTGCCAGTGTCATCATCCCATTCACCGGCCCTTCTGAGCTGGCTGACTTCTTCACTACTCCGTTGATGGTGGGGCTGAACAGCATTAAACTCGTACTGTTGGCCATCCTGCTCTTCATTGCTGCAGCCAATATCCGTCGCTACCCCGAGATGCTCACCCTTTTCGTGCTTGGCAATGTCGTGTCGCTACTCTCGGTCATCATCACCAATCTGGGTATAGCGCGGTTCGGCACAACGTCAGTATCCCTGGCCGGTATGACGCTGTCGACGCGCGATATCATGCTGAATGCGCTGGTTCTGGATGGTGTGGTCGTCGTCGGTTTCACGGTGCTCAAAGCGCTGATCAATCGCGACCTGCTGAATTTCCTGACCTTCTTTTCACCGCTCGAATTTCGCGCGCTTGAGGCCATCGCCGAAGGCATCATCGATGGCGGCGCATCGGCCAAAGTGCCTCCTTACCAGGTTGCGCTGCGCACCGATTCGTACCTGGGCGCCTTCCGATCAAACCGGCTGTGGCTGTCGCGCATGGCCATCCTTGCGCTGCAGTTCATGCCTTTGCTGGTGCTGAAGCCGCCGATCAACTTCCTTAATCCCATCATGCGGCGCGAGTTCATCGATCGCTACTTCAAGCGCAACATCATCAAGCCGCGCGGTTTGTACTGGATTCTGACCCATGTCGCACCGCGCCGCATCCTCGACCTGATTGAAGCTGCGATGCGTTTCAACATGCAGTTAACCTATCTGGGTTACTACAGTGATGCACGGGTGCAGCGCGAGATTGGATACGTGCCATTTTCACAGCGCACAGTGCTGGCGCCGCCCAAGGTTATTCGCCGCTATCCCCCTTTGCGCGTGATTCAACCGGATGATTTGGACAAACAGGGCGTTGACATGATCTCTTCTGCCGATGTGGTCATCATCGGATCTGGCGCAGGCGGGTCTATTCTGGCAGAGCAAATGGCATGTCAAGGCCGCGAGGTGCTGTTGCTGGAACGCGGCAAGTACACCAACCCTGATGACTTTAACGAAGACGAAGTAGGCCAGATCGGCAAACTGTACAGTGATGGCGCGTTGCAGTTATCACAGGCATTGCGGTTCACCGTTTTGCAGGGGTCTGGTGTCGGCGGTTCCACCGTGATCAACAACGCGGTTTGTTTCGACACTCCGGATCGCGTTCTTGACAGATGGAACGACCCGAATGGCACAGACGCCGGCATCGATGTGGCGCAATACCGTGCTGCACAGGCGGCTGTGCGGGCGCGCCTGTCGATTCAGTCGATTAAGGATTCATCCAAATCCATCGACTGGCAGAGTGTATTAAATCCTGGCGACAGCGCTCTTGAACGCGGCATACGCTCTTGTCTGACACCCGGCACCTATGAATACGATGTTGTCAGCGCTAATATTTCAGATTGTCTGGGTTGCGGTTACTGCAACATCGGCTGCAAATTCGGGCGCAAGTTGTCGATGCTGGATGAGGTTCTGCCCAAGGCTCAATTGGATCGCGGCGCTGACCAGTTTCGCATTTTGTCTGAAGCCGAGGCCATTGGGTTGCGAGGCGACGCAGGTCATATTAAGGAAATCACAGTGCGATTGGGTGGCAGGCGCGAACTGCTGATTCGCAATCCCAAGACCGTAATCGTGAGTGCAGGCACTGTGGCATCCAGTTGGCTGTTGATGCGCAGCGGCATTGGCAAAGGCGAACTCCCCGTCGGGCGTCACCTGTCTTTCAACATGGGCAGCCCGTTGCATGCGCGTTTCGAGAAAAAACTGGACAGTTATGCCGGACTGCAGATTGCCCACTATCTGAAGCTCAATGATCATCCCGGATTTGTCTATGAAACCTGGTATAACCCGCCTGTTTCGCAGGCTATGTCTATGCCAGGCTGGCTGGATACGCATTACCGCAACATGCAGCAATACGACCATATCCATGGTGTCGGTGTGCTAGTAGGTACCGAGTCGAATGCATCCATCTCGCCCGCGCTGTTCCTGCGCGGCGCCCCTGATATCGTCTATGATCCGACAGAACGCGATCTCGATAGTCTTGTGACTGCGCTCATCATGCTGGGCAAAATTTTCTTTGCTGCCGGAGCAAAGGAAGTCTTTGCATCGACGCGCCGATATGCTAGCTATGAGGCTAAACGGTCGATTACTTATACTGCAGAAGAACTGGACAACCTGCGCAGCCTGGTGCGAGACGACCGGGATATTCTGCTGGGCACAGGTCACCCGCAGGGCGGTAACGCGATCAGCAAGAAACGCGGGCGCGATGGCGCGAATGGAGGTGTGATCGGGCCGGACTTCAAAGTGTACGGCTATGACAACCTGCATGTGTGCGATGCCAGCGTTTTTCCAACTTCTACTACGGTCAACCCGCAATTGAGTGTCATGACGATGGCGCAATATGCGGCTGGGCGAATCCGGTGACGCTCTGCATGGTAACCAGAAAACGGTATTGAGAATAAGGCTCGGTTCAAGATAGATTGACAAAAGCACCCACTCGTGCGAAACGGATGCTGGTGGTGTTGCGATGGGTGAATCAGGCCTACGCTACGTGATTATGCAAATATAATGACGGCGAACCATGAAAAAGATGGACTGGCACAGCGTGTTCAATGGTTTGCGCAGAACGGTTAGCTGGGCGCAAGCGGATGCACGCGTGTTTACTGCGACGAGTGAAGGCAGCGGCATCTTTGGCAAGTGGGTGCTCGATGAATATGGTTTGCCGTCTTATCACTACATACTGGATCAGTGGCGTGACCGACGCGCTTATTATCCTAATACCGAAAACCTCAATCGCCGCGACCACTGGCATCAGATTGGCAATGACCGCATCACGGCGCTAGTCAGCAATGAAGGTTTTATTCAGGCGGTCATAGGAGATCGTGGCGGGGTCTTTCTGAACCGTTTTGAAGCGCGCGACCGCGAGGGTAAGCCTGACGCGGCAGTGCCGCCAGCAGGTTTGGGTGCGCAGGTGTTGAACGGGGTTGCGCAATTAGCTGTGTTACTTGTACGCATCTGGCGACGCACCAGACAGTGGTTCTACCTGTTGCGTGCGCGCCATATCCGCCGTCAATTCCCTGAACCGATCATCCCGCGCGGAACATCCAGCCAGCCTGTTGGCGCACCTTTACAGGTGCAGGCGCAGTTTGCTCCAGTCGTGCTGCATACTTATGCAGGCGGTTTTGGTTATGTCGATGATGGCACGGAGACGTGGGCGACGGCCTATCGATATCGTCCCGAAACCGCCGAAGTGACGCGCCTTTGGGGGATTGGCCATGCTGACAGCACAACCACCTATCGCCAGTTGCTTGTTACCCGTCGGACGTATGCCCCTACGGGGGATGATGCCGTGTTGCTCAATGACATACGAATTGAGAACCTTGGGGCGACTGTCGCACGGCTACGTTACTACGAATACTGGGATGTGAATATCCATCGGCTTAAACTGCAATGGCTGCGTTCCGGACCGTTTGCGGCGCCGGGCGATGAAGTGCGCCGGGCATTGAACGATGATTTCACGTCAACCCCGCACATCGAAAAATCAATGACCGTACTGCGCTGCCGACAACGATTGCGCCGTGCCGACGGCCATAGTCCTTCAGAAGTTGCCGATGTGGATACGTTGCCGCTTGATGTCTTCCTTGCTAATCTGAGCGGCAGCCCTATCGCGACGTGTTATACCGAGAAGGCGGCATTCTTTGGGCGCGGTACCGCGGCGCGACCAGATGCCGTGCGACGCGCCGGCGTTATAGACGGCCCTGTGCCCGCACCCGATGACGCCATGCCCTATTGCCTCGTGATGTGTCACAACATTGAGTTGCAGCCGGGTGCGTCCACTGACCTGCTCTATGCGTACGGTGCGGTGCGCCCCAATGAGGACCTTGCCTTTCTCGATCGTTATGCCAATAGCGTACTCGCGCCAACCGTGGCGCTTTGGAGAAGTCGGCTGGCCTATTTCAAGGCGCCCGGTGAAAGTGTTCTGCAGCGCGAAATGGCATGGCATGCACACAATCTGCTGGCTGCCACCTTACGCAACGACTACTATGGCGCCCATGTAATTCCGCAGGGATCGGCTTATTTTTACCTGCACGGCGCCGATGGCGCGCCGCGCGATCAGGCTTTATCTGTAATACCGCTGGTGTACTTGCGTCCGGGTTTGGCGCGCGACATGCTGCGGATGCTCCTGAGTATGATGCATGCCGACAATGGCCAATTACCGTATGCCTTTGCAGGTTTTGGCTATCATAGCGACGCCTTGGGATTACATGCCGCACCTTCCGACCTCGACCTGTTCCTGTTGCTTGCTGTTAACGAATACTTGTGTGCTACGGGTGATTGGCATTTTCTTGACTCGCCCGTGCCATACTATCCACGCGGTCAGATGGCCGTGCCTCCTTATGGCCATAGTGTCCTTGATCACATTCGGTTGAGCATTCGCCACTTGATCGATACCGTTGGCCTTGGGGAGCATGGGCTCATGCGCATTGGCGATGGAGACTGGTCGGATGCCATCGTTCTTGAAACCGCATTACGTGATGTGGGCATGGAGATCAGCCTTGCCAACACACGGCGGAGCGGTGAATCGATCCCCAACAGTCAGATGGCTTTGTACGTGTTGCCGCGTATTGCGACCATTCTCGATCGGTATGATACGGTCCTCGCAGCCGAGTTGCACACGTTGACTGCACGCCTGGAGACGGCGGTAATGCTGCAATGGAATGGCCGCTGGTTCACGCGCGCCATACTACGTGATCTGGCCGACCGACCTGTACCTATCGCCGATGATTGGATTAATCTTGAAGCACAACCATGGGCGATGATCAGTGGTGCGGCGGCACGTATGGACATCCATGGTGTTCAAGCACGACTGGTTGACAATATCGGCCGATTGCTTGATGACCCGTCGCCCATTGGAGCGCCTCTGAGCGAACGCGGCATGGTCTGGCCTGCCATCTCACAACTACTCACGTGGGGTTATGGACGCAGCCGCCCTGACCTGGCATGGCGATCGCTCAAGCGGAATTCATTTGCGGCGCATGCAAAAACATTCCCACAATGGTGGCACGGCATCTGGTCAGGCCCCGATGGCAGCTATGCGGTCGACGCAACTCCTGCGGGCGCACCCTGGAGCAGTCCGGTTACACCCATGACCGACTTCCCGGTCATGAATACCAATCCGGATGCCATGGCGTTGCTGGGTTTGTTGCGCGTCTGCGGCATTGAGCCTGCGCCTGATGGCGATGGCTTATTGATCGCGCCGCAGTCGCCGCCCGATAGTTTCACGCTGGATCTTCCATTAATCAGGATGGATGTGAACTATGAAGGTATGAACGTAGAGTACAGACCGATGACGACAGGCAACATGGTACTGCACCTTCGCGTCCCGCCTGGCAAGCGGTTGCTGTCTGCTACTTGCAAAGGTCAGCCAGTGACGGCTGCACAGGGTGCCGATATGGTGTTCCCGCTAAGTTTCAATGCTGGAGAGAAAGTGACCATTGATCTAAGATGGATTTGACCCTCAAGCGGTAGAATTGCTAATCATAGCGAAATAGGTAGTCTTACGCATTATTACGTATTTACTTTCTTGGCATTTGGCATAGAATTATGGTTCGTATTCTATCAGTTTTACGGTAAGCAGCGTCTGGCGGGGTAGAAAGGCAAGAGAAGGATGTCGTTACCAAGCCAGGTGAAACAGGGCTTGAAAAAACAGACTTTGAAACTATAATCTATATAGTTGACACTCGTCGTTTTGCTCTGGTATTCATCAACAGTGCTCACGAATCTAGAATCGGATGAAATATGGTGCAACAGGACGCACGCACAACAGTAGACGATCGGGAGTATGGAAGTAACTCGACCGCATTAGGTGGTCGCTATATTTCTGCGTCACCCACTCGTGCCTTGATTCTAAACTGGTTTGAGCAGTCACTGGTACAAGCGGATGTCACTAGAGCCCACCAACTCATCGAGTTTATGGATCCTGCTGACCGTGAGTTGGCAGAAAAACGTCTGATTCAGTTCTCATCGCGCACAAGAATGCGAGGTGCGCAGCCCACGGCACTGCGTGCGGTCGTAGGGCTTCCAACAGCACCACCTCCTGTCTCCACTGTACCTACAGCGCCGATTCGCATGCTCAGTTATCTGGCGCGCCAGCTTCTGGTGCTTGTAGGCGTTGTCAGTCTCGCATTCGTTCTACTCGTTCTAGCCGCTGTTGCCATTACGGATAGCAACTTGGGACCTCGCCCAACGGCATCATCTGTGACTGTTGCCCCACAGGCTGTGACTGAACCTGCTGTTGTGCCGCAAGAGGAACCCATTCTTGATGAACCTGCAACAGCAGCCCCCACGAATTTGCCTCCGGAAGCGACAGACCCAGCGCCCGCATTGCCAACAGCAGTTCCCCCGACCCAGCAACAGAATCTGCCTGTCCCTACACCAACAGCAGCGCCTGGCGGATCGGTAACAAAGGCGGAGCCAACGGCAAGGGCCATTCGATTGAATGTGATCTCTCCTGAAGAAGATGCGGTTTTTGCGACATTCCCCCAGGAAATTACAGCCAGCGGAACAGAATCACTCTCTATCCGGCTGACACTTAAGTCGGTATTTCCGTTTCCCGTGGCATTGCTTGTGACGTACGGACAAGCACGTGCACCCATCACTCAGACTTTCGATCTGGGACTGGGGCAATCCACTCTGGATGGCAGCTATCACTATATATGGTCACTCGCGCCTGATGATTTGCGTGAGTTACCCAATGGCACTTACTCTCTTGTTTTTGAACAGGCCAATGCCGGTGCCGGCATTGCCCCATTGCGCGTACGCACCTTTGCCATTATGCGAGAATCTGCTGTTGTGGCGCGAATCCGGGTTAACCCTACGATTGGCACAGTCGCACTGCGCAAGCAGCCGAGTAATGCTGCACAGTCTAATGGCGTGGTGCCGGATGGCTCGCATGTCAAGGTATTAAGCCAGATTCCGTATACAGATTACCAACAAGCACTAAATGGTTTCAGTTATCAGGAAAATAACCGACCTGGTCGGTTGTTTTTTGCGAGTTATGATACAACTGGGGACAAGCGGAATAGCTTCGGAGGAGATGCGAAGTCGCCCTGGTGTCTGGTAGAAGCACAAGATGGACGACGAGGATGGGTTCCCTGTAATGTTCTCACGGTGGACCATATTAGCTTCCCTCAGCAATTAATCCCGCAAATCTTAGGAGAGTATTGATGACAGTGACAAGGTTGACATCCGATATCGTGCAAATGGCGATAGATCGCGCGCGCGAAGCAGGCATCAAAGCGGTACAGGCGGGCGATTTCTCGCAGGGAATGACATTGGCGGAAGATGCCCAGAAATTAACTGACTGGCTTGAACAGGGAATGCCGGGTGACCCGCCCATTGAAATAAGCACGTATGTCGCCGCTCAGCCTGCTGTCGCCGTCAGTGGCATCGAATCGTTGCTGAACGCTGCCGAGAAGAAGGCCGAAGAGGGTGACTTTACCACGGCGCTGGCATTTGCCGATATGGCTAATCGTCAGTCGGGTGATCCGGAGTGGCTTAGCCGTGTTGCCGTGGTGACGAACAAGATCAACGTCACCTACCAGGAACGTCTCGGACAGATGCTTCAACAAGCTCGTTCGTCTGAGCAGGATTCTTCGAACGATCTTGCGGCGATTCGTCAGCACTGGGAGCGCGTCCTGCAGTTCCAGATCGATAATCCAGAAGCAACCACTGCCATCACTCGCATCGGACAGCAGGAGCGCCTCGAGCGCCAGCGCGAGCAGATTCGCCAGTTGCGCGCGCCCATCGAGTCAACCCGCAAGGATCTGCGCACCATTGAACGCGCGCGCAGCCGCGCCTATAAGCTTAAGCTGAGTGACGAAATGCGCAGCCTGCCTGAACTGGCGAAGCAGCTTGATGACATCATCCACCAATTGGATGAGTTGCGCAATCAGATTTTCTTGGCCAGCATTGGCGCGTCCAGCGCCGAGCGCGCCGGCAACTATGAAGCAGCCATTCTGAAGTATGACGCTGCTCTTAAGGCCGGCTACGATACGATTCTGGATGATACGACTGGTGAAGTCATTGAGGTCAACAGTGCGCTTCAGCGTGCCAATTCCAAGAATGCGACTGATCTGCGCACGCGTGCTGGTGCATTGACGCGCGATGCCCAGAGAGTATTGGCTGAGGGCTATCCAGACACAGCTGTGACCTACCTTGATCAGGCGCACCAGTTACTAGTCCGTGTAGGTGAAAGTGGCATTGATGACAGTCGCGCTGTTGATACCCAGTTGTTGCAGGCGCGCGATCATCAAAAGAGCAAGCAGGATGCGCAAAACCTGATCAATGAGGCAGAGTCTCAATCAAGCCCGGATCAGGCGCGAGTTAGGTTGCTTCAGGCCCGGCAACGTTACGCTGCCTATCCAGGCATTGATCTACTGATCAAAATCAAAGAAGACCTGATCCTCGTTCAGGTTGTGGAAGATATTACCAGCGACATGTCCACGGCACGCGCGACACTGGCTCAGGCTTGGCAGCAGGATCAGGAGCAAGGTCAGTTTGAGCAGGCGCGCAAGCAGTGCCGCATAGGCCTAAGTCGCGGCGGAAACCTGACTGTCACCAGCACGGCACGCGAAGCTAAATTGCAGGAAGCCCGCGAGCTGCTGGCCGAGATTACGCGCGTGGAAACAGCCTTCCACATTTTGCAGGGTCAGTTGCGCGCCATTGATACCGCGGTAGACCGCAAAGATGGTCGTCTGGCCGCAAACCTGATCACAAGTCTGGGCGACGATCTGCAGAACGACTGGCGCGTCAAGTTGCGCCAGAATCGCTTGGATCTGTTGCGCTCCGACGAGGAGAAGTTGTCGGAAGCTGAGCGCTTGTTCTTCGAGGATTCGAACTATGAGGCGACACTTGCTCTGAGTAAGTCGCTGCTTGAATCACCCAGCGTGCGCACGGATGCACGCCAGTTGGGTTATCGTGCTCAAACCCAGGTTACTTTGAAGAAAGCGCGTGAACTGCACAAGACCGGCAAACTTGCTGAGTCGTTGTACGCCTACAAGGAAGTGATCAGCTACGAGAGCGAATTGCCGCCTACGGATCACACTCATATACGCACCGCTCAGAGTGAAGCCGGGCTTGTTGAGCAGGACATGGCTCGCATTCAGAGTTTGCATGACCAGCTTGCCAGTGCGAAATCGTTCCGAGCGCAGGATGTGCCCGATCGCTCAGCCTGGTTGAAGACCATTACGGCACTGCGCGGGACAGCACCTGGCTGGTTGATTCAGGACGTTGAGGCAGAATATAAAGCCGGCGTGACGGATTGGAATGAGCGCGCCTTAGATAGCGCCACCCGATTCGAAGGCGAAGGCAACTATCAGCTTGCTTACGATACATTGAAGGCGCTGGTGGATGTTCGATTGCTCTCCGATAGTGACCCTGTCTGGCGACGCATCCAGTATCAGCACTTTACGTCTCTGGCGAACGGCGCACTATCCGGCACACAGCCGGCGGACTGGGAACGCTCGGAAGAGTACGCCCAGCTTGCCAGTAATGTGGCGCCTACTAACTTTGCCCGTCAGGCCAGGGACAATCAGTTGAACATCGTCCGTGAAGTAACATTGCGACAAGCCGCACTGGCCGGCGCTTCCGATCAGGGTGCGCCACTGGCGATCAAAGTTCTGCAGGACAAGCAGGAGCGCCACAAGGCGCTTAAGATTGATCCGTTGTTGAGCGAACGCTCGATCCGTTACTACCTGGATGACGGCAAGAACATTCAGGGCGTGGAAGTAGCGCGGGCGATGTCAAAGATGCCGGGCGAGGAAGGGCGTTCTGTGCGCTGGGCGCTGCTGGCACAGTCTGTCGAAGGATTCGCCAGTGGGGCTTTGAGTTCAGCCGTGAAAGCGATGGTTGATCTGCGGCGTCGCACCGATGCCAATGATGGCAATCAGCCCATACAAGAGCTGACGGACTATATGAACCATCGGATCATGGCGCAATTGTTGCGGTCGATCACATCTGTTACAGCCAATTCCAGCAAAGAGGAACTGGTTATCCAGTTGCAGAACCTGGAGCAGTTACACCTGCTCGATCAAACCAGTCCCGCCTATGCAGAAAATCGACAGAAAATCTTCGGGTGGCTGGGGATTGTTCCGCTGTCCTGATAGCGGTCATTCTTATCAGGTGGAAAGCCACTTGATGGCACTTGCCTGATTGCGCCGTAAGGGCGGCCGGTTGAAATACTGGGCCGCCTTTTTTTGTAAATAATAAGCTGGTTCGTTATAGAGGGACACCCATGACTGTATCTCATCAAGCCGCAACCCTGTATCTGAATACGCTGAAGCAAGAGATCCAACGGTTGATGGTTGGCGGAAAATTCACGCAAGCCGCTGCACTTTCCGGTTTTGCGGGCAAGTGGCAGTCATGGCTAAACCAAGGCATGTTGGGTGTTGCGCCAGTGGCTCCTTCAGGAGCTCCACCACCGCCGGAAGATGCACCTCCTGAACCACCGGTCATTGTTGAACCCGTTGTTCCGCCTACAATCCATGTCGCCGAAATCACTCCGGTCGTTGAGCTAACGATTGAAGAAGTACCGGTTGCTGAAGTCGTACCGGTCGTTGAACCAACGGTAGAAGAAGCACCTGTTGCTGAAGTCGTATCGGTCGTTGAACCAACGGTAGAAGAAGCACCCGTTGCTGAAATCGTACCGGTCGTTGAACCGACGATTGAAGAAGCACCCGTTGCTGAGATCGTACCGGTCGTTGAACCGACGGTTACAGAAGCACCTGTTGCTGAGATCGTCCCGGTCGCTGAGCCAACGATAGAAGAAGCACCTGTTGCTGAAATCGTACCGGTCGTTGAGCCAACGATAGAAGAAGCACCTGTTGCTGAAGTCGTACCGGTTGTTGAGCCAACGATAGAAGAAGCACCTGTTGCTGAAGTCGTACCGGTCGTTGAACCAACG
>CAIQQO010000068.1 GCA_903873965.1 uncultured bacterium
CTTGGGCGCCTTCAGCCCTATCCTGTGTGCAGTAACGAAAAGACTCATACAGGAACCAACTGCCCACGATGAACTGGAATGACTCGTTGTGTGCGATTGTGGCGATGTGACTGGCAGTATTCGATCGGGGCAAATCGTTTCTTTTGCTACGGATGCGCGTACCCAGGAAGTTCTTCAACCTCTGGACCATTCTGGGACCCTGGGCCATATCCCTTAGCCCTTCATGTACATTCACGTAATGTGTTTTCAACGTTTTTTATCCCACTGAGAATGTCATTTGGCGGTGTATTGAAATGCACCCAGTGCCAGCCATCATGACCGTCAAAGTGCCAACACGCACTGTGCCTATGATGGGCAATTCCATTTGGAGGATTTTGCACCAGGAAGTCGCCGAACCCACTGCTGTTTCGTCTTGGAGGTGTTTCAATGCGACCTTGCCATCTGTGCCTACCAACATGGTATGTGCCGGTAAATACGTTTCCGTGCTGCTCCCAGCCCATCTCTTGCCAGGTGTGCAAAGGCTGCTTGTGAATGATAATCCTGCGCCTTGGTAGGACAGGTGCCGGAGTATTCTGACTCTCACCCAGGACCACTCTGTTGCCCGTACGCCGGGTTTTAATCCGTAATCCAGGCTGAGAACCAGTGGGTGGCGGATTGACCGGATATGAATCCACTCTACTGTGACGTAGTACCTGTACCTGATTGGTCTGAGGCACTGCCCCCTGCGCCATGATATTCTCTGGTGCAGGGGGTGTAACCAGTCCCCCCCCCTTTTTCACTCTTAACAACCTCATCAAGGCATCCAGCAACGCAGCCATACATGCTAGCCTTGTGTAACTTGTGTGGTCGCGTACAACTTGTCACCATCCTGTACCAGTTTGTACAGTTCATCGGCGCCCTGGAAAAAAGACGAATGTGGGCCATTTGACAACAGATAGTTGTTCAGATTCTGTTGTGTAAGAAATTGGCTGACGGTGATACCAGGTTTGATGGTGACAACACGATCCTGCTCACCTTCATTTCCGCCCGGTACGATTAAGGTCACTTGCTTATTCATATATCCACTCCTTGTATTGTGCTGTGGTTTTCCATGTCTAGGGACATGTGTTGCCAGTGATAATAAGGTTTATCGCTAGATTGACAATATGGGAAAATCGGAGCAAATACCCTAGAATTGATATTTTCTTTACTTTCGGCTAAATCACGTCTGCATCTGCTGGCCAACCGGAGCGGGTAAATGGAGCCGTGGACTGCGAAACCACCTGTTTTGTGCGACGATGAGCGACGCCAAGCCGCGCCTTTGAGGAGGTGGTCGGTGCGCGAATGCTTTTCGCGGCGCGGAGCGGCTCCGGGAGCGGGAAATCAGCAGGAAAACTTTACTTTCGGCTAAAAACGACATCAGGTGTACATGCTGATGTGTGAAAACCAAAAACGTAGACCTAAGGTCCTAGATAGTGTACCGCATGATGACGGAACGCTTGATCGCGCTCGTGATCAATTTTCCAATCGGCACCAACTGGGCTTGCTGCAAGTGCTGTGGGCATTGGTGAGTGGTCAACTGTTGTGCACACGCGGTGCGCTGATCCCGGCACTGGCGGGTATCGGGTGAAAGCACTCGACCCGACGGGATTCTTTCGCGCAACGACCATCTCCTCAAAGGCGCGGCTTGGCGTCGCTCATCGTCGCACAAAACAGGCCGTTTCGCAGCCTGCGGCTCATTTGCCCGCTCCGGTTGGCCAGCAGATGCAGACGTGATTTAGCCGAAAGTAGATACTTGAGTTTAGAGCCCACGGCTGAACAGGTGTTCGGGTTTAGGCAGGGAACAGGCGCGACATACTGGACGATGCGAGAAGAATCGCACGTTGCAGCAAGGCAATTAAGGCATGAACAGCCTAAAGGTTGAGTTGGCTGCTGGTTTTACGCTGGTTTTTAGACTTGATGATGATGCGATAGCGAGTACGCGGCTTGGGGTGGAAATCACGCGAGCGACCAAGCGACTTACCGGCAGGTCTGGGAGATGCAGCAGGAGTGCCAATTGAGGCCAAAAGTGATGGGAAAGCGCTTTGGACCTGACGAGGCGTGTCCTTGAAAGGCAGATCGACGCTGGAATTACGATGCTGCCAGGGTGGGACAATGCCGGCAACACACGGCGCAGCATGGACAAGCAGGGTGTAAGCCAGGACGCATAGCCAGACCCACAATTGGGTGGCGGCGACATCCGTCAGGCGTGCCGATGTGAGACCGAGATGCTGTTTCAGAAAGCGGAGGAAGTGTTCGATGACGAAGCGGCACAGATACATGCGACAGATATCTGCCAGCGGAGCGTCCAGTGGGCCGGTCCAGAACAGCGCCAATGGTCTCTTGTAACGCGGTGTACCGTCGGGGCGGAGAAAGACCACACACAACACCAGACCGGGCAAGGTCGTCAGCTTCTTGAAGTGTAGTCGATACCAGGCGGACAGGGTGACGCTCTGCCCCAGAAGTTCAATGGTACACACTTGATCGGCCGCCCAACCAGGCTTGGACACCTTGAAGCGCGCCATGTTTCCTGGGACGCCAATGTCCACAGTAGGCAGGTGGCGCTGCGTACAGGACCTGATTACTATGCAAACGCACCAATGCCACCACGTGTTGCAACAGCACGAAGACGGCTAAGAATACCGTGTTGGCGTATCCGCTATCGCCCACGATCACTTTGCGTTGGGTATTTTGCTGCGCCAGGTCTTGACAGAAGGGACCATCATACATGAGCGTCCTCATCAATCATTAGGCTATCTGACGCCAGCACAGGTGTACTTTGGCCATGGATCACCAAACCAAACTACGAATCGGGACTTTGTGCCTCCCTCTGCCATTCATATTGGTGAAGCAAGAAATCATTGATAACAAGGAGAAAACTCCACCTGAAATTCCCACTTTTTGTGTCTTGACAGAAGGGACCATCATAGCGGACACGCGTCAGTC
>CAIQQO010000069.1 GCA_903873965.1 uncultured bacterium
CATGACCAGGGAATTCACAAAAGAGCCCCAAATTCAAGAGGTCAATAACAGAGGGTAAGACAATGAATAAGATCACCAAGTTGGCATTAACGATTCCGGCAGTGTTCGCGCTGATCGGCGGTATGGCGCTCACGCAGGTAGCGGCGCAGAGTGGCACGACGAGTAACGCGGACACGCCACAAGCGACGGCACAACTGCCGTTGGGCCAGCGCGGTCGAGGAGCACCAGGCGGGCAAGGCACCCAGGGTGCCCAAACCGGTCAAGTTAATCCGGATCTGCAGGGACAAGTGCCACCTGATGGCGGACCAGGCGGACCAGGTGGGCGCGGTGGGCCGGGTGAACGTGGTGGACACGGCGGGCCTACAGGCGCCGTCACCGCGGTTAGTGACACCAGTGTGAGTATGACTGATCAGCAGCAACAGTTAGTAACAGCCACACTCAGCGCTAACACCACCGTGATCCAGTTCACGACGCAGGTGACAGGCACGCTTAGCGACATCAAAGTGGGCGCTAATATCCAGGTGGATGGCCGACCTACCGGCACCGGAGCGCTGGATGCGCAGCGAGTGACCATTCTGCCTTCAGGCGAACGGGGCGGTGGACCGGTGAGTGCCGTGGATGGATCGAGCATCAGCGTGGATGCGCGCCAGACGGTGATGACAATCACGACAAGCTCAGGCACGGAGTTCTATGTGAATGGCAAACTCGGCACGATCGCGGATGTGACTGCGGGTAAATTTGTGGACGCCTTCGGCGCGAAGCAGTCGGATGGTTCGCTGGCTGCCACCACCGTGGTGATCAATGACCGCCCAGCTCGCCCGCAGGGTGGTCCCGGCCGCGGCAATGCTCAGGGTGCACCACGTGGTTGCCAGCCTGATTCCAACAATACCAATGCGCCAGCCCCCAACGCGCCGGCGCCCAACGCCACCGTAGTACCGGGCAATGCATAGGCTCAGCGTGGTTTAGATACAAAAGTGCACGAGTAGACTCTCGTGCGCTTTTGTTTTAGGTCATGTCAAGGCGTACTCAGCGCCGTATCAACAGGCTATACTCTGGTTGATTCACTATGACAAAGACGATACTGGTGGTTGATGACAACGCCGGCGTGCGTACCCTTGTGCGCGAGTATTTGACCGCAGAAGGGTTTCGTGTACTCACAGCCGATGACGGGCGCCATGCACTGTTCATGGCGCGCGACGGTAAGCCCGATTTGATTCTGCTCGATATCATGATGCCCGAGATGGGTGGATACGAATTTATCAGGGTCTATCGCAAAGAGGCGCAGCACACTCCGATCATCCTGCTGACAGCCAAACTTGAGGAGTCCGACAAAGTACTGGGGTTGGAACTCGGTGCAGATGACTATGTCACCAAACCGTTTGGCATGCGCGAGTTGCTGGCGCGCGTCAGGGCCGTATTGCGGCGCACATATCCCGAAACGCTTCCGGTAGACGAGGTGCTGCGCAGCGGCGATATCACACTTGACAAGGCCAGCCGTATCGTCAAAGTGACCCAGCGCGCTGTGAACTTAACACCGTCAGAGTTTGATCTGTTGGCCTTGCTCATGGCTTCGCCGGGACGCGTATTCTCACGCGCCGTACTGCTCGAAAACCTGCAAGGCACCAGTTTTGAGGGCATCGAGCGCACGATTGATGTGCACATTCGCAACCTGCGCACGAAGATCGAGGCTGCCCCAGCCCACCCGCAGTATATTGAAACTGTTTTTGGCGTAGGCTACCGTTTCAAAGCAGAACAATGAAGTCGCTTACGGTCCGTCTGACACTTGCCTTCCTTGCAGTCAGTCTTGTTGGCGCGGTGCTGGCAGCGCTGTTTGCCCGTTGGACGACATCGCGCCAGTTTGACCAGTTCGTACTTGACCAGTCCCGCGCCGAATTTGTCGCGCTGGTAACCGCCTACTATCAGGAGCATCGAGCTTGGGATGGCATCCGCGACATCATCCGCCCGGCCTCTTCCGGCCTGCAACAGGCGCCCGCTAACCCTCCGCAAAGAGGTCAACCCGCACCCGGTGGGTCCGGACAGTCGCAGACTGCAACGGTATTTGCGCTGGCCGACAATCGTCGGCGCGTGATCCTGCCTGCGGGACGGTTCCACGAAGATGAGGTAGTTCCCATCGACGAAGAGGCGCGTGGCGTAGCTGTCGTTGTCGACAGCCTGCCTGTGGGGACTGTACTCACGGGCGGCAATCCCCCTGCATTTGGCCCAGATCAAGAGCGCTTCATCGCGCAGACCAACGAGGCGCTGATTTTTGGCGGGATGGGCGCCGCCGTGATCGCCGTCGTGCTGGGCGTTATCCTGGCACGTACACTGGCGCATCCATTGGCCGAACTGACCACCGCTATCCGCGCCATGTCGAAAGGGCAACTCGATCAGAAAGTGCCGGTACGGTCACAAGATGAGATCGGTGAACTGGCCGTGGCTTTTAACCAGATGAGCGATGACCTGCAACGCACGAATCAGCAACGCCGCCAGATGACCGCCGATATTGCCCATGACCTGCGCACGCCACTCACGGTGATTGCCGGGTACGTCGAGTCTATGCGCGATGGCGTGCTGGCACCCACGCCTGAGCGCTACGATACGATTTACGGTGAAGTGCAACACTTGCAGCATTTGGTGGAAGACCTGCGCACGTTGTCGCTGGCGGATGCCGGCGAGTTACGCCTGAACCGCGTGTCTGTGCATCCACGCGATCTGTTGGAACCTGTGGTGGCCGCGTTCAGCCAGCGGGCAGACAGCTGCAAAGCCACGTTGCGCCTAGAAATGGAGTCCAACCTGCCCAACATCATGATCGATGTGCCGCGCATGAATGAGGTGTTTGCGAACCTGGTTTCCAACGCCTTGCGCTACACTTCTGCGGGTGGGTCGATTACGCTCTCGGCGCAGCAGGCAACTACAGGTGATGCCAATATGCGGGCCGTGGGCCACTACGATGCACCCAGTACCGCAAAAAATGCGGTGATGTTGAAGGTGATCGACGATGGCGCAGGTATTGCGCCGGAAGCATTGCCGCATATCTTTGAGCGTTTTTATCGCGCCGATGCATCACGCACCGAACAGACCGGCGAATCCGGGCTGGGGCTGGCGATTGCGCGCTCGATTGTGACTGCCCATGGCGGCACGATTGAAGCGTCCAGCACTCTTGGTCACGGCTCGCCGGGGACGACGTTTACCGTCACGCTGGCGTGCCTTTGAGTAGCCTGACATTTCAATCCCGGGCGCGGTTCCAGTGTGGCGCCCATGTGCACGCGTATATCAGGCTGTTTCACGGCCATGTCAAAGCGTTGTAGAAGGCGCGCCAGCACCAGCTTCAGTTCCAACTCGGCAAATGCAAACCCGATGCAGTTGCGCGGCCCGCCGCCGAACGGCAGATAGGTATAGGCTGGCCGGTTTGCGCTCAGCTCGGGGCTGAACCGATCTGGATCAAAGCGATCCGGGGCAGTCCAGTAGTGTGGGTCGCGCTGCGTCAGGTAGATTGAGAACAGCACACGCGTACCAGCCGGGATAAGCATGCCTTTGAAGTCCAGGTCCTGCGCCGCGGTACGTGAACTGAGGTGAATTGGCGGATACAGGCGCAGGCTTTCCTTGATCACCTGGTCGAGATAGGTAAGCTGCGCTGCATGTTCCAGCTGTGGCGCCCCATGCCCGATTACGGCATCGACTTCTGCCCGTGCGCGCGACATTGCTGCGGGATGTGCACCAAGCAGGTAGAGCGTCCATGTGAGCGATGCGGTGCTCGTGTCATGCCCAGCGATCAGCATGGTAAGGAGCTGATCGCGTATGGCGCTGTCGCTCAAACCCGCCGCAATCAACATCCCCAGCAGGTCAGAGACACTCTCACTGCTGGCTGTAGGGCTCAGCCCATGGCGTTCGCGGTATTGTTCGATCATACGGTATAGATAGGCATCCATGCGCTGCAGGTGCTTCGCATATCCGGGGCGCGGCATGTCGCGCCACAGCATCCACAGCCCCGGCGAGATAAACGACAACGTGCGCAGGAGTGATGGCCAGATGGTATCGATGTCGGGTGTGAAGTCGTGGTTGAAAAGCGCCTCAAAGATGATCAGCAATGCGATGCGGCGCATTTCGATCAGCATGTCACGCGTCGCATGACCATGCCAGTCTGCTGTGATGGTATCGACGCCGCGAATCATGGCAGCGACGTAGCTGCCCAGCACACGTTTATGCAACGCGGGCGTCATGGTCTGGCGCAATTGGTCGTGCAACGCGCCATCCTCGACCAGAATGCCGTGTTGCAGCACACGCGTGACAGGGTCGGAGGCGTTGCGCCAGCGCAGATCGTTGCGCGAAGTAACCAGCACAAAGCGCGCCGCTTCCGGCCCGACAAGCATGACGGGCGTGAAGCCGGGCGCCTTGATGCGAAAACAATCGCCTAATTCCGCATGAAAGACGCGCAAAGCCGCCAACAGTGAGTGGTCGCGCCACATCGCCTGCAGCGCGCGTTGGCCTGCCAGCGCGCTGAGTTCAGGAGGTTTGCGTTGCATTATTGCGCCAGCCATCCTCCATCGATGGCGAGTGCGTGGCCTGTGATAAATGCTGCAGCATCCGAGCATAGCCACACGACAGCCTGCGCAACCTCGTCCGGCTGCCCGACGCGTCCGATCGGGTGGAATCGCGCGTAGCTTTGTGCACTGCCCATGCTCAAAAAGGGCGTATCAATGGTGCCGGGGCATACAGCGTTCACCCGGATGCCGCGCTTGCCATACTCCAGCGCTGCTGCCTGTGTCAGCCCGATCACGCCATGTTTGGCTGCTATGTAAGGTGAGTTACCCCAATCGCCGCCGACCTGCCCGAGTACCGACGATGTGTTGACAATGGCGAATTGGGGTGCGCTCAGCCCACAGTCCTGCGCAAGCATATGGGCGATCTCATATTTCATGCAC
>CAIQQO010000070.1 GCA_903873965.1 uncultured bacterium
CACCAATAAAACGTGACGCGTAAAACGTGAAACGTAAAACGTAAAACGTAAAACGTAAAAAGAACAGAACGGAACGTGGTGATGGGCAGGTGCGCTCGTGAAACGGACAAGGTCTAATCCACAGATTACACAGATGATGCATATTTCACGGATAGGAACGGAGATGATGGTCCGTTCCTTTTCACGTTTTACGTTTCACGTTTTACGTTTTACGGTGGGTTCATAGCAGCTTCGCAAGCAATCCGTCAAGGTCACGATAGTCATAAGGTGGCCGTTTCCGAATTGCAAGTACATCAATAGTTTTGGTGTCTTCTGTTATTGCGTAGATGATACGCCATTTATCTATCCGCAGGCGCCATACGGCATAGTCAAGTTCGTCGCTCAATGCCAGGGCTTTACTATCTGCTGGACGTGGCTGGTCAGCTAGTTCGTCTACAGCGCGTTTGATACGTTGTCGTACATGCCCTGGCAGGTTTTTGATCTCAACAAAAGCTTCAGGCGTAATGTAGATGGTGTATGGATTCACCCGATCTCCTGAGCCACAGAATCCCACGCCAGCCACCCGGCGCGGTTGCGGTCACCGCCTGCCGCCTTGAGGTCATTCAAGGCTTGCAGTGCAACCTGAGTGTCTTCAAGCGTTTCCAACCACTCGATGAGATATTCCCAGTCATCTGCGCTTAGCACCGCAAACCGTTTTCCGTTCGCTGTCACAAATTGGACAGATTGCAGAGCATCCAATCCGCTCATTTTATTAGCTCCCTCTTTATCCCACGCCCTTTACGTTTCACGTTTCCCTCTCCGCGCTATCCGTGCCCCAGCACCGGGTGGGGTTTGTAGGGCGCTTCAAGCGTTTTGATCTCCTCTGAATCAAGCTTGATCTCGGTCGCCGCGATGGCTTCATCGAGCTGGTACATCTTGCTCGCGCCGATGATGGGCGCCGTGATGCCTTGCTTGTGCAACATCCATGCCAGCGCGATCTGCGCCGGTTTCACGCCGCGCGCGCCCGCCAGCGCGATCACGCGGTCGACGGTGTCGAAGTCGTTGTCCTGGTAATACAGCGTGTAGGCAAACGCATCCGACCGCGCGCGCGTGGTTTCGTCGCTCGCTTTCTCGCGGGTGCGGTTGCCGGCCAGGAAGCCGCGCGCCAGCGGACTCCACGGGATGATCCCGATGCCTTCGGCGCGGCAATAGGGCATCATTTCGCGTTCTTCCTCGCGGTATACCAGGTTGTAATGGTTTTGCATGCTGACGAAGCGCGTCCAGCCGCGCGCGTCGGCTGTGTATTGCGCGCGCACAAACTGCCAGGCATACATGCTCGATGCGCCGATGTAGCGCGCCTTGCCGGCTTTCACCACATCGTGCAGGGCTTCCATGGTTTCCTCGATCGGCGTGTCCTTGTCATAGCGGTGAATCTGGTACAGGTCGACGTACTCGACGCCCAGCCGGCGCAGCGAGGCATCGATGCCGTCCATGATGTGCTTGCGCGACAGCCCGGCCTGGTTGGGCTTCGGCCCCATCGCGCCGTTCACCTTCGTGGCCAGCACCACTTCGTCGCGTCGGGCAAAATCGCGCAGGGCGCGCCCGGTGACTTCCTCACTCACGCCGGCTGAATACACGTCGGCTGTGTCGAAAAAGTTAATGCCGGCTTCCAGCGCGCGCCGCACGAACCACCGCGATGGCTCTTCATCCAACACCCAGTCGCGCCACTTTGAGGTGCCATACGTCATCATACCCAGGCATAGCCGGGATACCTTCAGTCCTGTCTTTCCGAGATTGATATAGTCCACACTATCCTCCATCGCACACGGGCTCGCTCCACCATTCGGCTGGTGATGCTTTCGTGATTATAGCGTCGAGTCGGGCGCAAGGCGCATCTGGTTGCTCATGTCGTGAAACGCCTTCCATAAGTCACACTGCGGATACAGTGTTGTATTCATAACTGTATAGCCTATGGATAACTGAGCTGCATGTGAAGTGTGATTCATGAATGAATAACAAGTAATCGATTAATTATTTCTCATGATGTTATAGTGTTATGTTGTTATGCTTAGAATAAACTGAGAAAACAGCAAGAACGCAGAATAATGCAACAAAATCGCGATAAGACTTTACTATATCATCGATTGTCGCTATAATGGACAGCGGCATCTTCTGCAAAGTAACGCGACCCCGCCATTCAGGTCGACGGGCTACTTTCAGGGCATGGAGATATGGCATTGAACATTGCGCTAAGTCTGGTCGGTTTCAGCGGTTTTCTGGCACTGGATTGGCACTGGTTGCGCCATCGACCGGTGTTGAGTGCCGCATGCTCCGCGGCCGCCAGCTTTTCGCTCGTTGTAGCCTTGCTCCTTATACCAGATGGCCCAGCGCTCCTGCCGACGGCGTGGCGCCTCTATGCCGGTTGTATCGGCGCCGCCCTGGTGGGTATAGGCGCTACGCTTCTGGCCTATTCGATCTTAGTTGAAATCCCGCTGCTCCTGCGCCGGGCGAGAGTCAATGGCAAGCCGGTCAATTCCGACCCGTCGACGAGGACGAAGCCGGTCGTCACCGGCACCTACGCGCTGTGCCGCCACCCCGGTTACCTATGGTTAAGCCTGTTGTTGGCGGGATATATTCTGGCGGCGGACAATGTGAATGCCATTGTCGTTTCGCTGCTGTGGATGGCGTTCAATTTTCTCGTCGTGCTGGCGCAGGATCGTTGGATATTCCCCGCTATCTTTCAGGATTACGACCTATATCAAGCCTCAACGCCGTTCCTGATTCCCCCTCGGGCCAGCATCAGCAGAGCTTTTGCCGGGCAGGAGGAACATCATGCAAACTTATGAGCAAAAAACCAGTGATTTAGTCCGTAATGGCGAACACGCGCGCGCGTGGGAACGCCACTGCGGTTTCCTTGGCCTCAACATCGACGATTTCATGCAGATTCAGTGGCGCCTGCTGCAGGAACAGTTCTCCATCGCCGGCCAGGGTCGTCTATGGCAGACGCTCTTTCCGCAGACCGCCACATTGAAGTCAGTTGAAGCGTTTCGCGAGGCTGTGCCTTTAACCCAGTATGCCGATTACGCCGACCTGCTGGCCGGGAAACCGGATGACATTCTGGGCAGGCCGATCGTAGCGTGGGCGCGCTCGTCGGGGCGCGGTGGCCAGCCCAAATGGGCGCCTTACACGCGCGAAGGGTACCATCAACTGGGCGTGTCGTCGGTGGCCAGCCACATTCTTTCGGCGGCGCGCGGCCGCGGCGATATCAACGTGCGCCCCAACGATGTGGTGGCGCTCAACCTGCCTGCGCGCCCCTATCTCAGCGGCATCGCCATCCGGGCCGCCGCCGATATGTTCGACTTCCGCTTTCTGCCCGACCTCGATATCAGCGAGCAACTCGGCTTTCAGGAGCGCATCGCGCACGTCTTTAAGCACGCCATGGTCGAGGGCATCGACATCCTCGGCTCCATGACGATTGTGCTGGTCAAAATGGGCGAGCAGTTTGAGAACCGCGAAAAACAGAAACGCCAGCTCTCCATGCAGATGCTCGACCCGCGCGTGTTGTGGCGCTACGTGCGCGCGCGCGGGAAGGCGCGCCGCGATGGCCGCAACTACCTGCTGCCGCGCGACCTGTGGCAGCCGCGCGGCTTGATGTGCGGCGGCACCGACACCTCGCAGTACCGCGAGCAGGTGCGGCGCTACTGGGGCGTCTACCCGCACGAGACTTATGCCTGCACCGAGGTGGGTTTTATCGCCACGCAAGCCTGGGATCACCAAGAGATGACCTTCATACCGTACAGCGCTTTCTTTGAGTTCATCCCCGCGGAAGACTGGGCGGTGGAGCGGCTTGAGGGTCGGAAACCGTCGCGCACGCTGTTGTTGCACGAGCTTGAAGTGGGCAAGCGCTACGAGGTCGTGGTCAGCAGTTTCTACGGCGGGCCGTTTCTGCGTTATCGCCTGAACGACCTGGTGGAAATATCGTCGATGGGCAATGTGGGTCAGCCGAATGGCATTACGCTGCCGCAGTTCCATTTCGTCGGTCGCTCGGGTGACTTTATCGATCTTTCCGGTTTCGCCGGCCTTATTGACGAAAAACAGCTCACGATTGCGTTGAAAGAAGCACACATCAACCTCATAGACTGGGTGGTGTGTAAGGAACAACATGAACATGAATCTGTGCTGCATTTGTATGTCGAGTTGAAACCGAATGGAGATGCGGGTGCGCCCACGTCGGAAACCGATATTCGTGATGGCGTTCATCGCCAGCTCAAACGGGTCAATACCGATTATGGCAATATCGAAAGCATGCTCGGTTTTATACCGTTGACCGTGACCGTGCTGCCGACGGGTGCTTTTGGCCGTTACACCGACTATCAGGCGACACATGGCGCTGATCTGGCGCATCTCAAACCGATGCACATCCAACCCGGCCAAAAATCACTCGACCTGCTTCTCCAGTCTCCCGTTCCTAATTCCTAGTCTCATAAGCTCAGGTACTCGATGCCACCCTTAGAAATTCTCTGGATTGCCATACCGGCCTCTTCAGCCGTGATCTACACGCTGCTGTTCTTCGCGCGCCGCCGTGATATTGGCCCGGTGGAAAACTGGTTCGGTTTTTTCCTGGCGGCCGGCATTGTGTGGAGCATCGGCTCGATGCTGCTGCACGCCAACCCGGGTGTGCTGGACCCGGTCTGGTTTGTGCGCCTGTCGGCTGTCGGCACGATCAGCATGCCGTGGGCGCTATTCTGGTTCACGGCCAATTTCCTGTCATTGCCGTTGCGCCGCCGCAAGACGTGGGCCGTGCCCAGCGGGTTATCGTACGTCGCCGTGCTGTTCGTCAACTGCACCGCGTCCGTCGTGTCGAAAACGACGGTGGCGCACGGGCTGGTGGACAACGTGTACAACGATTGGGGCGTGGCCGCCACGGCCGTGTTCTGGTTCGGCCACTTCATACCGGCGGCCGCCATTCTGTGGCAGGAATTCAACCACACGCAGGATCGCACTTTCCGCAATCGGCTGAAGTACCTGCTCATTGTGCTCGTCATGCTGCTGGTGGCCAATATCACGAACGGTGTGCGCGCGCTGGGTGTGTATCCCATCGACCAACTGCTGGGCAGCCTGGCCGCGCTGCTGATTTCGCTGAGCATTTCGCGCTATCAGGTGCTCGAAATCGGCGTCGTGCTGCGGCGCCTGCTGGCGCTGCTGTTCGTCGTCTTCATTTATGTGGCGCTGGTGACGGGCGCGTTGTTCCTGCTCGCCAACCTGAGCAGCGAGTTGTTGTTGCCGGGCAGCATTCTGGCCTCGCTGGCCACGGCAGGGCTGCTGTTGCTCTATTCACCCTTCCGCGCGTGGGTGCTCAGTTTCATCGAGCGCGTCTTTCTGCCCGAACGCTACAACGTACAGTCGTTGCTCTATGCCATCAGCCAGGTCGGCAATCGCCTTCGCCTGCCCCATGAACTGGGCATGGACTTGTTGCGCGAGTTAACCAAGGCGCTGCATACCCGGCACGCCCACCTCTATATGAAGCACGAGGTGCAGCCCATCTATTATGGCATCGCGGGACTCAGCGCCGCGCACGATCCGCAGGCGATGTCGTTCAACAGCGACAGCCCGCTGGTGCGCGAACTGGCGTCGTATCGGCTGGGCATGCACGTCGATCGGTTGATGGAACTGCCGCGCCTGCGCGCGTTGTGGATTGGCGAGTGGGATGTTTTGCGCCTGTTGCAGGCCGAAGTGCTGGTGCCTGTGCTGGTCGCCGA
>CAIQQO010000071.1 GCA_903873965.1 uncultured bacterium
CCGACACGGTATTCTAGGCATGCTTGATAACAGAAGATAGCAGTGGAGTGGATGAAGAGTGGTGCGATGGGTTTGTTGCCGAGATAACCACATTGTATATGCACCAATCCCTGCGTAATGAGCATTCCCGCATTTTCGTCACACCTCTTGACAAGCTCGAAGTCGCGATGTATGTTTACTGCATCGCGATATATCGCGTAATATCATTAATAATTAGATAAATCAAATGAATAACACAAATGAAACCGAATCAGGGCGCTCGGGTCACCGCGATGCCGGCGTTACGCGCAAGCCTGTGCACGAGGGTGAAGCCATGCACGGACATCATGGTCGGGGTGGATTTGGCCATGGGCCAGACTATCACGGTCGTGGGCCGGGTCGCCAGGAACATGGCCATGGCGGCGGACATGGCGGTGGACGGGCGCGCCGCGGTGAGACACGCTATGTGCTGCTGGATGCGCTTTTGAGCGGCCCCAAGCACGGTTATGAGATAGTCAAGGCGTTGGAAGAGCGCTCAGGCGGGCAGTACGTGCCCAGCCCCGGCACTGTGTATCCAACCATGCAATATCTGCAGGATGAGGGTTATGTAACCGCGATCCAGGATGGGGAGCGGCGCGTCTTCCAACTCACCGATGCGGGCAAGGCAGAACTGGCAGCTCATGCGGCGGAAGTGGAAGGTTTCTGGGCGCGGTTCCAGATCAAGGGCGTGGCACGGGCCAGCGAGCATGAAATCGCTTTTCTGGAAGAAGAATTGGAAAGCCTGAACCGCACCATCTGGAGCGGGTTGGGCAGCGCGATTGAACGCGGCGATCACGAGATGATTCGGCGCGTGCGGCAGGTTATTGAAACCTGCCGAAATGACGTGCGCAACGTCATCAAAGGAGACAAGTAATCGAATGTCAGCAATCTTCATCCTGCCAGCCTCGAAATGACCAAGGTGCAGGCCGCGATGAACAGAGCTGAGGCAGGGCTCGAAACACTTGACAACCAATGTCATCAAGCTCTCACGTTGCGCCATACAACGTCTGCATCCTGATTGGAGCGAACTGGAAGTCGCACTGTTCTGGGCCGAGATCCACTATGGCAAGGATCTGGTGGATCGGGTGCGCCAATACCTGGCGGTACGAGGACGGTTGTGATGGAAAAAGCGCGCTGTGATCAACAGGTCGGATTTCGATTTCAGGTGGCGCTATCATTGGGTTACGCCCGTATGAATTACGGGACAGGGAAGGAATTATGATGATGCGTGGTGGCGGCGGCGGGCCGCATGGCGGTTGGGGCAGCATGATTAATGCCCCGGACGAACGTCCCCAGGTCACCTGGGAACTGTTGCGGCGTGTGCTGACGTATGCGCGCCCGTATCGCGGGCAGATTGCTGCGATGCTGATGATTATTTTGCTCTCAACCGGGCTGTCGTTGCTGGCGCCATTAATCATGCGCGACCTGATCGACTACACGATCCCTTCTGGCGACGTACAGCGGTTGATCGGCCTGGCACTCATTCTGTTGATTTTGCCCATCTTAAGCAGCGTTATCAATATTACGAACCGGCGTTTCAACGCCCGGGTGGGCGAAGGCGTTACCTATGATTTGCGGGTAGCTTTGTACTCGCGGCTTCAGCGCATGTCGCTGCGCTTTTTCACCAACACGCGCGTGGGCGAGTTGATGAGCCGGCTGAACAACGATGTCGTCGGCGCGCAAAATGCCATCAGCAACACGATTGTGGCGTTGATCACCAACACCATTCAGGCCATCGCTATGTTGATCGTGATGTTGGGCATGGAATGGCGTCTGACGTTGTTGAGCGTGCTGATCATGCCCTTGTTCATCCTGGCGGCGCGGCTGCTGGCCGGACGGCTGCGTAGTATCGCCCGCGCACAGATGGATGCTAACGCCTCGATGAACGCGATGATGAACGAAACGCTCAATATCGGCGGCGCGCTGCTGGTCAAGCTGTTTGGCCGCAGAAATCAGGAAGTGGAGCGTTTCCAGCAACGCGCGTCGGAGGTTCGCAACCGCGGCGTGGATCGGGCGATGTGGGGCAGCCTGTTATTTGCCATCATCGGCCTGGTCAGCGCGGTGGGCACAGCTCTTGTCTATGGCATCGGCGGGTATCTCGCGATTCAGAAAGCCTTTACCGTTGGCACCATCGTGGCCTTTGGCTCGTACCTGGGCAACCTGTACGGCGCATTTCAACAGTTGACCAATGCCCCTGTCGACTTCGCCACGTCCATGGTCAGTTTTGAGCGCGTCTTTGAGGTGATTGACCTGCCCGCCGAGATTGACGACAAGCCGGGGGCGGCCACCCTGCGGCAGGCGCAGGGCGAGTTACGCTTCGAAGACGTCTCCTTCAAATATGATGTCGGCCAGAAGAATCTTCTGAACCAGGTCAAGCGCATGGGCCAGATCGACACTGTCACGACCGCCTTGAGCGGAGCGGTGAACGATGCGAAACCCAAAGCGGGCGCTCCCGGAATGAAAGGCGCGGAGAGTCCCTCCGAGATCGAAAGCGCAGTCCGCTCGCAGGCGCGCGAAGACGCGCTGGATGCGATCAGCTTTACCGTCAAGCCGGGTCAGTTGGTGGCGCTGGTGGGACCGAGCGGCGCAGGGAAAACAACCCTGACTTACCTGATCCCGCGCCTGTATGATCCGACCGGCGGCTGCATCCGTATCGATGGGCACGACCTGCGCGATGTATCACTCGACTCGTTGAGCGAGCAGATTGGCATGGTCACCCAGGAATCGCACCTGTTTCACGACACTATCCGCACCAATTTGCTCTATGCGCGCTTGAATGCCACGCAGGCTGAGTTGGAAGCCGCCGCGCGCGCCGCCAACATTCATCACTTCATCTGCGAGTTACCCAAAGGGTATGACACGGTGGTTGGCGAACGCGGTTACCGCCTGAGCGGAGGTGAGAAACAGCGCCTGGCGCTGGCGCGCGTCATTCTAAAAGACCCGCGCATTCTGGTGCTGGATGAGGCCACGAGTTCTCTCGACAGCGAATCCGAAGCCTTGATTCAGGAAGCCCTGAAACATGTCATGGCCGGAAGAACCAGC
Source organism: uncultured bacterium (assembly GCA_903873965.1). GTDB lineage: Bacteria > Chloroflexota > Anaerolineae > J036 > Brachytrichaceae > CAIXPS01. Next base: position 3,061 of record CAIQQO010000071.1, read on the forward strand.
ATTGTGATTGCGCACCGCCTCAGCACTATCCTGGCTGCTGATCTAATCCTCGTGATGGATCGCGGCAGGATCGTCGAAAGCGGAAAGCACCATGAACTGCTGGACCGAGGTGGGTTATACGCGCATCTGTACCAAACCCAGTTCAACCGCGCGGCGAGCCCGGTGGATGCGCCATAGCATTGCGCTGCCTTTCAAAGGTTGTCCACCAAACTCAGTCGCCCGGAATGGTACGAAATCTATCTGGCGGCGGGGATCGCACCGCTTCACTTCGATTGAAAAGGCGACGATCGGGCGCACCAACGTGTCGTTTTTCCCGACGGCATCAAGGAAGTGGGCTGACGCAGAGTCAACGGCTGACTCTGCGTCAGCCGCTGAAGTAACTGAGCAGATCAGAAGACAACTGAGATCGGTCAGTTTCGCAGCAGGCTGAGGATTTGCCGGCGCGCGTGCATGGCTTCTGGCATGGGAAACAGCACCCAGCAATGCATCATGCCGGCATACTCGAAGTAGTCCAGCGGGATGTTTTGCGCATCGAACAGCGCTTTCAGTTTGCGCGCATCCGGATTGAGCACATCGGCAGCGCCGGTGAACAGACTCACCTTGCCCAACCCTGCCGGATTGCCGTGTAGCGGACTCACCTGGTAATGGCTCAAGTCAGCGCTGCCCGCCCATTGCCGTCCTAGAATCTGCAACGCCTCAACGCTCAACAACGGGTCACGGTCGGCGACCTTCGCGATATCGGGGTTGGTCAACGCCACGTCCAGCCATGGCGACAGCAGGATAATCTGATGTGGCTGCGCCGCATGGTCGAGGGCGAGTTTTTGAGCGAGAGCCAGCGCAAGACCACCGCCTGCCGAATCGCCCATCAAGGTGATCGTATTGGCAGGAATGTCCGCGAGCAGGTCTGAATAGACCTGCTCGATCATGGCGAAACCATCACGATAAGTCGCCTGAGGCAACAACGGGTAGTCCGGCGCCGTGATCGTGCAGCGGGCATGGTCCAGCAAATAAGCCATGAACTCCCAGTGCCCGGCCATGAAGTTCGCGGAATACGCGCCGCCATGCAGATACAGAATATGCGCCGTGCCGACCTTCTCACGCGGGCGCATGGTGAAGACATACCGTCCCTTCACGCGCGCCCGATCAACATGATACTTGCCGATAAACGCCGGCTTCGGCTCCGGCACATCGCTGGAAGAAGGATTAATGCCGTGTCCAGCTTGCACCCGCGCCAGGCTCTTGACCTTAAACCGCGACAGATGCAACACCTGCATCGTGATCCTACTGACAAAGCTAGCCGTAACCACCTACCTTAACCTCATTCCAAAACCACCCACTTCTTATCTCAGCCGCCAGCCTTCTGGCCTATGAATTATGAATTCATAATTCTTAATTCTAACTTCCGTCCTCTCCCCTACTGCTCCACCACCGTCATACCTGGCTGTGCCCCGCTCAACACTTCGCTGTAAGTATCGGAGCGCGCGCCAAGTTTCACCTCAACCTGTTCTTTGCTGTTGCCGTTCTTCACGCTCAGAAACGTCTTGCCGGTCTGCGCATCGGTGCGGATCGCCCAGTTAGGCGCCTGCAACACGTCCGCGCGCCGATCCACCGTGATATTCGTCCGAGCCGTCATTCCCGCCCGCAAACTGGCTGACGCAGAGTCAGCGGCTGACGCAGAGTCAAGGGCAATCACCACGCGAACCACATACGACACGACGCCATTCACCATTGTCGAGGTCGGGTTGATGCGCTGCACCGAACCTTTCACCGGCGTATTGGCTAAAGCGTCGAGCGTCACCTGCACCTCTTGCCCCACCTTCACCTGCGCAATGTCGACCTCGTCCACGGTGATGTCGATGGCATACTGTGCGGTATCGACCATGCTGATCACCGCCAGGTTGCCGACCATCTCACCCGTTTTAATGTTGACGACCGATATCTGCCCATCCACTGGCGCCATGATGCGCGTCTGATCGATGCGGCGCTGCGCCTGTTTGACTTGAATCTCGGCCAGTTGCACCTGCACCTCGACGCTGCGCACTTGCAGCTTGGCCTGTGCCACACCCGTCGCCGCCTGTTCAATATCGAACGAGCGCGCCGGCTGCATCAGCCGGTCGACCGTGGCGCGAGCGCTCTGTACCTGCTGGTTGGCTGCCGCCAAAGCGGCTGCGTCAGATGGTTTCGCCACCTTGTCGTACGCTGACTTCGCCGCATTGAAGTTGTTGCTCGCCTGTTCCAGTGCGAGGCCGGCCGGGCTGCCGCTGATCCCGGCGGGATTAGCCTTAAACATCCGGTCATAGTCGGCCTGCGCCCGCTTCACTGCCGCTTCCGCGTTCAAATAGGCGGCTTCTGCGCCGGCATAATCCTCCGGTTGCGCCCCTGCCTTCACCTTGTCGTAGGCCTTCAGCGCAGCGTTATACGCCGCGTTGCCGGCGTCGATGTCCGCCTGTCGGCTGCCTTCCACGGTGCGACTATAGTTGTCTGTTGCGATGATGACCGCAGCATGGGCGATTTCAAGTGCCACATGCGCCTGCGCCAGGCTGGCCTGCGCCTGTGACTGCGCCAGTTCCAGATCGGTCGTGTCGAGTTGCGCCAGCACATCACCGCGCTTGACCGTTTGCGCTACATCTACCGCTACTTTCTGTACGATGCCGGGCTGTTGAAAGCTCAACCGGATTTCGGCTGCCGGCTGAATGTAGCCTGTGGCTTTGACGGTATGATCCATCGGCTTGACAGCAAGCACTTCAGACCGCGCTTCAGCGTTCAAACCGCGCGCGCTGGCTGTGGCTTGGGCGCACGAACTGAGCAATACGGCACCAATCAACGTTACGACGATCAATGAGTTGGTTTTGTTTATCAACATATTTAATCCTTTATTCATAAGCCAGCGCTTCGCGGATACTGATTTGTGTGGCGCGCTGTGCCGGCATCAAACTTGATACTATGGAGATCGCCATCACCATGGCCAGCCAGATTGGCGAGCCAGTGGGTGAGATCATGAAGGAAAATGGGCTTAGGCGCAGAGCCCCAGCCAGTAGTGTGTCAAAAAGCGTCGTGAAGGGGATACTGATAGGAATAGCTATAGCAAAACTCAATATCCCGATCAACATGCCTTCGGTGATAAACATCGTGCGCAGTGCGTTCGTGCGCGCGCCTACACTGCGCATCACGCCAATTTCACGTGTGCGCTCCATCACACTCAGGCTCATCGTGCCGGCCAGTCCCAGTCCACCGACCAGAGCAATCAACAGGGCGACCACGAGCAGGACGACAAGGATGATGCTGAAGCCATCGAGCACGTTATTCACCGCTTCGGTGCGCGTGGTAGTGGACGAGATATGCACTTTCCACTCATTTTCAAAGCGGTCTGTCAATTCGTCAGCCACAGCCTTTTGCGTTGCTATCGATGAGTCCGTGGCGCGCACGTTCAGCACGTTGGTCAGCCCATCGCGCATGCCCGCAAATTCTGTCACTACTGAGAGTTGAGCATAAGCGATGGGTTGTTGTGCGTTGAGAATCCCGACCACAATCCACGTCTCATCAGTAGTCTTGTCGTTGCTGCGCCGCAGCGTGATGATGCTGCCCACATTAACGTCGGTTTCTTTGGTACTCACCAGCGCGGTGGACACGATGATTTCCTTTGGCGCGTTCGATCCCGGTATGGCAGGCATCAGCCATCGCCCGCGCGCCAGGTTGGGCGAGGCAAAGTGCGAATCGAGCGGCACGCCCGATAATGCGAAGTTGCCGCCGAGAACATCACCCGGGCGCAGCCGCGCCGCCGAGGTGCTCAGCCATCCTTCTGCATCGACCACGTTCGTGATCCCCAGGGCGCGCTGTCGGATGCTGTCCTTATCCATAGGGCGCGCCAAGTTGGCCTGCACGTCGAAAGACGACATGCCGAGCGAACGGCGGATGTCATAGGGCATAGCGGCGCTGACATTCATGATGCCCATAAAGAGCCCGCCGGCAAGAATCAGCGTCAGCATGGTGAGGACCAGTCGTCCTGTCTGGCGGAAGGTGCTGCGTAGCGCCATCAAGGTTTGGCGCGGCAGGTTTTCGAGTTTGGCTAAGGCAATATCGAGCAGGCTGGATCGCGGGCGCACCACGTAGTCGCTGATTGCCTGCGCCGCCGACATGCGCGTGGCGCTCATGATGGGGAACAAGGCAAAGATCATCGGCGCGAGCAAGGCAACGCCGATTTCAAGCGCCAGAATAGTCGGCGCTATCCCGAAGTGCAGAAGATCGAAGTTAAGCATCTTCGGGCCGATGTAGGCCGAAAGCGCATATCCCAGTGCCATGCTGACTGGAATCGCAATGACCAGCGCCAGCAGCCCGAAACACGCCACCATCGCCAGGTAGACGGTGATGATTTGTTTGCGCCGACCGCCGACGATCTTCATCACGCCGATGATGCGCTTTTGCTGCATCAGTAACCCGTTGATTACATTGATCACGAGGAAACCGCTGAACACCAGCGCCAGGCTGCCCACCAGCGTCAAAATAAGCGCCAGACCATTGAGCTGCGCCGCCGCCCAGTGCTCATGCTGTTGGTTGACGGTCATCGATCCGGCGGTCACACCTCGCAAACGCAGTTGCTCGCGCAGGTCGTTCGCTATCTGGTTGACATCGGGTTGAGGCTGCAAGAGCGCCAATCCGTTCTGCGGATGTGGAATGGTGACGTACAGCCTGTTGTAATCGACCGACATGCCGAGATCGTTAAAGGTGCGGCGCGCAACATAGGCCATGAGGCGCGTGCTGATGGCGCCGCTCTGAATGGTGACATCATGCGTGGTTCCGGCGAAGGTCAGAGGATAGTGTTGGTTGGTGTTGAGCTTGATCGAAACCGTGTCGCCGGTTTGTACGCCAAGCTTATCCGCGAAGCTGCGTTCAATCAAAATCTGCCCGCGCTCGGGCGGCCATGTGCCCTGCTCGGGATTGATTTTGTTGATGTCGATGTGGTTATAGTCGTCGTAGGCCGTTAAGACAAGAACGTGCGTCACACCGCCAGCGTCGAGTTCGCCGGAATAGACCGTGATGCCCTGCGCGCCAGTCACATTAGGCAGACTTGCTGCCCAACGCACCAGCGTGTCGTCAAATTTCGGCAGGTCGATGGCGATATCGTAGGCGTTGGCCGCGTCGAACTCGTCAAACAGGTTGGCCGTGATTTCCGTGCGCGCGATCAACAGTCCGGCAAACGAAATGACGCCGATCGCGATCGACATAATCACAAGCGCGCTGCGCGATTTGTTGTCCCAAAGGTCGCGGATGACCTTGTGCCAGCGTGGGTCAAGCATTTGTGGGCTGACCTTGCGAGACAGGCGCACTGCCGGCAGTTCCCATCGCGGGGACGCGCACGTAATCCGAAACGACCTGTCCGTCGGTGACCGATATCACGCGATTCATGCGGCGCGCCAGTTCGGCATCATGGGTCACCATCACAAAGGTCTTGCCCTGTTTCACCAGTGTCTCAAACAAATGGAACACGGCGTCGGCAGTTTTGGAGTCAAGGTTACCCGTCGGTTCATCAGCCACGATGATGGGTGGGTCGTTAGCCAGCGCGCGCGCAATCGCGACGCGTTGCTGCTGCCCGCCCGATATCATCGTCGGCAGCTTTTTGGCCTGATCATCCACTTCCATCAATTTAAGCAGTTCCATGGCGCGTTCACGTCGTTCCTTGCGCGTGAATTTGCTGCAAAAGTCCATCGGCAACATGACGTTCTCGATGACGGTGAGGGTGGGCAGCAGCTGGAAAAACTGGAACACCACACCCATGCTGACGCCGCGCCATGCCGCCATGCGGTCTTCGTCGAGGTGATGGATGGCGCTGTCGTTGACATACACCTCGCCCGAGGTGGGATGGTCGATGCCGGTGATCATGTTGACCAGCGTCGATTTGCCGCTGCCCGATTTGCCCACAATCCCCACGAACTCGCCGCGGTCGATGGCGAGATTGATGCCGCGCAGCGCCAGAAATTCGCCTGCCTCGGTCTTGTACATTTTCTTAATATCGCGCAGCTCGATCAAATGCTGACCCGTGTCGGTCGTCGATGCACTGACGCGCTGCGGTTTTGCGAAGATGCTTCTCATAATGGCCTGATCAGTAAAACGTGAAACGTAAACAGAAAGATTTGATATGAGTTTAGTGACTTCCTCATCGTTTACCCAGTGTGCAGCGTCATGCCAGCGTCACATGACGCCCGTCATATGAGGAACCCAAATCCATCCTCTCCTGCATTCTCGCCGTCTCGTCTCTCCCTCTTATCTCTTGTCTCTTGCTTCTGATCTCTGACCTCTGACTTCCGCCCTATAATCCCCCTATGGCACAGACGTTGCGCTTGCTCCGCTTGGGGTTACTCTTGCGCGTTGGCTTGTCCTTTATCGAAGCGATGCTGTCGGCGCAGCAATCTGCGGCAGCGCCGTGGATGCGCCTGACTGCCGATATTCCCTACATCCTCACGCTGCTGCTGGTTATGCTGTGCGAACAGCAAGGCTGGCATAGCGTTCGCGTGCTCTCGATCCTGTTGACCACGGTGCTGTGCCTATATGCGATAGAAGAAATCTCTCTCACGCTGGTCATCTTTCTCAGCGGAGTCGATTCCTTTTTCGGCCATTTTGCCTCGGTCGTGCTCGATCGCATGTGCCACCGTGATGACAGCGGTTTACTTACCGGGCAGCTCAGTTCGTGGGCCTACTCCAGCGTTCCCATTATGATCAGCATCGTTCCCCCCTTGCTTGGCACCTGGCTAGGCGGGCAGCGCACCGTCGTCCGCTGGGCCAGCCTGTCCATCATGGTGGATATGGTCGGGCGAATCTGCGTGACTGCCACGCAGGGCAGCACGCTCCCGTTGCACGCGCAGGCAATTGACTTTCTCTCGTACGCCATCGTCGTCATCATGGTTTGCGCCTTTGCCGGTAGCCTGGCTGAACGCGAACGCGCCGAACAGCGCCAGTTACAGGCGGCCAACCAGCTCCTGGCTGAACAGGCGCACACCCAGCAGCAACTGGCTGCCTCGCGCGAACGCGTCCGCATGGCGCGCGACTTGCACGATACCCTGGCGCACACCCTCGCCGCCCTCACTGTCCAGTTGCAGACGGTCGAAGCGGCGCTGGAAAATCCAGAATCCACCGCGCGCCAGCAGCTCGCGCGCGCCAGTGAACTGGCCGAGGAAGGGTTGCAGAGCGCGCGCAATGCCATCACCGATTTGCGCACCACGCAGGTCAAAGACATTGGGTTGATCGCGGCTTTGCGCAAGCGAATCGAAGTGCTGGAGCCGCACGCCGGCTGTGAGATCATCCTTGAGGCCAATGACGAGTTCAACATGCTGACCGATGAGGTGGAGGAAGCGCTGTTTCGCATTGCGCAGGAAGCGCTCAACAACGTCGTTCGCCATGCTCATGCGACGCGCGCTGTGGTGAGTGTGATGAAGAATGCACCATTGCCCGCGGCCCGAACCGACTCGGCCAGTCAACACAGCCAGCGGGATGCCGGCGCGCCGCATACATTGACGTTGCAGGTGGCCGATGATGGCGAGGGTTTCGATGTGATCCGGCGCGATGATGCGCACTTCGGTTTGCGCGGCATACGTGAGCAGGCCGAGTTGATTGGCGCGCACATGCAGGTCAATAGCATACAAGGCCACGGGACAATGGTGCAAGTGGTACTCGAGTTGCCTGATGAATCCGTGGAAACAAGGTATAACGATGGCAAAGATACGCGTGCTGGTCGCGGATGATCAGGAGATTATCCGCGACGGGCTGGCTTTCATTCTGAATAAGACCGGCGACATCGAAGTGGTGGCGAAGGCCGAGAATGGCGAGGAGGCAGTAGCGCTCACCCGCCGGCATAAACCCAATGTCGTGTTAATGGATATCAAAATGCCCCGCATGGACGGCATTGCGGCCACGCGCTTCATCACGGAGGAACTGCCCGAAACGAGCGTGATTATCCTCACCACCTACGACACCGACGACCTGATCTATGAGGGCATCCGGGCAGGGGCGCAGGCCTATCTATTGAAGGGCACCAAGTCCGCGCGCCTGGCTGATGCCATTCGCGGCGTCGTCGCAGGTGAATCGCAACTCGATCCGGCCATCGCGCTGAAGGTGATGGACGAGTTCCGTCGCATCAGCGCAGCCAGTCAACCGCAGGTATTCATTGAACCCGTCGCGCCAGTGTTGGAGGAGTCACCGCTGGAAAAACTTTCAGCGCGCGAGATGGAAGTGCTGGCGTTGCTGGCGCAAGGACTGAGCAACAAGGACATCGCTGCCACGCTGTTCCTCACCGAAGGCACCATCCGCAACTACGTCAGCAGCATCATGGGCAAGCTGCACGCCAATGACCGAACGCAGGTGGTCATCAAGGCGGCGCAGAAACGCCTGATCAAGCTGGACGGCTGACGCAGAGTCAGCGGCTGACCAAAGAGCCAGCCGCTTTCTTACGGCTTCTTATACCCGATTAATGCCCGCACGTGCGCGCTTTCTGCCCGGTTGCCGGCGCCATCATACGCTACTGCCCAGAATTCCACTGCCCCGCCGCCCCTGATGGTCCACTTCACATTGAACGGCGCCGAGGTCGTTACGGCGTAAGGTTTGGCCGGGTCGGCGCTGGTAAAGAATTCCACCCTGTTGATCGTGTTATCGTCGCGCACATCAGCCCCGACGTCCACCCACTCATCCTGGGCGCTATTGTACGTATCGTTGGCTAACGGCTGGATGATCTTGACCGTGGGCGAGATGGAGTCCACCGTCACTTGTATGATCGAGTCGGTGATCTTGCCGTCGTTTTCCAGCCGCGACAATTTCATCGAGTACAGTCCCGGCGCGATCCCTGCCAGATTCCAGTTTTCGAGCAGGTTGTTGTCCACCTGATCCTTGTGTTCCGGCCCAATCTGCTGCCACTTGTCGGGCTGTACGTCATATCCAGCCCCAAAGAACACCTTGAACATCGACCAGTTGCCGCCCTTCGCATTGCCCCGAATCTCAACCGTTCCGTTATTCAGCATCGGGCTGACATACCCGCCGTTCGTTGGTTGGACGATCGACACGTCGCCCGACGCGACGGTGCCGCCGTATTGTGTGTCAAATTCCGTCGGCGGTTGCAGGCATTTGGCTTTATCTTTGTCCTCCAGCGAGTTGTACCAATCCTGTGCCTGCGGCGGGTACACGCACATGACCTTCTCTTCAACCTTGTCTGCGGGCGTACCAGCAACAGCCAATTTGCCGGTTTCCTTGTTGATCGGGAATTTCTGCACGATGGTGCTGACCTGCTTTGGTTCCGTCCCGGGGATGAATATCTCGCTGACCGATGGACATGCGCCATTGGGCAACAGCCCGTCAACCGCACACACCGCGCGATCCACCAGTCCATCCGGGCGCTCAAATGGTCGATTGGGCTTGCCTTCGTGCAGGTATTCCATCACGTCGCGCCAGATGGGCGCCGCGCCGGTTAATCCGGTGACGGTGTGATCCATTGGGTGGTTGTCGGTGTTACCCACCCACACGCCGACGACATAGTCGGGGGTGTAACCCATCGTCCAGTTGTCCTTGTTATCGTTGGTCGTGCCTGTCTTCACCGCAGCCTTGCGGTCGCCCGAAAGATCGAGCACGCTCGGATAACCAAACGCCGGCGCGCGCGCCAGCGGGTCCGACAGGATGCTGGTGATCTGATAGGTCAACTGTCGGCTGTTTGGCCCAAGCAGGTTGGGATTGGACGCCAGCTTGAAGTCGTACAGGATGCGCCCTTTCGCGTCTTCCACCCGCAGAATCGACACGGGATCGAGTTCGCGATAGCCCGGCCGCTTCAGGTTGGCCGGCCGCGGCGCACCCACCATCGTCCCGCCGTTGGCAAACACGCTGTACAGGTACGCTTCATCCAGCATCTTCACCTCGCCGCCGCCCAGCGTCAACGCGAGGCCATAGTACTGCAGGCCTTTGTCGAGGTCGTTGATGCCCAGTTTGTGCGACAGCCGCAACACATTCCCGATGCCGGCGCGGTTTAGCGCATCCACCGCCGGTATGTTGTACGAGCGTGACAACGTCTGGCGCATCAGCACCGGCCCGTGATACTTGCGGTCATAATTCTCGGGCGTGTATGGCACAATGCCGCCCACATCGAACGGCGTGCGCACGTCCCAGAACACCGTGGCGGGCGAAGCGCCCTGGCGCAGCAACTCAATATAGGTGATCGGTTTGAACGATGAGCCAGGCTGGCGCAATCCGGTCGCCACGTTGAACTTGCCATCGATGGCGTCGTCGAAATAATCGAGACTGCCGATCATGGCCAGTAACTCGGCGGTGCCCGTCTTCATGACCACCACCGACGCGTTGTTGGCATCTTTGCCCGCTACCTGCAACGCTTTAACCTTCTCATTGGCGATGCGGTTCACTTCATCATTGATTTTGAGATCGAGCGTCGTGTAAATCTTCAAGCCGCCGCGGTTCACCATTTCAGTTGCCGCGTCGATGCCGATGCCGAGGTGGTCGGCCAGCAGCGTGATGGTCTGATCCTTGGCATACACCGAGAAGTGCGGCGCGAGGATGTTGAAGCGTTGTTGCCGGGTGGAGAGCTTGAGCGTTTCCCGCTTGGCGTCCGCAGCCATTTTGGTCGTCACCTTGCAGTCGGGCACGCCGAGTTGTGTGGCCTGCACCATCGCATCAAGCGTGAGAGATTGCCGGTCGGTCGCAGGCACCGGATTGTCAAATGGGTTCTGTTTGGGAAATTGCGGGATCGGCGCCAGCATGGAGGCTTCGGCCAATGTCAGGTCGCGCGCGCTCTTGTTGTAATACACCCGTGAGGCAGCCTCGATGCCATAGGCCAGGTTGCCGTAGAAGTTGGTGTTGAGATACCATTCCAGCAGCAGCTTTTTGTCGTAGCGGCGCGTCACTTCCATCGCCAGCAATGCTTCGCGTACCTTGACGGTGAAGGTGCGTTTCGGGCCAAGGCGTTCTTCAGGAGGCGTAATCACGTTCTTGACTAATTGCTGCGCGATGTTGGACGCGCCCTGCGTCTGGCCACCCTGCAGGTTGTTTACGACGGCGCGCGCTGTCCCTCGAATGTCGATGCCTTCGTTTTCATAAAAACGGCGGTCTTCGTTCGCCACGGTCGCGCAGCGCAAGAACGGCGAGATGTCGGCGAACTTCACCCATTGCCTGTCGCCGCCGGTCGGGTCG
>CAIQQO010000072.1 GCA_903873965.1 uncultured bacterium
AGCGGCAGCCAGCGCGTTTCCTCAGGGCACACCACGCCGCAATCTATAATGAGGATGGTGAAGCTGTACGGGGGAATGATCAAGCATCCCGACCTCGCGCCGCATGATTTGCGCAGGACTTTTGCGAAGCTGGCGCGCAAAGGCAAGGCACCCATTGAGCAGATTCAGATCAACCTGGGCCACGAGTCATTGACGACGACGCAGAAGTACCTCGGCACCGAGCTGGACTTTCAGAACGCGCCAGCCGATTACATTGATATCGATATCAGCCGTTGATTGTGCCGGGCAGGAATTCGCAGCGGCTCCCTAACGTATCGCCGTTTGGCCCATGGGCCAAACGTGCGTGTAACGGACGTTCCCCTGTAAAGGACAACACTTGACATACGTGATACAGAGTAGTATAATCAAACAAAATAAATATACGCTTGAAACGTAAAGCAGGAGAAAGAAGTGGCGAAGAAAATGGTAAAGGAAATCAAGGAAGATGAAGAAGAAAACATACCAGACGTACTATTGAGTGAGATCTATGACATGCGCAGGGCAGGCAAGTATCTCGGTTTACGCCCCAGTTCGATGAAGTATCACGTACACGGGCGCAAGGCGCGCACCGAGAGCGGGTTCGCTGGCGGCACGTTGAAGCCAGATGGGCGTGAGATACTCGGGATTGGCATCATTTGGTTTTCAAAGAAGACGCTGGACAAGTGGGATATGGAGCGCAGCCACTTTGCCGGCAGGCGTGGCCGTTCTGTGGAAGAAACAGCGCAGCAAGGCACCGAGGAAGAGTCAAGTGACGCAGGACAATCCGGCAAGTGACGAGCCGACCCACAAGCTGACCAGCGATCTCGTTGAGCAGCTCGTGAAGTTATCTGAACACGACTTTATTTATGTGCTCGTGGCAGCCACTCGCTGCCGCGAGAGTTTATCAAAGGATGAAGGTGATGACAAAGCAACACGACATCTTGTATGACAGTTTGCAGTCGATCGTATACGATGTAGCACAGATGGCCGACCGATTGGGCATCACGCAGGAGCACCTGCTTGACCTGATAGGGGCTGGTGATATGTCCTACTCGTGGCGCAGGGATGAGGCCTATGAGTTTTCGAACCTGGCCATCGCAGCCAACGTACTGCGCCTCCCGTGGCTGAACACGGAAATCTATCAGTGCGCCAAGGATTTCGTTGTTAACGGAAACAGCGCCAGCTATCAGACGATCGAAGCGGACAAGCCGGGCGTCATGTTTATGTGGGGAGAGCATCAACGATTTATCCCGTTCGACAAAATGACGTGGGACCCGCAGCGTGGGTTCGGTAGCGTATTTAACAACGTACGTGAGTTCAACTACGACAGGCTCATTCACCTGCCGGTCAAGCTCGTCATGCAGGGATGGGTACAGCGCGACGGCCAGCCTGCCGAATCACCAGAGGTCTCCCTGCCTGCCGGCCACCTATTCGACGGGACAATTCTCATTGACCACGAAACAGCGGAGGAGTTGAGCAAAGCCGAAGCAGCCGGGTACAGGCCGACCTTTGTGCTAACGAGGATTTGATATGCAGATAGGCCAATATTTACGTGACAAGCGTAGAGAACAACGCCGATCTCTCCATTCGGTTGCATCAAACGCTGGAATCTCAGTAGGCTACCTGTCAGACCTGGAGAGAGGATTCAGGAACCTGTCTACCCCGAGCTGGAGCGTTATCGAAAGGCTGGCCGGCACGCTGAATATCAGCCCGGACTACCTGGCATTCCTGGCGGGAATTATCCCCGGCGACATCTGGGCCCCCAACGCTTCAGCCGACGAGATCACTAACGCATTCAATCTGTTCAGGAAACACGTAGACAACTTATGACAACGTTAACCCAGTCGCTTAAAAACGCCACCGGCTTGGAATACGGACGTCTACTCGCCATGGCACACGAGCAGTATTTCCAGTTGATCGCCATAGACTTCCGGCGTGCCAGGGCAGTTGAGCCAATTACCCCGCGCGTGCTTGCAAGCATGGCACTCCAGTACGATCTCTCGATGAGAGTCATTTGTCAGTTCCTGGAGGACGGCCGCCTGCTGCCGACTGGCACTTACCTGCGACTGGCCGGTGCACCTGGTCTCATTCGCAAAGCGTTTGACGCCATCGCCAGCACGGCGGCTACATTTTGATGCGGACAGATGCGGAGGAGATTCGCAAACTACGTCAGAGCAAGCGAGCCGGGTGAAGGATGCCCACCACTGGCAGGGTCGTAGTAGTACCTTATTGTATAGTTATGTAAAGTATAAAGCGCATGATAGTGGTAAATGCAGTGCCGGAAAAGAGGCTGTAACCCCCACCGAGCGTGCGTGGCGGCTCGAAAAACAGCATGGCGGCGGCCTCCGGTGCACCGCCGGGAATCTAGTCTTATGTCCGTAGCGCTCAAAACGATCGCGTTACAGGTACAGGGTAAGGTACGTGGATTTCGTGAAAACTGGTGGTGATATGGGCAGCGGCGACAGTGCCAATAGACCGCAGTGAGCGCATTGATTACAATCAAAAAGACAGCAAACCAAGAGAGGTGTGTACAGTGACCAAGAGTAACAAAACGCAAGCAGAGACATTACTGGCAGGTGAAGTGAACCGGCTGAACAAGTTCATGACAGCGGGTGTGTGTGTGCCGGGAGAAGCGGCGGACTGGCTGGTACAGGCGCAGCACAAGACGCGTCAGTACGCCGAGGAGATCGTTGCTGCATGGCAGGCAAAGTACAAAGGTGTTGTTGGGCCGAAGGACAGGAGTTGGGGTGAAGGTGTCGGCGAGTTGGACTGAGCAGCAGGCGACGAGCTGTTGAGCTGAAGTGGCGGTGGTGCCTCGCGGTCGGCTCGGCGCAACTGCTGCGGGTGCCTCACGGTCGGCTCGGCGTACCTGCTGGTGGTGTTTTTACTGCCAGCAGGCGTACCGTGTGCGCCGAGCCGAGTGATGCGTGTGCATGCGAGACGATGTGCTCCACGGCGCGGCTGTGGTGAGTGGCAGCTGGGCGCTGTAGTAATGGGCAGGGTGCTATTGGCGTGGGTGATGCGTCTTTAATGAGGATGAGCGCGTCTAATGGAGGCGGGTGCTGTTATTGCCGCTGGGATAACTTGACAATGGTTGTACTCTAGAGTATAATCAAACCAGATCAAAAGACCATAGAGAGGGGTAGAACCAATGGGTGCAGTAAAGACAGCGGCCAAGAAAGTGACGGTAAACGCAGTAGGCAACGGCAAGGCTGATGAGATCGAGCTGTTGGAGCAGATCAGACAGGAGATCAAGGCCAAGGCGCCGGATGCGTACTTGAACAGCCTGCTCACGGAAGAGTTCGTGACGTGGGTAGCCCAGCATATCCGCGATGACGGGGCGCCGGATATGTATGCGTTCTGGATGCACGATTGCCAGAGCAACGGTGTGTTGCGCGACCGGCTGTTCAAGATGGGTGAGGACTTCAATCGCTGCACGGAAGATGCGCAGAAGGCGGGAGAGGCAGCATCGCGTGTGCGGGGCGATGTCGAGAACAGCTTGCGCATAGCGCGTGAGATGTACCAGCAGGCGCAGTGCAGCGCGAACGACCAGGCAACTGAACGCTGGCGGTTGCAGCGCGAGTTGACTGACCTCAAGGCGGCTCGTGAAACCGACAAAGTTGAATTGCAGAAGCTGGTAGCGCAGCTGTGGGCGAATGGCGTGGAAGGATCTGCGATGATAGCGCTCCAGAAGCGGCTGGCTGCGATGTGGGTTGGCTAGGACGTGCTGTTTTCAAATGTACATTTGAGTGGAACAATTGAAATGGCAAAAATCTACACGGTGGCGCAGGCTTCGGCATGGCTGGGAGTGTGCGTCAAGACCGTTTTTAACCGGATGAAAGTACGCCGGGTTGGCCGGCGGCTTGGGCGGGAGTGGATGCTTAGTGATGCGGACCTGGCGGTGTTATCGGAGCCAGGGCAGCGTGGCAATCCAAAACTCAAGGCAGCGCGGCGCAGCACTGAGCGTGTTGATGCCGGGTGGGATTGACGGCCACCGGCGAGAGAGCATATTCGCTTTTGGCCCATGGGCCAAAAAGGCCTTGCTTTACACGGGTTGGCGCGAAGAGTACAATCCTGGAGAAGGCAGGTAGCAGGAAAGAGAATGGCAAGTGAAATGAATCGTGATCAGGCGTTAGAAGCTCTGTTATCGGCGTCGTCGTACCATTTTGGTGGCTTCTCCGACATGCGGCAATTCGTTCCGTTGAGTTGGGATGCCGAAAAAATACTTCAGTGCGCCGCCGACGTACGCAAGTCAGGCGACCTCAAGCACGCAGCCCAGGCGATGTACGATGGAATGGACATCGACGAGCGCATGCGTGTGATTGGTCTCCACAGCGGCTTGCCCGAATCAATTGCGATGGTCGCCGAGATCGATCGGATGAATAAGGAGTCAGAGGAATTGATGGAGGCGTGGACGATACAGATGAACTATCCAGGCCGGCCAGTGTTGCCGTAGCGCTGGCTGGTGGTGCCTCGCGGTCGGCTCGGCGCAACTGCTGCGGGTGCCTCACGGTCGGCTCGGCGCAACTGCTGGTGGTGTTTTTAGTGATGCACGTGCGTGCATGGAAAGAGCCGGTTGTGCGGCGCCAAGAAGGCATGTTGCGCAAGCCGGCCCGGGTCGTTGTAGCAGCCGGGGTCGGCGCCAAGGACTGGCACGCCTGCCGCAACGAAGGCATCGCAGCGGGTGAGCCGGCAAGCCCCGGCTATTAGCGCTATGAGGCGCATATCTGTATCACGGGGCGCAAGTATGTGCCGCGTACCAGGGCGTAATCCAGACGCGCACGGCTCTGCGCGTAATTCCCATGCGCCGAGCTACTATAACGCTATGAGGCGCATATCAGTGCACGAAACTGGTTGGGCGCACGATGGGAGACACAGTCCGTAACGGATGACCGGCACACTTTTTATCCCGAAACGTTGTTTGATGTACGTACAGGTGCGCCCTAGAGGCACTGTAAATCGATCGGCGCATGCGGCCCGCTCCAGGGCGTCCCCACCGTATGCACTCCATTACTCACGCCAGCCGCATCCCGCTGGCTACGAGGCACAATGGCAGCAGGCGATATCAAAAAACCAGTTTTGAAACTCGGGCGCGCACCTATTGACAATGGTTGTACTTACGAGTATCATCAAACCAGATCACCTAAAGTGACCGACAAGGTTAAACCACTAAAGACCAAGGAAGGTAAACCATGAACCAGCTACAGATCGAGCAGGGTATTGCAGATAGGGTTGGCGAGGCGTCGAAAGCATTGGCAGAGTTGTTCCCGCACCAGTATTTCCGATGTTCGTTTACGAACGACCGCAAGGGTGCGCGGATTGTGTTGCCGGGCAGCGTGAGCTCCGCCGACGAGATCGCGATCTACGATGTGTTGAATCGCGTGCTGGTTGGCAACGTTCAGCACCAGCCTTACGACTGGTGCCCGTCACCGACGTTTGTGTGGAAGCCGAAGATTGAGGGGCAATAGCAATGGACACGATCAAGTTGCAGGTCAAAGCAGACACGCTGGGGCGGATGGTCATCCTATGGCAGGTCAACGGTAAGTGGAAGCGCGTGCCCAAGGCGAAGCAGGGCAAGATGATCGCGCGCGGTATCGCCGGCAAGGGTGTTGAGATTGTCGTATGGTCGAAGGAATAGCCGGCGTAAACCTGTTTCAAACCAGTGGGCGCACCCTCTTGACAATGATTGTACTAACGAGTACAATCATACCTAGATCAAACCACCACAGTATGAGGTAGAACAAATGGAACGCAAGGAATACACGACTAAGATTCAGATCAGTTGCACAGACCGGATCGGCGCGGACAGTGACGCATGGCTGGTCGGTAAAGTCATCGCCGGCGTGGCACTGCAGTTCGGCTCCAACGAGCGGTCGGCGGCCCTCTTCAACGCCGATGAGTTGCCCACCGTGCGCGATCGCTTGAAGGCGCACGCGAAGGTTAAGGCAGCGGTCAAGGCTGGCAACACGCCCGGTTGGTTCGAGCACGAGGAAGTACGCGAATTCCCGACGCGTGAGCAGCTTCTGGCCGACTGGCGGAAAGACAGCATCGAGCGCCTGACTGATTTGGCGAGACAGATGAATTCGGCGATTCGCGATATGTTGAGCAAGTCGATAACGCTCGGCCTGGATGTGGAAGGCAAGCCAGTCATCGTCAGCGTGAACAGCGACGATTTCGTCTACCGTGCGGAGCACCGTATTCTCGATTGGTTTGAGACGTACGAGGTAAGTCGCTGGTGTGATTGGGCGCTGACCGAGATCGGAGAAGCCGCAGGTGAAGATTTGTACAAGAAGTTCGAGATCGCTGTGCAGAAGGTCCGCGCAAGCGTGATCGAAATGGCGCACTTTAATCCGTCGAGTACCAGCCAGATGGATAATATGCGCGAGACCATGAAGCGCACAGCCCGCTGCAAGATTCTCGAAATCGCAGAAGGAATCGTCGGAACGTACGAGTGGCGCGTCAAGTACGCAGATTCGTTGGATGTCCGCTTTGGCGTGGACGCCTGACGGGAAGGCAGGTAAATCTCATGGCAAATCTACTCAAGTGGGTCGGAACGCACGACGTCAAATCGTGGAAAGACGAGCATATCGCCGCACAGCGCAAGATCGATCTGGAGGCGGAGTATGGCTGGGAAACCCAGTATTGGCACGGGTGTGGCTGGACGTCGGACATTAACGATAAGTCTGTGAAGTTCTACCGTACTGAGCAGGACGTGGTGGACGACATCAGCTATGCGTCGCCGTATGCGCGCGGCTGGATGGCCATCGTGGCGCCGGCCAAGTATTGGAAAGTGCCTGGCTGGCGATTCCAGTAGCGCCAAGCCGTGGTTGGCCGCGCCCTGCTGGTGGTGCCTCACGGTCGGCTCGGCGTACCAGCTGGTGTTTTTAGTGATGCGCGAGTGTATCACGGGAAGATGCTGTAGGGCATGGGAGTGACTCCGCGAGAGGCCGGGCGCGCCGATGACGAGCCGACTCGCCGAGTAGCCCGCCCCACGACGGGCGGTC
>CAIQQO010000073.1 GCA_903873965.1 uncultured bacterium
ATCGAGAAGCGATGCCTATGCCACAGATATGCAGTTACCTGGAGTCACAGGCAGGTGTGCTGCTTGACCCGCGTATTGTGGAAACCTTCCTGGACTTGATATCTGTCGAGGCTGGAGATCACAGTCAATAGGCGAGACCTCTTGGTCGTCTGAAAATGGGCATTTCACGAGGCGGGTAAATATGACACAACCTACATCTTCTGCGTCAGGTGCGCCAACCGATAAGTCGCTAGCATCGATGGTCAGCATCCTGGCCATTGGCGTCGTGGTCGTCGATGAGAACGGCGCCATTCTCACGGCGAACTCCAGCGCAGAGGGTATACTCGGAATTCCCGTCGACCAAATGAAGGGACGCACCGTCATCGACCCGCTCTGGCAGGCGATTCACGAAGATGGCTCCCCTTTCCCCGTCGAACTGAATCCGGTGATGTTGACGCTGCACGATGGCGAACCGCGCACCAATGTCATCATGGGCGTGCACAAACCTGGCGGTGAAATCACATGGCTGTTGATCACTAGCCGGCGTATAGATCAGCCTGATTCGGCGCACCGGTTTGGCGCTGTCGCGACCTTTAACGACATCACGGAATACAAAGATCGGCTGGCAACCCAGCAATCATTGAAGCACTCGACCCTGCGCATTGCAACCCTGCATGGACTGAAAAAAGCCATGCAACAAGCTGACTCAGTCGAGGATATGGCGCAGCAGGCGCTACGCCACATGGGTCACTTGATCCCGTTTACCTGCGCCAGCATCACTGAATACGATGTTGCCAGTAATCAGTGGGCGACGCTGGTTTTCCAGGCCGATACGCCGGAATTGACGGCCAAACTGTCCAGCTTCACACCGCCCACAACATTCGCGAGTATGATCAAGTCTGATCGTTACTATCTCAATAACAATGTGAAGCCGCGACCTGAGACGGCGTCGTTGGGTATGGACGGCCACGCCTTTGGGATACGCTCCAACCTGGTGCTCCCGCTGCGAGTCAGTAGCGAGCTGATCGGTACGTTGCATATCAGCGATAAAAAGCCCGGCTTCTTTACCGACGAATACATCGAGATCGCGCATGAAGTGGCCGGGCAACTCGCAAATGCTATCCAACAGAAGCGTGCGCAGACTGCGCTTCGGGAAAGTGAGGCGCGCTATCGTGCGATGATTGAACACTCGCCCAATGCGATCATCATGCATCGCGACGGCGCCATCATCTACGCCAATCTGGCCGCCGTGGCCATGTATGGCGCAGCGACGGCGCAGGACCTGCTCGGTTACCGCATCCTCGACCTGGTGCATCCGGATTACCATCATACCGTTCAAGCGCGGGTGCACGATGTTGTCGGACATAACCGCAACTCGCCGCGGATCGTGATTAAACAGCTTAAGCTCGATGGCACGATCATCGACACTGAAGTGCAAGGGGGCACGATACATGAAGGCGGTGCGCCTGCTGTTCAAGTGGTTATGCGAGACATCACCGAGCGCAGGCAGGCACAAATTGCCCTGCGCATCAGTGAAGAACGCTTTCGCGAGGTGCTGGAGAATTCGCTGTCTGCGTCCTACAAACGCGACCTGCTGGCCGACTGTTACGACTATCTGAGCCCCGTTTTCACCCGTCTGAGCGGCTATACGCCTGATGAGATTAAACCATTACCGCTTAAAGTCATTCTGCAGCGGCATATGATCCATCCCGACGACTTGGCAGGGGTCGTGCAGACGATAACCAAGGCAAGGACGAGCGGGTACGAGGCGACCTATCAGGTTGAGTACCGCTTCCTGCACAAAAACGGGCAGTATCGCTGGCTGCTGGATCAGTTCAGCGCCATTCGCGACGCTGACGGGCGAGCCTACGCGCTCATCGGGAGCATGACGGACATTTCCGAGAGCAAACAGGCGCAGGATGCCCTGCGTGAAAGCGAGGCGCGCTTTCGCATGATCGCCGATACGGCGCCGATGCTGATCTGGATGGCTGGAGCCGACGCATCGGCCAACTATGTCAACCAGACCTGGCTCGATTTCACCGGTCGGACATTGCAGCAGGAAATGGACACCGGCTGGATGGAGGGCGTTCACCCTGAGGATGTGCCTGTCTGCGTTGCCTCCAATGCTGCCGCGTTCAGCGCGCGGCGCGAAATCAAGCTGGAGTATCGGTTGCGGCGGGCCGACGGCGTCTATCGCTGGGTTCTGGATATCGGTTCACCGCGCTACACGCCCGAGGGCGTTTTTATCGGCTACATCGGTTCGTGCGTCGATATCACCGAGCGCAAAGAAACCGAGATCGCGCTGGCGCTGGCGCGCGATCAAGCCGCCGCCGCGTCGCGCATGAAGTCGGAATTTCTGGCCATGATGAGCCACGAGATTCGCACGCCGATGAATGGCGTCATCGGCATGACCGAGATACTGGCGCTGACGCCGTTGAATGACGAACAGCGTGAGTATGTGCGCATCGTGCAAACTGAAGGTGAGGTGCTGCTGCAGATCATCAACGACATCCTTGACTATACAAAGATTGAAGCAGGGCGCGTCGTACTGGACCCTGCGCCGTTTCGACTGAAAGACCTGCTCAAAACGGTGACCGATGCGATGCTGCCGCGCGCGCAACAACGCGGGTTAAGCCTGGACGGCGCTATCGTAACAGGCACACCAGAGCGCATGGTTGTGGTTGGCGACGTGGCGCGGATCAGGCAAGTCCTGACCAACCTGGTGAGCAACGCGGTCAAGTTTACCCATCAGGGCGGCATCGACATTCGCATCGGTCTTGACCACGCAGGCAACATGATGTTCGAAGTAGAGGACAGCGGGATTGGCATTACGCCTGAGGCGCAGAAACTCCTCTACGAACCCTTTGTGCAAGCCGACGGATCGATCACCAGGAAATATGGCGGCACCGGCCTTGGCCTAAGCATCAGTAAACGGCTGGTTGAGCAGATGGGCGGTCAGATCGGTATGCAGAGCGAAGTGGGCAAGGGAACGCGGTTCTGGTTCACGCTCCCGCTGGAGCGCGCGGGCGACAAGCCTGCTGCGGACAAGACGCGGGCGCTGCCCGATCACCATCACGTCGCGCGCCGCACCGAGCGCATTCTGGTCGTAGAAGACAACGAACCCAACCAACAGGTCATTCTGGTGATGTTGAACGGTCTTGGCTATACAGCCACCTTGGCGAGCGATGGGCGCGCTGCTATCAACGCCATCACTGTCGACGGGCAGCGTTACGACCTGGTGCTCATGGACATCCAGATGCCTGGCATGGACGGTATGAGCGCCACACTCGCGATACGCGCATGGGAAGAGACGGCCAGCATAGCCTATCGCACGCCGATCGTGGCGTTGACAGCCAATGCCATGGCCGGCGACGCCGCATCCTACCTCGCAGCCGGCATGGACGATTACCTGAGCAAACCCATCACGCTGGATCGGCTGTCCCTGTGCCTCGCGAAATGGATCAGCGTGAAACGTGAAACGTGAAACGTGAAACGTGAAACGTGAAACGTGAAACGGAGCGGAAACCGATTAAGGCACAGAACGCCGACCGATCCTAACGCGCTTCAGCGCGTTTCGCGAAGCGGGTGTCAGCCGCGAATTCATTCGCGGGTGATTCATTCGCGGGTGATTCATTCGCGGGTGATTCATTCACGGGTGATTCATTCACGGGTGATTCATTCGCGGGTGATTCATTCGCGGGTGATTCATTCACGGGTGATTCATTCGCGGGTGATTCATTCGCGGGTG
>CAIQQO010000074.1 GCA_903873965.1 uncultured bacterium
AGCGGCTTCATCAACTTCTCCACCTCCTCGCTGATCATCCCGACGCCGAACGTGGAACGGATGTCCCTCCTTAACCCATATACCAGTGGGATTACAGCTTGGAGGCCTGCCAGTGGATAGGCCGCGGTGTCGTCCATCGCCCTCTTCTGGCTTGCTTGTGCCTTAGTCACTGCTATTCCTTCACCCATACGGTGCACAGGCAGCCAACAAAGCTGGTGTTCCGACTGTCCTGGATTGTTTCCTTGTAGATTGCCAGTGCGTCGTGCCAGTTTCCGGCGATGTGAACGATGCCCGTACAGGCGATGGAGTACGTGCTCATTGGTTGCCTCCCTGTTGCGAGGGCGCAACACTCACAATCCAGTTTGCCACCATATCGCAAGGGGCGCAGTCCAACCAGTCCTGGTGGCCAAGCGCATCCGGCCAGTCAGTATCAAGGCACACTTCGCGTACGTCAGCTGACGTGCAGCCAAATGGGCGTACGGCGCGGCACAGTTCTTTGAACCGCGCATTGGTCACTGTAAAGCACTGTCCTGTTATGTTGTCTTTAATCATAGTTGTACTCGCTAGAATAACTTTTATGTCCAATGACGATCCTGCCTGCGTCGATAAGCCAGTCTGTCATCGTTTCCACGTCAGCGATGTCCAGCCAGGCCGGATGCTCGGTGCCAGGCCACTCGGTGTCCAGGAAAACGCGCTTGACTTCACTCCGGTTATATCCTACCGAGCGCGCACAGTAAACCAGTCTATTCCAACGGATCAGTGTCATTGAGTAGTGCGTGCCTTTAACCCTGACACGTTCGCACAGGTAGTCCACGATCTCGTGGACGTCTGCGTGGTCGAGCCAGTCTTGAGCATCGATGTGCTCAACCGGTAAGTCCAGCAAATATTGCTGGATGTCAGGCACTCTTATTCCATGCGGCCTGCCCGCCAAAGCAATCTGGTCAATGCGATCTTGTTGTATCTCGTGCTCCATACCGGGCGCGGGAAAAGCTGTCCCACATTCTGACGTACCGCTCGTATAGCGGCTCTGGATCTGTCTCTTCCCAAATGCCCTTGACGATGATTGCGATATACGTGGTGTTGTCTATCCTTCTCAAGTCGCGGTACTTTGCGACTGCCTCACGATAATCCTGCGTATAAAAGTCGTTATTCCCGTCAAAGATGTTGTACTGCGCATCCAGATCGATGACTGGGATACCGGACGTGATTGACGCACTTTCCACGACCTGCTTCAACATAAAATCGTAGTCGCAATACGGGAGCATAATGTAGTGGCGGCCATTCTCAACGATCATCCCAAACTTCCTACGGGCCGGCTGGCCCCTTGCGATAACCGATCGACTTGACAAACGAGTAGCCCATCCGCACCGCCGGCAGCACTTCCGCTGGCGTCGCTGTGAAGAACTCGATCGCCGCCACAGTGATATTGACATCCATAGTGAGTATCTCGATCTCGATAGGCGCCTTCCAGTCAGCCGGGTTACTCACTTTCCCGAACGCTTCTACCAGTTTCGGGCGACTGAACCCGCGGAAAACTGCGTCTTCCTCCACCGGCCGCTCACTGGCTCGCAGTAAAGCGGACGCTAGTCGTGCTGCATCCCGCCTGGGCAGGTTTTTTACTTCCAGGATGTCGCTGAACGTGCGCACCGTCAGTGTGATGTCTCCATCCCCGTCGTTCACTACCTGTGCGTCTCTGATATTGCTTCCCGTCCCCTTGAAAGAAAGGGTGCCAGTCATGTTTACCTTCATTTCCGTCCTCCAGATGAAGTGGTTTACCTAATGATTACACCAATGCATACAACTATTGTCAATTGTATCATTCGCGAGTAGGGTTACACGTTTGCCAAACCCATTTTCTTGGTCCATCTCCTGACTACGTCAATTCAAGATCGTAGGCCGGCTCAAGATCGACGCCCAGCCTGTCACGGAATGTGATGTACAACCGTGAATCACTCATGACGATTCTCTATGGCGTCCTCGATCGTATCGAGGCTATCCTTTGCCCACACTTCGGAGTTCTCAAGTTTAGCCAGAGTGCCCTTCTTGCGAGCTTTTTCAATAGCCGCTTCGCACTCCTGCCACGAATTACCCTCACCTTCGTAGATCAATATCATGCAAACTTTCATAGTAAACCTCGCTTGACCGCATCGTCCTCGGCTACGATCAACATAGCCTCAATGTAGCGGTCGGCATCGGCACGCTGAACGCGCCGTGGGATAGTTTCGCCCTGCCATACGGGCAGTGGTCTGGAATTGCTGGCGTTGCCGACAAATTCACCGTTGAAATCGATACTGTATCCTGCGGAATCAACGGAGAACTGATAGCCCAGGTACTCGAACCGCCGCCGACGGCGCAACCGTTCGTCAAGGTAGAGCTGCCTCATACCATGACAGGCTCCGCTGCCTCAATTCCGCGCGAGATCAGGACGTGGCGCAGATCTTCGGCCGTCTTGCCATGGTCGTACCACCATAAAACCGAGGCTCCATATTCGTCGCCTTTCGCATAATCCACGTACGCCGCGTAATCCTGCGCTACAAATTCGTACTCGGACGTCAGACAATCCATCGCCCGTTCAACGTCGTAGGCTTTCTTCTCCCAGAGGAGCATGGCGTGTCGGTCAAGTTCGTCATCTGGCAGCAGTTCGTAACTGCGGACCTGCTTGAAAGTCAATGGCTGCTCGTAGGCTACCCAGCCGTGCAGACGCCATCCAAAGGCGACACCGTCCACAGCGTGCGGCCAATCGAACCGCTCACCAGCAATGCGGCCGATCGGGATCGCCCCGTAGTCCGGCGGCCTGTATACGCACCAATACTTGTTCATTTTCATCTCCTTGAATAAGATTATACCATATAGTACAACAATTGTCAATTAGACTCAGCGGCGTGGACAGGTCTCCCTGTACCAGGTGCGGTATTGGGTGAGTGCGGCGTTGACGTCGGGGTTGCTCATCGTCAAAATCAGTGACTCACGTTGGTCGAGCACCTGCTGAACTCCGGGACTCACGGCCCGGCCACGCAGGTCGTGCCCAGCTTTCTCCAGATTGACCACTTCTTTGTACAACGCAACCAACTTGCTAATCGCTTCGTTATCCATAGCCCTCCTTGTCGGGGTATGTCTTGGTAGTTGGTGTGATTGTACACATTGGTCTAACTTTTGTCAATATGTGATGCGCTTATCTGACTCGGAATAGGCACGTGAACCGGCAGTAGCAGCGGGGGAGCCAGTTAGTTTTGGCCCATGGGCCAAACTGTGGATGCCTGCAACCGGTTTTTTTTGAATTTTTTTCTCGATTTCTTGTCCCCGTTTTTTTTGGCCAATAACATCGCCCCCTCCCACTAAAATTTTCTACAGATTGATCTAACTGGGGTTCGACGCTCGATCTCTCTCGCCTACACTCGGCCGGGGGGGCTTCGCATGGTCGTCATCGTCTTCGGCGCACACGCACAATCGCATACTCAAGCTTCAACGCACACAATCAACACTCAATCGTCGTCGCTCAACACTCAGCACACGATCATGCGTATTGCGTGCGTTCATGCTTCGCAGCACTCAGCACACTCAACGCACTCAGGCTCAGCACACTCAGGCTCAGCACTCAGCTCACTCAACGCACACAACACACAGCAGCGCATCAACACATTCATGCGCGTCGCAACAGTCACAAGCTACTACGTACTGCCTCTACAGCAGGCCATTGGTCACAGCAGGGCTCAGGCTCAGCACTCAGCCGCATGATCGTGTCACATACAGGGCACACACGCGCACATAGCCATGCACATAGCACGTACACATAGCGCATACACTTAGCACGTACACATAGCATACGCATCGTCGCGTAGTATGTCTGCCATCACATCAGCCAGCACTCACACATCTTACGCTTTCAGCGTACATCAGGCATAGCGAGCAGCGCACAACGCTTCGGCGCAGAGACACGCAATTCTTCATCAGCGTACAAGCTGAATTGCGTTTCCAAATACAAACAACCGGGCCGTCTTCTGCCTCAGCACTCAGCCACGTTGCATTTACAAATACGAACTGCCGGGCATCAGCAACGTTGCATAGCGCATGGTCGTGTACAACAGCAGCGCTGGCAGTGCTGTGCGCAACCCGCATATACAACCCGCATTAGCGCCCCCTGTTTTGGCAGTCGCTACTGGCACTCCAGGCCGACTGACTGTCTATCGGCGGCGACCATCATGTGCACGAGCTCGTCAAACTTCACAGTTGGGCGCCAGCCGAGCTCGATCTCAGCGCGCAGCGGATCGCCCATCAGGACATCCACTTCGGCTGGCCGGATCAATCGCTCATCGACGCGCACATGATCGCGCCAGTTCAGGCCAGCGCATTGGAAAGCCAGCTCGACAAGTTCGCGGACGCTGTGTGTTTCGCCCGTCGCAATCACATAATCAACGGGCATGTCGCGCTGCAGCATCAGCCACATCGCCTCAACGTAGTCACCAGCAAAGCCCCAGTCGCGTCTCGCCTCCAGGTTACCGAGCGACACAGTCTCACGCCTGCCCGCCGCAATCTCAGCGACGGCACGCGTGACTTTGCGCGTCACGAACTCAAGGCCACGACGGGGCGACTCATGGTTAAACAGAATGCCTGAGCACGCATACATGCCATAGCTCTCGCGGTAGTTCACAGTCACCCAGTGTGCAAAGCATTTTGCTGCGCCGTAGGGCGACCTCGGATAAAACGGCGTGCGCTCAGTCTGTGGCACCTCGGCTACCTTGCCGAACATTTCGCTGCTCGACGCTTGATAGAACCGGGCATCGGGGACCAGTGCATGCACTACTTCGAGCAGGCGCAGCGCCCCAATTGCCGTAACCTCACTGGTCAGCGTCGGCTCAACAAACGACGTCTCGACAAACGACTGTGCCGCCAGGTTGTACACTTCGTCTGGTCTGTACTCGCTCACGGCTCTGCCAAGCGAGGCTGCGTCCATCAGGTCGCCTGGCACCATGATCAACTTCTCCTTGAGATGATCGATCCTCTGTGTCGTCGGCACACTGACCCTGCGGTAAATGCCTACCACGCGATATCCTTTCTCCAGAAGCAGCTCGGCTAGATACGAGCCGTCCTGCCCTGTCACTCCTGTTATTAACGCTGTCTTCATTCATCCTCCACGTACATAATACGCAAAGGCGACAGGCAGCGTCAAGATAGGCAGCGGCATAGGCGCTCCGCCGTGCGGGGTATTACGAGGCTGTACGCTGTTTAAGCCTGCGGCAGGATGGCCAGATGACTTCACCGGCAGGTGCGCTTGAATACAGCTGACATGCAGCAGCGTAGGCGCCTTCCACAACAATCATCGTGCCACGACTCGTTTCCAATGCGGTCGCGGTACGCCACGCCGACCGGCAACACGCTACACTCTCTCTAACGGGCTGCCTGCAAGCAAGCTGGCGCAACTACACTCGCCAGGCATTCAACGGCGCAGCATTGCACGCTTGCTCAGGCCGGTTCGTCAAGCGCATCTGACGGCGCGGCTTCCTGCTCACGGCTGAGCAGGTCAATCGCGCGGGAATTGTGCTCTTTCATGGCTACTGCCATGCTCTGCAGCGCCATGATGGGCTGCGTCTTGTCGCCGTAGCACTCGCGCGCCCGCTCAATGTTCCCGTTCATGCTATCTGCCGCGTCAGCGCCCTCCGCCGTGTGCAGGGCGATCAGCTTCCTGGCAAGTTCGACCGACTGGGTGCATACCGCCGCCAGCGTCGCCTGCGCTGCGCTACGATTGGCAGGCGGAATATCAGGCGCGCTTGGCAGCGGCGCTCCGTCGGTGAGCCACTCGCGCAAAATTGGCACGATATTTTCAGGGCCGGGGCGCTTGATAACCGCCTCGTTCAGTTTGGATATCCTGGACTTCGTGACTACAAGCGTCGCGCCGTTCATGTCGCCAACGACATCAAACTCATACTCCATTCCTTCGCGCTGCTGCGACTGCATGCCGATCTTCCTGTA
>CAIQQO010000075.1 GCA_903873965.1 uncultured bacterium
AATGCGGGCACCAGTCAAAGTGTCAGCGCAGGAACAAGCAGTGTCATGCTCGATGGTTCTGCGTCGACCGATCCTGACGGTCACACGCCCTTGCAATACCGTTGGACCCAGTCAGGCGGGACTACGGTCATTATGAGTAACGCTACCATCAGCCGACCGACCTTCACAGCGCCTGGAGCGACGACGCTACTGACCTTTACCCTCGCTGTAACCGATGCTCGTGGCCTTGGCGGTGCCATCACGGCACGCACGACAGTCACCATCACCGACACACCGATCACCATCGTTACGGCCACAAACAATAGTCCCACCACCTTAGGGCAGACGACCACACTCACCGCCACTGCCAACGGCAGCGGCGCATCCTTCCTATGGGACTTTGGCGACGGTGCGCAGGCCAGCGGTGCTACAGTCGGGCATGTGTATGGGCTGACGGGGAACTTTACAGCCACTGTGACCGCCACCAACACGACAAGTACACTGGGCGTGAGCGACACGGTCAGCATCACTATCACTAATCTTGCGCCAATTGCCAACGCCGGCGTCAACCAGAGCGTCGGCGTTAGCGCTGTGGTGACACTAAATGGCTCAGCTTCCAGCGACCCTGATGGCCACACGCCACTGATATACGGCTGGACGCAGACGGGTGGTAACCCCATCATCCTGAGCAGCGCCATCATCAGCCGCCCGACCTTTACTGCTCCCGCAACGCCAACCGTGCTGACCTTTACCCTCATGGTCACCGACGCACGCGGGCTGGCGAGTAATACGTCTGCAAGCACTGTCGTCACGGTAGCCAATCTGCCGATCACCAGTGTTGTAGCCAGGAACAACAGCCCGACTACGCTGGGCCAGATCACTACGTTAACGGCAACTGTCGCCGGCAATCCTGGTAATGTCACTTATGTGTGGGTTTTCGGCGACGGAAGCGCCGCCGAGTACTCACAACCAGCATCCCTTGCCAGCAGTGTCATTACACATACCTACGGGCTGCCAGGCATATATACAGCGGTTGTGACCGCAACAAATGCTTCAAGCACTGTGACCACAACCACCCTGGTTACGATCACCAATATCGCGCCTGTAGCCAATGCCGGATCCAACCAGAATGTCGTCGTGTCGACCGTTGTCACATTGAATGGCTCTGCCTCTAGCGATGCAGACGGGCACCTGCCACTTCTTTACGGATGGGTACAGACCGGCGGCAACAATGTCACACTCAGCGATGCAACGATCAGCCGCACAACCTTTACGGCACCCACACTCCCCACAGTATTGACATTCACCTTATCCGTTACAGACGCGCAGAATTTAGCCGGTATCACCGCAGCACGCACTGTCGTCACTGTCAGCAATGCGCCGATCACGAGTGTAGTTGCAACAAACAGCAGCCCGACGACACTCGGCCAAACAACAACCCTCACTGTGACCTCAAACGGCACCAACGTCACTTACGCGTGGCGATTTGGCGACAACACAACTGGCACTGGGGCCATTGTCAGTCACACCTACGCGATATCTGGCACCTACAGGGCCATCGTTACTGCAACTAACAGCACCACCACGCAGGGCGTCACGACAACAGCTTATGTGACCATCACCAACCTGCGACCTGTGGCCAATGCGGGCGTGAACCAGAGCGCGACAGTCAGCAGCGTAGTCGCACTCGACGGGTCAGCATCAAGTGATCCCGACGGTCATACGCCGCTGGCATACCGCTGGACGCAATCCGGTGGCACGGCCGTTGTGCTGAGCAACGCCATCATCAGCCAGCCCACCTTTACCGCGCCATCAGCACCAGCGGTGTTGACGTTCACACTCGCAGTGACCGATGCACGTGGGCTGGCAAGCGCGACGACGTCACGCACTGTCGTCACCATCACCTATACACCAGTCACGATCGTCACGGCAACGAACAACAGCC
This sequence comes from uncultured bacterium, assembly GCA_903873965.1. Classification (GTDB taxonomy): domain Bacteria; phylum Chloroflexota; class Anaerolineae; order J036; family Brachytrichaceae; genus CAIXPS01. Next base: position 1,925 of record CAIQQO010000075.1, read on the forward strand.
CGACGACACTCGGCCAGACCACCACATTAACGGCAACTTCCGATGGGACGCCGGGCAGCATCACCTACGCATGGCGTTTCGGAGACGGCACCCAAAGCTCCAGCAGCAATACCACTGTGACGCATGTGTATACCCTGACAGGCGTCTTCACAGCCATTGTGAGTGCAACAAACAGCGCCCGCACCCAAGTCGTGACTGCGACAACTTCAGTGACCATCACCAATCTCGCACCGGCCGCCAACGCAGGCGTCTACCAGACCGCAACTGTCGGCAGCCTTGTCATACTCAACGGCTCCGCCTCCAGCGATCCCGATGGCCACACCCCACTCACCTATGGTTGGCGCCTAACGGGTGGTACGCCTGTCGTATTAAGCAATGCCATCATCAGCAAGCCGACTTTCACCGCGCCTGCAGCGCCTTCGGTCCTGACCTTCACCCTCACAGTGACCGATACGCGTGGACTGGTCGGTGCTGCATCTTCTCAAACCGTCGTTACCATCACCGATACACCAATCAGCGTCGTCACGGCGACTAACAGCAGCCCGACAACACTCGGGCGGACGACAACGCTGACGGCTACCTCCAACGGCAGTAATGCTGCCTATATATGGGACTTTGGCGATGCCTTAGCAGGAACTGGCGCCGTCGTCACGCACACCTATCTTGTATCTGGCACTTATCGCGCGTCGGTTACCGCGACGAATAGCGCCAGTACGCAGGGCATGGCTGCAACGACCTCAGTGACCATCACCAACCTCGCGCCGGTCGCCAACGCTGGCACAAGCCAAACGGCCACCGTGGGTACCCTCGTCACCCTCAACAGTTCAGCTTCCAGTGATCCTGATAATCACCTGCCACTCTCATACGGCTGGATTCAGACAGGTGGCGGCGCTGTTGTGCTGAGTAGCGCTATCATCAGCCGACCTACTTTCACCGCGCCTGCGACACCCACCCTTCTCACTTTCAGACTCACCGTGACGGATGCACAAGGCCTGGTTGATGCCACGCCCGCAAGCATCGTCATCACCATTTCCGACGCGCCCATCACAAGTGTCGTGGCTACCAATAACAGTCCAACGACCCTCGGGCAGAGCACGTTCCTGACCGTGACTACTAACGGATCGAATGTGACTTATGCCTGGCGCTTTGGCGACAACACGCAGAGTTCCAGCGCCAATGCGACGATCAGCCATACCTACGCCTTATCTGGAACCTACCGAGCCATCATCACTGCAACCAATGCGACCAGCACCCAGGGTGTTACCGCAACGACTTGGGTAACGATCACGAACGCTGCGCCCGTGCCTGATGCCGGCGCCTATCAGACAACGACGATCCTCAGCCTCGTCACGCTCGATGGCTCCGCTTCCAGCGATCCGGATGGCCACATGCCGCTCGCATACGGCTGGACCCAGACAGGCGGTTTCACGGTCACGCTCAACTCGCCTACCCTCAGCCGCACGACGTTTATCGCGCCGGCATCGCCCGGCGTGCTGACCTTCACTCTGGTCGTGACTGATGCACAAGGTTTGCCAAGTAGCACGACCGCTATAGCTTCCACCGCACGCACCGTCGTTACCATCACCGATGTGCCTATCACAACGATCAGTGCCGTCAGTGACGGTCCGACAATTCTCGACCAGACGACGACATTGACGGCTACTTCCAACGGCAGCAACGTCACCTACGCATGGCGTTTCGGAGACGGCACCCAAAGCTCCGGCAGCAGCACCACCGTGACGCATGTGTATACCTTGACAGGCGTCTTCACAGCCATTGTGAGTGCAACAAACAGCGCCAGCTTGCAAGGCGTGACTGCGACAACTTCAGTGACCATCACCAACCTCGCACCAGTCGCCAACGCCGGCGTCAACCAGACCGCAACTGTCGGCAGCCTTGTCGCCCTCAACGGCTCCGCCTCCAGCGATCCGGATGGCCACACCCCACTCGTCTATGGTTGGCGTCTAACGGGCGGTACGCCCGTCGTGTTAAGCAGCGCCATCATCAGCAAGCCGACTTTCACCGCGCATGCGACGCCTTCTGTGCTGACCTTCACCCTCACAGTGACTGATGCGCGTGGAATGGTCGGTGCTGCATCATCTCTGACCGTTATCACCGTCACAGATACTCCGATCAACATCGTCACTGCGACTAACAACAGCCCGACAACACTCGGACAAAGCACACTCTTCACCGTAACTTCAAACGGATCCAATGCAACTTATGCCTGGAGCTTCGGCGACAACACACAAAGCTCCAGCACCGCAGCAACGATCAGTCATACCTATGCCGTATCAGAAACATTCGCAGCCATTGTGACTGCGACGAATAGCGCCACTACGCAAGGCGCGACAGCGACGACTTCAGTGACCATCACCAACCTCGCGCCAATCGCCAACGCTGGCACGAACCAGACAGCCACCGTGGGTACCCTCGTCACCCTCAACGGTTCAGCTTCCAGTGATCCTGATAATCACCTGCCACTCTCATACGGCTGGATTCAGACAGATGGCGGCGCTGTGGTGCTGAGTAGCGCTATCATCAGCCGACCCACTTTCACCGCGCCTGCGACGCCCACCCTTCTCACTTTCATGCTCATGGTGACGGATGCACAAGGCCTGATTGATGCCACGCCCGCAAGCGTCATCGTCACTATTTCCGACGCGCCCATCACAAGCGTCGTGGCTACCAATAACAGTCCAACGACCCTCGGGCAGAGCACGTTCCTGACCGTGACTTCTAACGGATCGAATGTGACATATGCCTGGCGCTTTGGCGACAACACGCAGAGTTCCAGCACCAATGCGACGATCAGCCATACCTACGCCTTATCTGGAACCTACCGGGCCATCGTCACCGCAACCAATGCGACCAGCACTCAGGATGTTACCGCAACGACCTGGGTGACGATCACAAACGCTGCGCCCGTGCCTGATGCCGGCGCCTACCAGACAGCGACGATCCTCAACCTCGTCACGCTCGATGGCTCCGCTTCTAGCGATCCCGATGGCCACATGCCACTCGCATACGGCTGGACCCAGACAGGCGGTTTCACGGCCACGCTCAACACGCCGACCCTCAGCCGCACGACGTTTATCGCGCCGGCATCGCCCAGCGTGCTGACCTTTACGCTCTTGGTCACGGATGCGCAGAACCTTGCCAGCCTGTTACATGCTTCAACTATCGTGACAGTGACGGATACGCCGATCAGCAGCGTCATCGTAACGAACAGCAGCCCAACCACGCTTGGCGAGATGACAACACTCACCGTCACTACGGATGGCAGTAATCCAAACCACGCATGGGATTTTGGTGATAACGCAACAGTACTCCTTCGGGTTGGCATGCTTAGCGCCGGCACCGATGTGACTGTGGCACATACCTATGCGCAAGTGGGAACCTACACAGCCACCGTAACGGTGACAAACAGCACTAGCAGCCAGGGAATAGCAACAACCGTAGTACGCGTCGTACCGGCGCCGGTCATATGCATACCGCTGTCTGGCATCACTGTCACAACCGAGGTTACTTCCACGCCGCCCAGCCCGACGTTGCACACGTCGCAGTCGTTGACAGCCAGCGTCACGCCACTGACGGCCTCCCTGCCGATCACCTATGCATGGGTTGTGGACGGCAAGGAGACAACTCTATCACCCAGCATGGCTTACACCAGTTTAATCACGTCAACATGGCTGTTTTTTGGCCAGCATCACATTACAACGACAGCAGTGAATGCATGTTCAGCGGTTAATGTGATCACCAGACTGGATGTGCTGCCCGTGTCGATCGTGTATGTGCCGATTGTTATGAAGTAGGTACCGGTGCGTTTTCCGGCAATAATCCTGCCGACTTCAGCGCCGGCCATAAAGCGGTCGGGATGGGCGTTTGCGCCATGCGCACATTCTCGGCCGCTTCGCCTGGTGATGTGGCGCCGGTCATGACCGTCGCCACGGCAGGATGCGCCAGCGGAAACTGCAACGCAGCCGCCTTCAAGGGTATATCGAAACTTTGGCAGATTTCATCCATCCTGCGTGCGCGCAGGATCATATCGCGCACAGCAGGTTCGTAGTCAAACAGAGCGTTGGGCTGATACGGATTGGCCAGCAGCCCACTGTTGTAAACACTGCCAAGCACAACGGCAATACCACGCTGTTCGCAGATCGGCAACAATTCTGTCAGGGCCGAGTGATCGAGTAGCGTATAACGACCCGCGACAAGAAGGCAGTCGAAATCGCCGGCCTGCGCGAAATCGATCAGCCGGTTGACAAGCCCTATGCCCACACCCACTGCGCTGATGACCTTCTCGGATCGCAGCCGGTCGAGGGCGCGATAGGCCCCTTTCATCGCAGCTTCGAACTGCTCATCAGTATAGGCATCGTGAATATAGACGATATCCACGCGCCCCACACCAAGACGTTTAAGGCTTTCGTCGATACAGCGCAGCGTGCCATCATAGCTGTAATCAATAAGGCCGCTCCAACGAAATGAATAGAAGAAACACGATAAACTGGTGCAATGGGGTTAACAGAAACAGAAGTAGAACTGTACACGAAGACCGCGCAGGAGCTGACGGGCAGTGCACGCCGGCTATTTATGGCGCGTACAGTGAAAGCACTGGGACGAGGTGGCAACGAATGGGCTTGCCGCCAACTGAAGTGGTCGACGACCACAATCAAGAAGGGAATGCGCGAGTTGGAGACAGGGATCATATGTTTAGATGCGTGTAATGCACGCGGACGCAAGCGCGCTGAAGAGAAGTTACCCAATTTACTGGTAGATATTAGTGCCATTGTGGACGGACAAAGTCAAACGGATCCGAGCTTTCAAACGACACGGCTGTACACGCGGCTGAGCGCAGCCGAAGTGCGCAGACAGTTGATCGCCCAGAAAGGATATAGCGATGATCAGTTGCCATGTGAAGAAGTCATTCGGCAACGCCTGAATCAGCTGGACTATCGAGTGCGAGCGGTGCGCAAGAGTACACCCCAAAAAAGATCGCCGAAACGGACGCCATCTTCGCACAAATCAAGAGCGTGAACGAGGAGGCAGACGCAAGCGAAACAATGTTACGCATATCGTGTGATGCCAAAGCTGCGGTAAAAATTGGTGCGTTCTCGCGCTTGGGGAATAGCCGGGCCAACGTGCGTGCCACGGATCATGACTTCCGAGCGGATGAAGTCGTGATCCCATACGGTATTTTTTTGCCCAAGCATGGCAAGTTGAGCTTGTATCTGTGCCGCTCGAAGGCAACCGCCGACTTTATTGTGGACTGTCTGGGTGTGTGGTGGCGTGACACAAAAGCATGTTTCCCAAAAGTGACCAAACTTGTGATCGACCTGGACAACGGACCTGAGAATCACAGCCGTAGAACCCAATTCATGAAGCGTATGGTGGACTTCGCCGTGCAGCATCAGATCGATGTGCGGTTAGCTTACTATCCGCCGTATCACAGTAAATACAACTCGGTTGAACGTTGTTGGGGTGTGCTGGAGCAGCACTGGGATGGCGGGTTGCTAGACAGCTTGGATGCTGTGGTTGGTTACGCGACATCCATGACCTACAAAGGCCACTCGCCAGTTGTACACGTCATCAATCAGGTATACCAGACCGGCGTACGGTTAACTCAGGCGCTCATGGCTGAAATCGAAATGCAGATATCCAGATTCGAAACACTTGGGCGTTGGTTCATCGACATTGCCTGTTCGCAATTTCATGAGGCCGTCAGTTAATTCGTTGGATCGGCCTAACGAGTTTATTCTGCGGCACGCCATGCCACTGCGCATCGTACATGTCGTCGATCTGCGCAGCGGGGTCAGCAAAATCGGGAGGGCGAATGAGGCGACCGGTCTTGGTTGAAAGCACGTAGCTATCGCGTGGCATGGTCGATAGGAACGCCCCGAGGCGTTGCTCTGACGTGCCCAGCCCATACAACGGCGCTGTATCGAAGTAGCGTATGCCAAGCGTGTGCGCCTGCGCCACGGTGTCGTGAAATTGCGCGTCACTCACCGGACTGTTCAGCCCGCCCAGATACCCGGTGCCAATGCCTAGACAGGTGACTCTCAGGCCGGTCTTTCCAAGTGAAACAAGCTGCGTTGGATCAAACATCAAATACCTCGTTGCGATGCGTCATAAATAGAATCTGAGGCGAACCACTTACGCCCGTTGAGTGCCATGCGACTGATGAGAAAAAACCGTCGGCTGCAAGCCTGGAATATCGGTATCCAGCGGAAAGAACGGGCGCTGCATGCGTTTATACGGCAGCCGGCTCATTGTCGCAGGTGTTGGTCCAGGCGTGTCAACAACATAGGAGGCTTTAGCGATACCCTTGTACGCGAAGTTATAGTTCATGGGATTTTTCACCCCTATAAACTTCGCATAACGCACATCCATACCCGCAGCACGGAATTGCTCATCGGCCCAATCATACGTGGGTTTTGACATGATGAGCACCTGAATACCATTGATCGCAAGCACAGCCGAAAGCCCCATGTGCGCCGTCGTGCCACCATAGGCTCCGCCTGTATAGATGAAGTCGCCATCGAGCAGATGGCGCACGATGCCTGTGACGGCGATGGGCCTGCCCCAACTCGGATCAAGTTTATGCCCCAGCATCAGAGACACAGATGCACCAATACCGGCCCGGACACATTCGTGCGCAGCTTCCGGATCAACTACCATGACAAACGTTGGTTCACTTACGCCAAGTTCAAGCAACTGCTTCAGCAACGCCACGCTGTCGCCTGCTGCGCCGCCGCCGGTGCAATCCGCTGTATCAACAAGAATCACCGGCCCACTTTCAACAGCCCGCCCACACCGCACCGCTTCCTCAACACTTACAATTTCAGGCTCAAACTGCCTACGCCGTGACCAGTACTCCTCCGCAATGCTGCGCGCCTCATTTTCTGCACGCGCCACATCGCCATCCGTGATCACCAATCCACCTGATCCCATCCCAGGCAAATCATTGGAGGGCTGTACGTGCAGTACCGACACCGACAATATCCCGGCTTGTTGCTCCAACTCACGCGCGCGCTGCGTCATGTGCGCCATGGGGGCATCACCGAAAGTCATACCGCGCACTCCGCTGCTCAGCACCGGCACCTTGGCCATTGCCATGGCGGGTCGGACTTCACCACGCACTATTTTCAGCAACAACGTGGCACAACGCTCACCGGTGGTAAAAGTGTCATCATGCGGGTAATGCGCGAACGCGATCAGTCCGTCGGCGTTCTGCACCATTTTCGGCGTGATGTGCGCATGCAGATCGAGCGTCGACACAATCGGAACGTTATCGCCCACGATGGCGCGCACGGATTGCAGGATGTCGCCTTCAGGATCGTCTTCAGATATTGCGGTCATCGCGCCGTGCAGAACGAGTGCGACACCATCTACCGGGCCAGCTTCACGCAACGGCCTGAGCAAACTCTCTTTCAATTCCGCGTAACAAGCATCAGTACTGGGACCACTCGACACGGAGCGCGCCGCCATCAATGGCACAACCTCAACCCCCACATTCGCGCATACCGCCAGCACGCCGGCCTCTTCTGTCGTTGTGCTGGCCAGCGCAAACAGGTCTGCGCCGTGCAGCACATAGGTATTCTTCCAATGCTGTATATCGGCGCGGGTGGTCAAAAAGGCGCTGGTCTCGTTGAAGATCGCGCCAACCGCGATGCGTAGTTTGGATTCGCTGTTTGTCATTTCATCGCTGTCCTTTCGTTTAGTGTTAAGTCAGGCGAAATTGACGCCGGCAATCGTCATCCAGCGGCAGTGGTCAGCGCCAAGTGCATTCACGCCACGCGTCAGGAAGTGCTCCGTACCTGTGGCAATGTTGATCACCCACAATCCCGGCGACTGCCCCACATCGGCGCGCGCAAACACCAGCCACGCCCCATCTGGCGACCAGAACGCGCGGAAATTCCATGTGGGGCGCTCATCTTGCGTCACGACGATGACCTCGCCGGTTTCCGCAGAAATCAAACACAGCTCTGTGCCACCGCGCGCGAGATCAGGTCGATAGTCCCGGTTAAAGTGGTCAGTGTCGGGCTGACCAATACGGTACGGCCACGGACTCTGCGCGCCCGGCATGCAGTGCGTATAGGTGATCCACTTGCCGTCCGGCGACCACGATGGCATATTCGAGCCGTTACCGTGACGGTCGGCAGGGCCATACGAGGTTGCAAACCAGTGAC
>CAIQQO010000076.1 GCA_903873965.1 uncultured bacterium
AAGCCCGCCGTGTTAATCACACGGCGGGCTTGTTCATTTTCGGCGCATCGTTTCGCTATTGCCCGATACCCACTTCGGTCCAGGCGCGGTCATAGAGCGCCTGCACCTTGGCGTCACCGCGGGTCAGGAACTCCAACTTGCTACCCATCGCGGCAATGTCGGGATAGATATACTTGTTATTGAGCAATTCCTTGTCGATCAAGCCTAGCTTCAATGCTTCGCCGTTAGGCGTCGGGAAAGCCTGCTTGTTGGCGTTCATGGCCGCAATGTCAGGACGGAGCAGGAAGTTGATGAACACCTCGGCGGTGTACTTGCTCTTGGCGCCCTTGGGGATTGCCAGATTATCCTGCCAGACGGTTGTCACGCCTTGCGGGATAATGAACTTAATGCCCGGCTTCTCACGCGTCGCCACAATGCCATCGCCAGTGAACAGCATGCCAGCCACAATATCACCCGAGATCAGGTTATTGCGATTGTCCACGCTACTGAAGTAGCCTTTGACATTGGTCTTTTGATCGAGCAACACTTTCTTGGCTTCGTCGATCTGTTTGGCGTCAGTGGCATTAGCAGAATAGCCCTTGAATCGCAGTGCGGCGCCGATGCTCTCGCGCTGATCATCAATCATACCGATCTTGCCTTTCAGATCATCTGCGGGTGCAAAGATATCCTTCCACGAGGTGATCTCGGTCTTCAGTTTTGTGCTGTCATAGGCGATGCCGGTCGTTCCCCAGAAGTATGCCAGCGAATATTCGCCGGTAGGATCGAAGTACAGTTTATAGTGGCCTGGATCAAGGTTTTTTACGTTGGGCACATTGTTAAAGTCAAACTTCTCCAACAGACCTGCGGTGATCATCTTTTCTACCATGTAGTCAGAAGGGACGATGATGTCATAGCCAGGATTACCGCCTGCCTGGAATTTGGCAAAGAGCGCTTCGTTGCTGTCGAAGTTATCGACATTAACCTTGACGCCAAATTCCTGCTGAAACTTATCAAGTACATCTTTGGAGATATAGTCCGACCAGTTGTACATGCTCAGCTCGGGCACCAGCTTGGATTTATCAACTGCCACAGGCGCCGCTGTCGGCAGTGGCGAAGACAGTGTTGCCGGTTCGGTGGCTTTAGGCGCATCGGTAGGTTTTGCCGTAGCAGCAGGCAGCGCAGTAGGTGAAACGGTTGCAGCAGGAGCCGTTGGCGAAGCGGCGCCTCCGCAGGCAGTCAGCGCAATGGCCAACGCCACTGCTATCCCTGAAAAAGACGTAACAGACTTATTCACTTCAGAAAATCCTCCAGACAATCAATCAAAATGATAAACATACGGTCAGTGTTGGCGACGCTGCAGAAGCAGCGACATCACAATGATGCTGACCGAAAACAACAACAGAATTGCAGAGATGGCGTTGATTTCAGGCGTGACGCCTTGTTTGAGCTGCGACCAGATGTAGATCGGCAGCGTGTTCCAGCCTTTGCCGGTGACAAAGAACGAGATGATGAAGTCATCAATGGACAAGGTGAATGCCAGCAGTGCGCCGCTGACAATGCCCGGCATGAGCAGTGGCAGCGTGATCAACCAGAATGTTCTGGCTTCATCAGCACCGAGGTCCTGCGCGGCTTCTTCAATCGAGCGGTCAAAGTCGGCCAACCGCGCGCGCACCGTCAGATAGACAAACGGCATTGAAAAGGCGATGTGCGAAACGACGAGTGTAAACAGGCCGCGCTCGATCCCACCCGCCGCAAAGAAAAGCAGCAATGAGACGCCAGACACGATCTCGGGGATGATCACGGGCATGTAAAGCAAACCGTCCCAGATGGTTTTACCGCGGAAGTGCTCGCGCTCCATAGCCAGCGCCGTCATGGTGCCGATGATGACGGAGCCGGCGGTGGAAAGCAGGCCGATGATCAAGCTGCGCCCGGCAGCCGACAACAAGGCTTCGTTGTTCAGCAGACGCTGGTACCACGACAGCGTGAAACCTTGCCACACCGCCCCAGTGCGCGCGCTATTGAACGAGAAGATGATCAATACGATGATCGGCACATACAGAAAGGCAAACGTGAAGAGTGTGATTCCGACCAGCGACACGTGCCCCACCCTTAAGCTCGGGCGTTCCCTGGGCGGCGGCGCGAACTCCGCATGGTCGCCCATCACAACGATGGTTGTATTCGACATGGTTACAACGCCATGCGCTCCCCACGCCCGACGCGGAAGTAAATCAGCGCCGCAATGGTCACCACAATCATCAACAACAGCGAGATGGCAGAGCCAAATGGCCAGTTACTTGCCACGCCGAACTGTGATGCGATCACACGACCGATCATGTTGATCTTGCCGCCGCCCATCAGTTCGACAGTGATATACGAACCTACGGACGGCACAAACACCAGGATGGAGCCTGCCAGTACGCCAGGCATGGTCATCGGCAACATAACGCGCAAAAACGCGCGCCACATATTGGCGCCGAGGTCCTGCGCCGCCTCAAACATGGCCCAGTCGAACTTCTCCAGTGACGCATACAGCGGCAGGATCATAAACGGTAACTCGCCATACACCAGCCCCACCAGAACAGCTGCCGGCGTGGAGAGCATGCTGAGGGGTTCTTTGATCAGCCCAAGTGATAGCAGCACAACGTTAATCGGTCCGTTGGCGCGCACCATAAATTCGAGCGCATAAGTGCGCACCAGAAAGTTGGTCCAGAATGGAATCATGACCATGAAGATCAGGGTATTGCGCCAGCGCTTGGGTGACCTTGAGATGTAAAGCGCGACCGGGAAGCTGAGGAGCAGTGTGATGATGGTGGTCAACAGCGAAATCCACAGCGAGAAAACGAACAGGTTCAGGTACAAGCCGTCCAGCGCCTGTTGATAGTTGTCCAGTGAGTAAGGTGGGATGGGGCTGCCCAGATCGTCGCGCGCCATAAAGCTGATGACGAAGATCACCAGCAGTGGCAGCGCAAAGAAGACAATCAGCCAGAATGCGCCTGGCAACATCAGCCCGAATATCTGCAATTGCTTGCGTTCGCGAATGGCGTTCATCATGTTTTTCGTGCACCTGCGGGCATCAACTGGCCAGCACCAGTGCGTTCTCGGGCTTAAAAGTCAACCACGCCGATTCTCCCGATTTGAAGAAGTAATCGTCGGGGTTGAGCGTGCTCGAACTGTTCTGCTCCCACACATCGATGCGTTGTGAGCCGAGGTTGATGATCACGCGGGTATCCGAGCCAACGTAGGCGATGGAGAACACATGCACCTGATAGGTGTTAGCCGTGGCGGTCGATGCATTTTCCAGCAATTGCATCTTCTCCGGCCGCACCGACAAGGTGGCTTGTGTGCCTGCCCGTACGCCTTCGCTTGCCCGACCGCTAAACACTTCACCGCTCGGAAGCGTCAGGTAGGCAAAGTCGCCGCGCACTTCGGTCACAGTGCCATCCAGAAAGTTGGTCTCTCCGATGAAGTCAGCCACAAAGCGGCAATTGGGGCGCTCGTATATTTCGAGCGGTGTCCCTACCTGCAACGCCTTGCCATGCGACATGACCGCGATACGGTCGCTCATCGTCAGCGCTTCTTCCTGGTCGTGCGTCACGTAAATAAACGTGATGCCCACCTGGCTCTGCAGCGTCTTCAGTTCAATCTGCATTTCCTTACGCAGCTTGAGATCGAGCGCGCCGAGCGGCTCATCGAGCAGCAGCACGCGCGGGCGATTGACCAGCGCACGCGCCAGCGCCACGCGCTGTTGCTGTCCACCAGACATTTGCTTCGGGTAGCGCGCAGCCAGTTGCGGTAGGCGCACCAGTTCAAGCGCTTCCTGTGTGCGGCGCTTGATCTCGGTTTTACTGACGCCCTTCATCTGCAAGCCGAACGCTACATTTTGTTCGACCGTGAGATGCGGAAAGAGCGCATACGATTGAAAAACAGTATTGACGTCACGACGAAACGGGGGCGTCGCACCCATGATCTTGTTGTCGATGGCGACAATGCCGCTGGTGGGGCGTTCAAACCCTGCAATCATACGCAGGGATGTTGTTTTTCCACAGCCGGAAGGTCCGAGCAAAGAGAAAAACTCATTTTGACGAATGGACATCGTCACATGATCCACCGCAGCCACTTCACCGTATAGTTTGACAACGTCGCGTAATTCGACCGCGAAGTCGTTAGCCAATGCAGAGTCCTCCACATCAGATCTAGCATGCTACGTCGCTTTGATACAACGTCCATGCCCGCACGGGATGCCGTGCCAACTTCGCAGCCCCGTAATTCACACTTAAAGCTCCGTAGGCCATCTCGGGGAAACTTGGCTTCAGCCCGGAATCTATGGGGACAGCGTTGCGGGCATTATAGCGGAAATATAGGAAGGGATCAGAGATTGGGGATGAGAGATTTGAGAAGTCTATGGGCGCCTGCGGGTTGACTTCTTCGCACTGGCATTATAGTTACCAGACTCGCGCGAAATGGCGCGGAACAATCATGAACAGTCATCGTTTGACCCATCATCGGCAGGCTTCAACTCTCAGGCTGTACACCAGTAGCCTGTGGACGCCGGCGTTTTATCTGTGGGGTGCCCATTGCGATTAGCCCTCTCATCACGCTCGTTTCAATATGCGCTGGCGCGCAGGCGCATGGCGCTGGATGCTGTGCCTGCGCAGGCGCATGAACTGGGCTATACGGCAATCGAGATTGACGATACTCACCTGCATGCCCAGTCGATCCTGTTTCAGGCCGCCGGTACGCTACTGATGCGGCGCTATTTTGGCAAGGGCGCAGCATTTCGCCAATACACCTCATCACGGTTGCTTAGGCTGCACGAAGCGATCCAGAATGCAGGCACGACATTGATTGCATGGACGGCGCACACCGACTTTACGCTGACGGGCAAGGTGGCGCAGTGGCAAATGCACTATCTGGAAGGCGCCATTGCGGCCGCTGACGACTTTGGCACGCGCATCGTGTGCATACAGGCCGGTGGCTCGGATCAACCCACACAAGACGAGATGTTGCACTGCATCAGCGGTTTGCGCGAAGCGGCCGATCTGGCTGGGCAATATCACACGCAACTGGCGCTCGAAACAGGCAGCGGCATCACACGGTCGGCTGTGCGTACCGAACAGTTGCTGAACGAAATCAACTCACCCTATCTCGGGGTGTGCCTTCGCATCGGGGCAGAGGACTGTGCAGCGCTCGCGCCTCTGGCGGTTCACGTTCACGCAACAGCAAAAGAGTTCGATACACAGGGTCGGGCGAAAGGGGTAGACTATGCTGCCCACATTGGTGCGCTTCGAAATGCTAAATACGGCGGGTGGGTATCGGTCCGTTATGAAGGCATGACAATGCCGATTCATGGCATCATGCGCATTGCGGAACTGGTGAGTGCGCTGGCGACGCAGTAACGGAAAAAATGCCTCTGCAAAGGTTGTTGAAATGATAAGACTTGTCCAATGTGTCCCTTCGCTGGGGTAATTGACGTATGTTCCATCCTTGCGAAGGATCTCATGCGGATAGGAACTCATGTAAACAACCTTCGCAAGGAGAAACGGGCAATGGAAAATTCCGGGTGGGTGTCACATGACCTACGCACCTGTATTGTCGGCGTAATGTTCTGTGTTCACGAATCGTACGAGCGCGAGGAGCACAGCTGGGGTATAGAACTGCGCGCGGTTCAATCGCCCATGCGTCAGAATACCGACTGCGCCTTCCGCTTGCTTGGAGTTGGTACGGCCAAAAACCACATCGTCAGCATGTCCTAACTCCATGCCGCTGCGCACGAGTTCGGCCACGCGTGGCGGTAGCAGGAATCGCCCTGTGGACGCCAAACCGACGCCGCCAGCGCAATGCGCCACTACGCACCATGCGCACGCGAACATGCCTTCTTTCAGTTCCAATACGCCGCCTTCCAGCCCCACACCATAGTCAGTATCCGGCAACGCCTGCAACACAAACTGCGCACGTTGCATGGCGCCCGCGATCATCTCTTCATCACCAATCGGTTGCACGCTGACACCCGAAGGTGCTGCCATGGCGCGCACGTCGGCCGCGCCAAACATCTGCACGACACCGGCGCGCAACGCTTCAAGTTTGATCGGGTTGAGCGAACCTACTGTAAAACGTGTCATTGTTCTTCATCCTGTAAACGCGCTGTGGCGTTGCGGCACAATATCTACTATCAGCTTGTTCATCCTGCGCTCTTGCGTCAACGTCACGGCTGAGCCTGCGTCAAGGCCACATAGTTCATGGCGCTGACAATCGCCTGTCCTTCCTTGCCCAATGCCCACGCAACAAATTGACGCAACTCGCCCTGCGGTTCGCTGACAGACAGCAGATTCAGTGTGCGCGAAAGCTTATATTTACCGCCTGCGATGTTGGCTGGCGTGGGCATGACGCCGTCGATGCCGATCATCTTCACCGCCGGCGTCACCGTATCCGTAATACGCGAACGCGGCACATAGGCAATGGCATTCGGCTGATAAGCCACAAAATTCATGGCCACTTCCACCGAGGGTAGCACGATGCAACTCAATCCGAGACGGAGGCTATCCATCACACGCTCGTCAAAAATAACGCGGGTGCCATCACCTTCTTCGCGCACGCCGACATCGATATCACCTTGTCCAACCGATGAGGTGGCGCCCACGCCGAACTCCGTCCAACTGGTGCGCACGCCGGCAAACAAACCTCGCACCTCACCCAGTTGCAGGTTGTCGACCGGGTTGTCGGGATGGACAATCGCGACAACGCCATCGCCCGCGAGATCACTTACCCACGGCGCGGTCTGACCAGGCGCAACCGCCGGCAGCAGCGACACGCCGACAATATCTGCCTGCCCCGCGTAAAGTGCATCTACGGCCGATTGACTGCTTGCCGACTGCACAGTGAAAATGGTTGTGGGATGTAGATCGCTGTAGGCCGTCGTCAATGCCTGAAGCAAGGGAAGTGATAATCCATCAGCACTCACCTTTAAGTTCGTGATCACCGGCGTCACCTTCGGTGTTTCCACGCGGGAGCAGGCGACACACGCTGCCAGCATCAGCAATGCGCTCAGCGACAACCGGGCAGCGCGGCGGATTGACTTCATCATCGATATCGGATCAGTACCGTGCGTTCTACTTTACGCCTACGGCATCAATGCCATGCAGCAATTCCCACAAAAAGGCTTCATGGCGCTGCAGCGCCAATCCATCGGCATCGACATTCTCACCGACGCCGTTTCCGTCCACGACGCCATTGCCAACCAACTGACTCCCAGCTTCTGACTTTGGGGTTCCAGCCACCGACGTAACACCAATGGCGCGCGCCACAATGTTCGGGCTGAGTTCGTTGCGCCCCACCACTTCCACAAGTAGTGTCATACCCAGATCAGTATGCGTTGTCGCAATACCATCCGCAATCGCCAGCAACCCGGCATCACTCACTACTGCATGAGTAAACCGTTCAGTGCGAATCACCGCAGGCACGCTGCCCTTGGCTCCAACGGCACAGAGAACAACATGAACCGCCTCAGCCCGCCACGCGGTTTGCGACTCAAAAAAGGCTTGCGCGCCATAGGCACCCGCTTCTTCTGCGCCCGTAAACACAAAGACCGCCTCAGCCCGCTTCAGCGGCGCGTCCTTCAATCGCTCGATCACCCCGAGCACTGCGGCGACGCCGCCGGCATTATCGCCGCCATAACTGTTGTCATAAGGCGCGCGATCTGCTAGAACGGATACGACCAACAGCGCCAGAAAGACCAATCCCGGCGCCAACGCCATCTGGCGCACAATCGCAGCAGAGATGGGCACACCAATAATGGCCAGCACGATCAACACGGCACCGGCCAGCTCGCTCGCTACGATCAGGAGCGGCATTATCGAAAGAACCTTGACACCGAGAATCACCGGGGTGCGATGCCCATCGATATGCGCTGTCACAATGATCTTCTTGTGGCTATCGGTTGTATCTTCTGCGGGCGGTGTGTGCACAATCACATTAGTACTGCGCTCGATGGGCAACAACCAGCGCAGCAGATTTGGGCGATATTGCAATTCGAGGAAGAGAGATGGCAACGCAGTGGCCATCAGCAGAATGGCTGCCGCAGCGCCTACAGGTTGTGACTGCCCCAGCAGAATAACGCTGAGTAAACCCACTGCCGCGTAGAGAATAAAAGGACCATACGCCAATTCGGCACCCAGGAAATGCTGTTGCTGCGGCGTGAAGCCCATAGCCGTTAACTGATCGGCCACATAATCTGCCACGCTGGTCTTCTGTTCATTAGCGCCATCGCGCTGACTCATGCCTGCAGCAAGCGCGCGAAAGTGATCAAGTGATGTCATGCGCTGCATGATAATGCATGCGTTGACGCAGTTCAAATGGGATTTTGAATTCTGATGGCCGTAGGGGATTCGTAGGCCGAACGTCATGCCGGCGCGAGATAAAAAGATTATAAAGAAGCCAATAGAGTCAGGGTGGGACCTCCTCTTCTCCTCCTTTTGCTTTGAGAGCCAACGTTCGGCGTCGTTGGCTCTCGTCGCTAAAAGGACTTTCAAACAGTCACTTTGGTTCAACTTCACTCCAAAATCAGCTAAATGACAGGTTAATAGGCGCAATTGTCGTATGATGGATGCTTGTATAGAGTATTGAATTATGAGGTGTAGTCATGGCTAATCCGTTTTCAGCGCCCGAGGAAAGAGTGAACGTGGTGGTGTCGGTAATCAATCGCCTGCGGCTGGTGGGACGGCTCTTTATGGATCCGCGTATCCCGGTCTATCTCAAGCTCATCCCCGTCGGCTCAATAGCCTATGCCCTCATGCCCTTTGATGTCATCCCCGACGTGGTGCCTATTCTGGGGCAGCTAGACGATCTGGGAATCATTTTGCTCGCAGTCGAAGCCTTTGTGATGATGGCGCCACAGGACATCGTGCGCGAACATATAGCCCATATCCAGAATCCATCGACGCAACACACGGCCAGACCGGATGACACGATCGTCGACGGCGAATGGCACACGGTGCGCCGGGATCGATAAGCTTTGACTCAACATGCCATCAATCTCCACTTTATTTCAGCGCAAATCTAGAGGCACGGACTCGCTAATTGGTGTTGCTAGCAAATATCTAGACCTTTCGCCCAACCTAACGCGCGCGCTTATTCTCCCTTTCCCACAACCCACGGCAGAATCATCCAATTCCGCGCCCGGCCAAAGTGCTGCCACAATGCTCGTAAGTCACTCATACCCTCTTTGGCTGCTTTGATTGTAGGCAATGCCGGTTTACGCGGTGAGGTGACCACAATGACTTGCGAGCGTATCCCTTCTGGCAGGCCTGCCAGTGCATGCGCTTTCTCTACAGCCATTGAAAAGTCGCCAAGCTCATCGACTAGTCCGCGCTCTTTCGCCATCGCGCCGGTCCAGACACGCCCGCCAGCCATGGGTTCAATCATCTCAAAAGCCAACTTGCGCCCCTCAGCCACAATGCGTTTGAAGTCATCATAAACGCGCTGAATCGACGCCGCGACAGCCATGCGTTCATCGGGGCTCAGCGACGTAGCGAGGCCATACATCCCGGCGCGTGTGCCACGTTGCAGGATCGTACTGTGCAGAAACAACTTGCGCTGCGCCTCCTGCACGTTGGGCTTCATGGTGATGACGCCGATACTACCCGTGATGGTGAGTGGTTGCGCCATAATGCTCTGCGCCAGCGCCGCTACGTAGTAACCGCCTGAGGCTGCCACACTGCCCATATAGGCTACGACCGGCTTACGCTCACACACACGGCGCACTTCGCGCGCGATGAGATCGGACGCCAGTGCACTCCCCCCGCCAGAATCGACATACAGAATAACCGCCGCGATGTTCTCATCCTCGCCCGCATGGCGCAACGCCTGCACCACACTCTCAGCACCCGCAAAGCGATTGCCAAAAAACGGCAGGGGAATCGGCAGTGGGAATGACTGGCTGCGCCCTTCCACGATCGTGCCTTCAATCTTCACCACGCCAATTAGTTTCGTGCCACGCTCAAAATACGGGATCAACAGCGACTTGCGCACGTCGTCATACATCGCCAGTTGAGGTGTAGCGTCAGTCTTCTCTGCAAGAAACGCCTCAAGTTCATCTTCATACAAGGTGGCATCGAGCAAACCGCACGTTTTGGCTTCGCGCGCGCCAAGCGGTGCGCCATCCACCAGCCTGCGCACTTGCTCCTCGCTCAGCCGCCGCCCCTCGGATATGCCGTGCACCAGTTCGTTAAAAGTGGCATCCAGCAGCCATTCCGCCTGCGCGCGCGACTCAGACGAGAAATCAGATTGAGCGAACTGGTCAAACGCTGACTTGAAAGGCGACACGTTCACGACGTCAATCCCGATGCCAATCTGGTCAAGTGCGTCCTTGAAGAACAAATACTCGCGAAACAGTCCCGTAATACCCCACTCGGCGCTGGGCGGCATGACGATCTGGTCGCAGGCACAGGCGAGATAGTACTGAAACGGACCGAACGACGTGGCGTAGGCAACCACACGCTTGCCGCAAGCGCGGAAATCAAGCACGATCTTGCGCAGGCTTTGATAGACTGACGCTCCGGCAGCACATTCAATCTTGAGCACAACACCGTGCACGCGCGGATCGCGCCCGAGCTGCTCAAACATGCGGCGCAAGCTGCTCACGTTATGAGAATCGGGCGGCAGGACGAACCGTGCGAACGGCACGCGCGAATGCGGTTGCGGTAACTCATCAATCTCGCCGCCCAGTGACACCAGCAGCCAAGGCGGCACGTGCTGCCTTTTGCGCAACAGATTGATCAACCCGATACGCGCTTTTCGAACAGGCAACTTCAATTTAGCCATGTCTTAGTCTCCCATGCCATCACAACACGAAACGCCGTGCGTGATTGCAGTGGCTTGATTACGTTTTACGCTCAATCTCCAACCTGTAGCCCAAGCTCTATATGAACTCCACCACACCGGCATTGGGCGCGTTGTGTTCGCACACCATTGGATGATCCAGCAGCGCAACTCGTCCGGCGCCATCTCCCTCGGCTTGCGGTATTGTCAGAATGCGTGGTTCGCCGCACACAATTACAGAATAGCTGCCCGGCGCTGGCAGGGCATGATCGGGTGAAAAGCGAATCGTGAGTGGAGTGACCATGCTTCCGCTGAGTGTAAAGCATCGCCCCAGGCACAGATTGGCCTCATGCACATCGCCGCGCGCCAGCGCTGTCCGGATACGGGTGCTAGAAACGCTTGCAACGCCGGCATTGATTGGCGCCAGTACATTGACAGCAAAACCATTTTCAGCGCCCTGAGCGCGCAGATAGGTCGCGTCTCCCTGGCGTTGATTGCCCAGCGCAAAATCGTGGCCAATCCACAAACTGGACATGCGCAGATGCTTAAGCATCAATTGCATGAATTCGGCGGCCGTAATCCGAATCGTTTCACGCGTAAACGTGATAAAGATCAGGATGTCAACGCCGATCAATTGCATCTGGCGCGCCTTCTCTTCGGGCAGGGTCAGATAAGCCGGTGGTGTGCGCCCCATGACCACGCGCGGATGCGGAAAAAAGGAAACGACGGCAGCCGGGACGCCGCGCGTATGCGCGTCATCAACCAGCGCCCGCAATAGCGCCTGATGTCCCAGATGTACGCCATCGTAGGTACCGACGGTGCAAACGGAACCGGCTGGACACTCTATCTCGGTGAATGAATGAAATAGCTGCATAGACCCGTGTTGTGCTATAGCGTATTGTCTTTGTGAAACACCTTGACCGGCTTTACCATTCCTGTCGCCGGGTTAAACTCGCCAATAGCAATAAAATCTCCCGCCGCTGAGTCGTTATAAACGCGACACGGACACGGAGCGTCGGCGCTTGAATCCACCTGGCTCGTTATCGACGCGTCAGGGTTGGCAGTTGCCAAGCCACCTGAAACGGTCTGTCCCAGCAGTAATCGTTGTGACGCGGCAGCATTGAGGTGACATGCAGGGAAATGATCAACGGCGCGATCTTTGGGTAATAGATGCTCAGTCCAGCGCCCCTCGGCAGCGGCGTGCTGGAGCGTTTCAAGCGTAACGGCGGCGGCCAGCGTAAACGGGCCACTCTGTTCGCGGCGTAATGACACCAGATGCGCACCACACCCCAGCATCTCGCCGACATCGCGCGCCACGGCACGCACGTAGGTGCCGGCAGTGCACGTCATCTGCAGATCAATGCATGTGGCGTCCGTCGCCATGGTGAGTGCCAGTGCGATGATATGCACCGGGCGCGCCTGCAGGTCTACCGTCTCACCACTACGCGCCAGCTTATAAGCGCGCTTCCCGCCAATTTGAATAGCTGAGAACTGCGGAGGGATTTGTTGAATGTGTCCGGTAAAGGCCACGCGCGCGCGCGCGATGGCGTCGGGGGTGATAATCACATCGCGCCTCTCAACCACCTCGCCATCCAGATCGTCTGTATTGGTGCGTTCACCCAGCTTCATCCGCCCGGAATAGCGCTTGATCTCGCCCAGCAGGTATTCACTCAGGCGCGTCGCGTTGCCCACGCATAAAATCAACAAACCCGTGGCAAACGGGTCGAGGGTACCAGCATGGCCAATCGCCCGAATGCCGATGATGCGCCGCACGCGCGCGACCACGTCGTGCGACGACACGCCCTGCGGCTTATCAATCAGCAACAGACCGTCGGGAGTACTCACGTTTCACGAATCATACGACGCAATCGAGACAGCACACGATTGACGGTATCACGCATCGGGCCAGGCAACGTGCAACCTGCCGCTGCTGCATGGCCTCCACCGCCAAACTCAAATGCCACCTGTGATACATCGTAACCAGGAGCACTGCGCAATCCTACTTCCACGCTGCCATCGACCAGTTCGACGAACACGGCCGCCACATGTGCTTCCATCGACGTGATCAACGTGCCGACCAGGCCTGCATCGCCGCGATCTTCCTTCACGCCAAGGTCTTTGCGCATCTTGCGCGTGATGGTGGCATACACAATGCCATCCTCAAGCTGCGATGTCACAATGCCGTTAGCCAGAAAGCGGATCGAGTCGTATGAGCGCAATACTAAGGCCCGGCGTGTGATCTCGGGCATCGACGCGCCTGCGCGCATCAATTCCATCGCGATCGACAGGGTTTCTGGCGTGGTGGATGATGTGCGGAACGCCAGTGTGTCGGTGATGATACCCGTCAGTAACGCTGCTGCTATCTCCGATCCGATGCGCACATCCAGTCGTCGAAGCAGTCGATAAATCACTTCCGCTGATGAAGATGCGCTCGAATCGACCACGTTGACCGACCCGAACATCGTGTTTGTGATGTGATGATCAAAGACTACCAGCGGTAGCCGTCCATGCTGCACGGGCAGGAAGATAGAACCCAACCGCTGCAGGTCGCTGGCATCAATCGATACCATCAGGTCGAAATTACCTTCACCACTCAGCCGGATGTCATGCACGCCATGTAGATAATCGAAGCGCGAATGCGCCGGATCCTGGCATGCAACAGTGACCGTTTTTCCAAGGCTTTGCATGGCGTGCCCAAAGGCCAGCAGGCTGCCAATGGCATCACCATCAGGCGCCAGGTGGGTGACGGCCAGGATGCGCTGGGCGCGCCGTAGATAACCTTCAGCCTCGATCCACGCCTGCATGTTGCTACGGCGCTCGCCCTCTTCTGAATCAGGGAATTGCTGCAGGCCAGCCTCGCTGTCTGCACCGTTCACGGTGTATGGAGTCGACATTATTCTTTTTGCTCGCTATCGCCGGTGTCCGAGCCACGGACGGCTTCTGAGCCGCCGCCATCTTCCGGACTATCGCTGGTATTCGGCTTAATTTCGGTTTCCGGACTATTGCCGGACTCTGGCGCTGTTCGCATGCGGGCGGCTTCTTTCTCTTTCAGCTCATCCAGCAGATCTGATACGCGCGCACCCTGCTCCATTGATGGATCGAACACAAAGACCAACTCCGGCGTGTGGCGTGTGTGCAGGTGAATGCCTAGTTCATGCCGCAACCAGCCCCCGGCGCTTTCCAGACCGCTCGCAGCCTGCTCGCGCGCTTTTTCATCACCGATAAGGCTATAATACACCTTGGCATGGCGCGTGTCCGACGTCACCGCAACATCAGTCACGCTCACACCAGATACGCGCGGGTCTTTCAAACGCGTCTCGATCAGCATCGACAAATGTTGTCGTACCAGTTCACTAACGCGCCTTTCATACTTTTTACTCATTCAATTCGCTTCCGCACTGCGTCTACTTGTACTCTTCAACAAAGATCTCAAGTATATCGCCCGACTTGTACTCGGTATACCCTTCAATGCCCATACCGCATTCGAAACCCTGGCGCACTTCCTGCGCATCGTCGGTCAGGCGCTTGAGAGAATTGACCACACCCGCAGCCACTTCAGTCCCACCGCGCATAACACGCGCCTTCGCGCCGCGTTGTACCACACCACTGCGGACGATCACTCCGGCCACGTTGCCGACCTTGTTGATCTTGAACACCTGGCGTACTTCCGCAGAGCCGATCACACGTTGAATCAGCTTGGGCGAGAGCATGCCCTTCATCGCTAGTTCCACATCCTCGATCATCTTGTAGATGACTTCGTAGGTGCGCACGTCAACGATATTGGATTCGGCCTTGCGGCGCGCCGCATTATCCATGCTGACTTCAAACCCGAGGATGACGGCGCCGGCTGCAGCGGCCAAGTCCACATCAGACTCGGTAATACCACCGATGCCGCGCATGATAATCTCGAGGTGCACTTCGCTGCCTTCAGTGTTTAGCCGTTCGAGCGATTCAATAATGGGCGGCAATGTCCCCTGGTTATCGGCTTTGACGATCAGCAGTAGTTTCTTGGCTTTGCCCGCTTTGGCCTGCGCAAAGTATTCGGCCAATGTTGTAGCGCGGGCAGGCGTCAGTTCCTTCGCTGTCGCCGCGCTGTTCTGTCCGGCCATCACGCGCGCGATCTTGTCATCTTCAACCACTTCAAGCACATCGCCGGCCACCGGCACATCGGACATGCCGATGATGCTGACAGGGGTGGAAGGTCCGGCCTTTTTGATGCGGTGGCCACGGAAATCGAACATGGCGCGCACACGCCCATATACCTTGCCGATGACAAAGGCATCACCAAGGTTGAGTGAGCCGTTTTGAATCAGCACTGTCGCCAGGGCGCCCTTGGATTTGTCCAGTTCGGCCTCAATCACGGTGCCGATGGCAGGCCGGTCAGGATTAGCCCGGATGCTGTCAAGTGAGTCTGCAACAAGCAGAATGCCTTCGATCAGGTCTTCGATACCCTTGCGCAGTTTCGCCGAAACGGGGACGATCATCGTATCGCCACCCCAGTCATCAGGCATCAACCCGGCATCAGCCAGTTGTTGTTTCACCAGGTCGGGGTTCGCATTCGACTTGTCGATCTTGTTCATGGCGACAATAATCGGCACCTGTGCAGCTTTGGCGTGAGCAATCGCCTCACGCGTTTGCGGCATGACGCCGTCGTCGGCCGCAACCACCAGCACTGCGACATCGGTAACTGAAGCGCCGCGCGCGCGCATAGCGGTAAACGCCTCGTGGCCGGGTGTGTCAAGGAAGGTGACCTTGCGCCCATCGTGTTCTACCTGGTAGGCGCCCACGTGTTGGGTGATGCCGCCGGCTTCACCCGCTGCCACATTGGTCTTACGAATGGCATCGAGTAGCGACGTCTTGCCATGGTCAACATGGCCCATTACGGTCACCACGGGCGGACGATTGTCGCGCATTTCGGCAGACTCGCGGGCCAGAATGCGTTGTCGCAACGTGGTGGGGCGAGTTGGAGTGGGTTTGCCCGTGGTCGGGTCCATTACCACTGCTGCCTCTTCCTGTACGGGCACAACAATTTGCTTCTGCTTGGCCTCGTAGCCAAATGCTTCAGAGACAATCGCAGCCGTGTCGAAATCCAGTTGCTGGTTAATGTTCGCCATCACGCCGTTGTTCATCAATTCACGGATGACGTTGATTGGGCTGACATTCACCAGCAAAGCAAATTCACGAACGGTGATGGACTCAGGCAGTTCCACTATTTTCTTTTCAGGCTTGCGCTCGGGCTGGGGTTGCCTGCGGTCAGACTGTGAGGAACCACGATTTGAACCTGGTCCTCGCCCTTGAGAACCCCCACCGCGATTGTCGCGGCCCGGCGCCGGGCTTGCCGGCTTTGCGGAATCTTTTGCTAAGATCGCCATATACGCCACCTCTCCATTGCAACCAGGATCAAATGAAACCCTATCAGGATCTCACGCCCTGGTTATACCAATTAACCTGTCAATAGCAAACACAACGCAGGCCGATGAGCCTGCGTTGTGTGGATATGCACAATGCTTATTTAACGAGCGAGCTTAACTACCGCTCTATGATGGAGACGCTTACAGTGTCTCTGTCATCGTTAAGCTCCAGAAACCAATCGGCTCATAAACTGTCGGATTCATGCTATTGAAATTGACTGAAAAAAGCCACAATGGCTTCGATATCCTCTTTCAACACGGGCTGCTCAAACTCAGCCTCAAATCGTCTATTCTTGATCGCCGCTTCGGCGGCTGCTTTACTCTTGGACAGATACACACCGCGGCTGCCACTCAACTTGCCAGTCAGGTCAACAACAATGTGACCCTCACTTGTACGCACCAAGCGAACCATTTCGCGCTTGGGATGCTGGGTACGCGTTCCAATGCACGTGCGCATCGGAACATGCTTTACCCGCAGCGGACTACTCTTCATCGATCTCGTCGAGTATATCGCCGGTACGTCCTGGTTTTCGACTGCGCTGGACAACTGTCCTGCCCAGATCTTCATCATATACTAACACACGATCGCGACCGACCTTCTTGCCTTTGTCCTTATCCTTATCTTTCTTCTTGGCCGCAGTCTTGGCCGCAGCGCCTGGTCCGGTCTCGTCGCCATCTTCAGTTGCGCCCATGGCTTCCAGGAATATCTGCTCCGGAGAGCGCTCCTCGACCTCTTCAACAACAGTGATCTCTTCCACAGAAGTGGCGTCCACTGCGGGTAAAACAGCTTCCGCAGACACAGCATCAACTGGCGCCGTAGTCTGGACTTGATCCTCACTGACGCTTGCCACCTGCTCACTGCCTTCTACTTCAACAGCCTCCACCGAAGGCACTGTCTCAGTCGCATCCGCATCCACAACAGTTTCAAAAACAGCCTGCTCAGGCTCAATAGTCATAACCTGACCGATCACTTTGTCAAGTGACACCTTGATTTCGGTGAGTGCTTTGGATCCGACGCCCTCAATCGAAAGCAAACCTTCATCGCCGCGCACGCGTCGTTCCATCAACTGGCCAATCGACAGCACGCCAGCAGCAATAATGTGCTGCATTACACGGGGTGAAAGACCCAACTGCTCAATCGGCATGTTGTAGCTCTGGCGCGGGATGGCAGCCATAGCCGCATTGCGCGCTTCCTGCTTGACGGTCGGCGCGCCCACATCGAGTTTGGAGTCGATAATGGCTAACTTGTCGCTGCCATCGCGCATTCGGGCAGCCGAGTAACCATACACACTGTCGAGTGTGCGCTTCACAATCAAAAATTCTTCCGGTGACAGCGCCACGGGCATGGCGCGTTGGCGCACCAGAGTTTCGCGCAGCGTTGGGACGGATTGCACAACTTCATGCCCAACCCACTCACGCAGTGCAGCACTATCAGCTATGCGCACGAGCGCCTCGCTCAATGCCTCGCTACCACTCTTAATATCGATGTGCCAGCCGGTTAGCTTTGCAGCTAGCCGCGCATTTTGACCTTCACGCCCAATCGCCAGCGACAACTGATCATCCGGCACGATAACCGTGCCACTCTTCATGTCCTTCGCGTCAAGGCTGGGATGAACAGCGAGTACTTTGGCTGGCCCAAGCGCCTTGGTGATGAAGACGGTGGGGTCCGCGCTCCATTCGATGACATCGATCTTCTCGCCGTTGAGTTCATTCACGATGCCCTGAACACGCGTGCCACGCTGCCCGACGCATGCGCCAACGGGGTCAATACCTTCACCGTTCGCGGCGACGGCCACTTTCGAGCGAGAGCCGGGTTCACGAGCGATCGACTTGATCTCGACCTGATTCTTTGCGATCTCCGGCACTTCAATCTCAAGAAGGCGACGCAGCATATTCTTATGGGCGCGCGAAAGCATGATCTGGGGCCCGCGACTGGTGCGCTTGACCTCAGTGACAAAGGCGCGCAGGCGTTGCTGGGTTTCCAGACGCTCGCCGGGAATCTGCTCTTTGCGCGGCAAAATGCCCTCGGCACGGCCGAGGTTCAAGACTAGTCCGGCAGGCGTAACGCTCTGGATAACGCCGTGCACGATCTCGCCTTCTCGCTCTGCAAAGGTGTTGTACTGGAAATCGCGCTCAGCTTCGCGCAGTTTCTGCACGATCATCTGTTTGACATTCTGGGCCGCAATGCGCCCGAAGTCCTTTACCGTTACGTCAACCATCATCAGGTCGCCGATTTCGGCATCTGCCTTTTCCAGTTTTGCTTCTTCGATCGAGACTTCAGTGCGATCGTCGATGACAGCCTCGACCACTTCTTTTTCGACAAGCACTTTCATATCGCCCTTGTCAATATCCACTTTGACGTCCACATTCTGGGCGGTCATGATATTGGCATTCTTGCGATATGACGTGACTAACGCACTCTCTAAGACCTGCGTGATGATCTCACGCGGTAGGTTGCGTTCCGAACAGATTTGGTTTAAAGCTAATGTAAACTCGCTCTTCATCGTACGGACTCCTGCGCCGTAGAAAAGGAAGAGTGGGTTCATCGCCCACTCTTCGATCTAGTTGCCAGAAGTTTTAAGTATGCCTAGTGTACCAACTGGTCTTTTGCTTGTCAACAATTCATATCATGAATCGTAATACGTATCCCTCGGGCCTTTCTACGGTCCTGAACATGTATCATACACCCGGCTTGCGCGTCTGCATATACCTTTTCATGGATTCATACAGCAAAGTAGGGGAAAAGTCGGGTTCGAGCATGCGAAAGTAGTACCACGACTGGTCCCGTTCAGCATCCGAGGCGCGTTTGAAGAACCAAATAGCCATTACACCCACCCACGGCCACTCCTCGCGCGCCCTTTCGTACGTCGCCGGAACATAATCCGCCTGCTGTTGCTCAGTGGCTACGCCATACATGCCCCAACCCTTGATTTTGTCAGGAGTATTCGGTACTGCGTTCCAGTTCAATTCCGACAGCCATATCGGTTTGGTCGCGTCGCCATTCCGCACCATAATATCGCGCAACAGGACATGACGGGCGACATTGGTCGTCTGCGGATCAAAGCGGTGATCATTTGGTCCGGAAAACAATCCGTAACCCTGTGCCGACAAGATATCGAAGCAACGGCCTGCGCCGGCGTTGTACATGCGTTGCAGAAACACGAGATCACTCAGGTCGCGGCCATCCTGTGCGATCGTCGGCGCCAGCGCCGCACTCAGGATGACGATATTCGGATCAATCGCCTTGGCTCGATCATAGGCCATGCACGTCATGCGGGCGTAGTCTTCCGGGTTCACCCGCTGATCGCCCCACTCCGGGTAGATGTTTGGCTCATTCCAAAGCTGGTAATACTGAATGCGTCCCTTATACCGGTTTACCACTACCGCCACGTAATCGGCATAGTCATCAAAGCGAGCAGGCGGGCCGAATTCGCCCAAGTCGGCATAGCCGGCATGCGACCACTTCGGCGGAGCGCTCAACCGGGCGATCACCTTCAAACCATACTTGTCGCTCAGATCGACAATGTTGTCGTACTTGTCCCATGCACTCCGCTCAGGCTGATTACGCCGGTCGGTGAAGTCGCCCTTGCCATCGATCTCGATATCAGCCCATGGAAACTGCTGACGTATCCACACAAAGCCAGCCTCCTTGATCATCTGCAGAGAACGCTCGCGCTTCGCCACCTCCACTTCCTGTTCGAGGAAAGTGTTGACGCCGAACGGATTGACATCTTTAACATACTTTATGTCAGCATCCGGTGCGAGTTGCAGTGGCGGACGCGCCAGACCCAGGAACAGATTCCACAACCCGCGCAGTTGCGACAGGCGTGCCTCCTCGCCTGTGAGCAGCGCCAGTTGCTGCGCCGTGGACGGAAGCGCAAACCATACGGCAAACGCCGCAATCACAAGCAAAAGGACCAGCAAGGGAAGTCGGGATTTCATGGAGATTAGAGATTGAAAATCGGGAGACTTGGGATTCCGATCATGCTTCACTTTTTACGCTGACAGGTTTTGTACCCAGGAGCTTGAAAGCCATCTGCACCACGGGGCCGATGCCAAGTGCGAACGCGAGTGTACCGATACCAATGGTGCCACCGAGCAGGTAAGCGATGGCCAGGACAGACAGTTCGATGACCGTGCGCGTGACGCGCACGCTCCAGCCGGTACGGCGGTGCAGCCCCATCATCAAACCGTCGCGCGGGCCGGCGCCGAGGCGTGTGCTGAGATAGAGGCCGCTCCCAATACCAATGATGGTGATGCCGAGTGCCATCTCAACCAGTTGTAAGGGGAGCGTCGAAAACACCGGCAGAAAAGTCAAGCTAAGGTTTGTAACTGTGCCAATGCCGATGACGTTCAACACCGTGCCGATGCCCAGGCGTTCGCCCAACGGCAGCCACAGAAACAAAATGGGCACACCAAGCAGGATGCTGATGGTGCCAATTGGCAGTCCGACGTGATAAGCGATGCCCTGGTTGAGCGACTCCCACGGGCCAAGGCCGAGCCTGGCCTGCACCATCAGCGCAATGCCAAAGCCAAAACAAGACAGCCCCGCCAACAGCGTCACCCAACGACGGGCGGATATCGCGCTCAGCGTCAGACGCAGCAATGTCAGTCGATTCATATGGACGCTTTGAGTATTTTCGGGATTCATGTGACAAGCAGGTATTTACGCCAGGCATCATTGCCCGGCGTCATCAACAACGCCATCGCCCAGAAGCGCGGACGCACTGGCGCATGCGCCAGTGTCATATGTGCTTCTTCGGGTGTGCGATTGGCCTTCTTTCGATTGCATGGCCCGCAGGCTGCCACCATGTTTTCCCAGTCGGCGCGTCCGCCACGCGAACGCGGCATGACATGGTCAATCGTCAATAGATCACGACCGGGCTGGCTGCCACAATACTGGCAGGTATAGGCATCACGCAACAAGATCGCGCGACGCGATAGAGGCATTGGCAGGTTATGCGGCACCCGCACATAATAGCGCAAACGGACCACCACCGGCGCAGGAAAACTGGCAGATTGGCTGTGAATAAAGGTGCCATCGGTTTCGATCACCTCGGCCTTGTCCGACATCAACAAGTGCATGGCGCGGGGCATCGGAACCACACTAAGTGGCTCATAGGTTGCATTCAGTACCAGCACACGGCGCAGGCCAGGCGACGCATGCCAAGCGGCAAATGCGGTGACAGTTGGTGCCTCTTCTCCTTACTTGCGGATCTATGACCCGGCGTAGAAAACGACCAGCGTGTCGTTTCGTCTAACCCGCGTGTCATCTCGTCTGCCAATGGAATTATAGTATGGATGCTGGCACCGCTTGCACCATCTCTGCGCCTAGCGCAGTCAGTTTCATACGTAATTCAACACAATCCCGGGTGGTGTCATTCGGGAAATCAATGATTTGATCTTTCCGCCCGTTGTTACGCAGCCGTATGCTGAAAAGTTGTTGCCCTTTGTACTCCAACAGGGTCTGATGAATCGCTTCCATCCGGGCGGCATCCTGCTTCATATCGCCACAACGACGCATGACGACCAGAATAGGTCCGCTGGATAACTGGATATCGGCGGCGCGCGGTGGATTGGCTGACGCAGGAGACGACACGCGTGTCATCCCGACTGACGCCACCTGCGACGATGTCAATGATTTGGTTACCACCGAGGTGGCAGCGACCTGTGCAGCAGCCGCAGGGCGCACTGTCTGGTTGGCCGTGGGAGATGTGGGTATAACCAGGGCAGCCGGTTGGTCCGTCGCCCCGGAGCGCTGCCGTCCCGCTGGCTGTGTTGCGCCAGCTATCTTGACGCTGGCACGCCCTGTTTTAGCGTTCGCCTGCGTTGAGACATAGTCGTCCGGTATCCACACCTCGGTATCTGTCGCGGCTGACATGCCGTCGTCATAAGGAATATCATCCGGGAATTCGGGTTCAGGTGGTACGTCATAACTGCTGTCCATGTTGGTTTCCTTGAGTGTGCGCTCTACTGTATTCGCCGCTGGTTGCAGTGTCACCGAGTGTTGCACAACAACCGGCTGCGCCGTTGCTTTCCGCTCAACAACTTGCTCGGCGATGATGATGGCCCGTGCCGTGTCAGAAACCGTCGGAACAACCGGCGTGACGTCCCCTGTGGCTGGCATGGCGTCGTATTGCGGATTTGAGAAGTCCTGCCGGGCGTCGGCGGAAATGGCGCGCGTCAGTGAATCACTGATACGATCGACAAGCAGTTTTGGAGTGTTGCCCTCGCGCACTTCGGCTTTACCCCACACCACCACGACCTTGTCGCGCTGAATTTTGTCCTGATACTCTTCCCATGTTCGCGGAAATATGGTGAGTTCAATTCGGCCAAATAAATCCTCGAGTTCAGCAAATCCCATCGGTTTGCCATTCTTGGAAACGTGTGGGCGTATCATCGTCAATATGCCGGCCAACACCACCTTCTGCGCATGGTCTGCTTCGGTCAATTCGTTCGTCGCATGGGTAACATATTCCCGCAACTGCGCCATGGCCGAAGTCAATGGATGCTCAGATACATACGTACCAATCAGCTCTTTCTCGTAGCTCAGAAGCTCTTTGCGTGGGATTTCCTTCGCGTTCGTCGGCAATACCAGCAGGTTCTCATCTTCGCCACCACTTAGTCCATCGAACAACATGAACTGGCCGCGCTCTGCTGCTTTGCGCGTTGTCGCCGCTATGCCGACCATCTGGTCGATGACCGCAAGTAGTTGGTGACGCGGGCCGAAATCGTCGAACGCACCGACCTTAATCAGAGATTCGATGGCGCGCTTATTCACCTGCGCCATTTCAACTCGCTTGCAGAAGTCGTCGAGTGTCTTGAATGGCCCGCCGCTCTGGCGCGCCTTCACAATCGCCTCAATCGGTCCCAGCCCGACGTTCTTGATCGCCATCAACCCAAAACGAATCTTTGACACGCCCGGGCGCTCCATGCCCGTGTCCGGTTTCTTCCCTTTTGCTTCTTCCTTCTGACCTCTGTCGCCTGTCTTCTGTCCTCTGACTTCTTCCTTCTTCGGAGCGTCTTCAATCGAAAATTCCGCGAAGCTATGGTTCACATTGGGCGGCAGCACTTCGATGCCATGCCCCTTCGTGTCGGTGATCAGCGCAGCAATTTTGTCAGTGTTACCGGCTTCGCACGTCATCAGCGCCGTCATGTACTCAATCGTATACATCGACTTGAGGTATGCCGTCTGGCACGTGATCTGAGCATAGTCAGCCGCATGCGCCTTCGGGAATCCATAGCGGGCGAAAAACTCAATATCGCCGAAAATCGCATCGGCGAGTTCTGCCGTATAACCTTTCTTAATCGCCCCTTCACGGAACTTAGTCTTGTGCTTCAGCAACGCTTCCGCATTCTTCTTCGATACGGCCTTGCGGATGGTGTCGGCCTCACCCACCGAGTACCCGGCGATGTCACGCGCCACACGCATGATCTGTTCCTGATACACGATGATGGCGTAGGTCTCTTTCAACGCCGCCTCAAGATCGGGGTGGCGAAACTCGGTCTTCTCCTCATCGTGCATGCGTTTGATGTACGTAGGGATCTGTTCCATCGGGCCAGGGCGGAACAACGCGACCGCAGCGACGATGTTTTCAAAACGCGTCGGCTTCATCTGCATCATCAGGTTGCGCATACCGGTGCCTTCCACCTGAAACACGCCCAACACATCGCCGCGCGACAACGTCTGGTAGATCACCTGATCGTGGATCGGGATCGTGTTCAGCGTGAACTCGACCGCGTGACGCTTGCGGATCAATTCGCAGGCCTTGCGCATGATCGTTAGCATCGACAGGCCGAGATAGTCCATCTTGAGCAGGCCGATGGCTTCCAGATGGGTCATCTCGAATTGCGTGATGGCATTCAGTTCTTCGCTTAACGGTGTACCAGTCAGCCGATGCAGCGGAACGTACTCGATCAAGGGCTTGTCGGCAATCACGACGCCGGCAGCATGCGTACCCGCGTTGCGCACGGTGCCTTCCACTGTGATCGCTTTGTCATACAAGTCACGCAAGTTTTCTTCTGAGTCGTAAATCTTCTTGAGATCGGGCACCTGTTCAAGCGCCTCTTTCAGGCTGACAGGCTTGCCAGGAACAGCTGGAACCAGGGATGTCATGCGCGAGACTTCGCTTAATGGCAGATCGAGCACGCGCGCGACGTCCTTGAGCGATGCGCGCGCAGCCATCGTGCCAAAGGTGATGATCTGCGCAACCTGTTCCTTGCCGTACTTCTTAATGGTGTAGTCCACCAGCCGGTTGCGCTGATCGTCGGGGAAGTCCATGTCGATATCGGGCATGGACACGCGCCCGGGATTCAGGAAGCGCTCGAACAACAGGTCATTGCTTACCGGCTCGATATTCGTCAGCCCCAGCACGTGCGACACCATGCTGCCGGCAGCGCTGCCGCGCACATTCCACCAGATGCCGTTCTCACGCGCAAAACGAATAAGATCCCACACGATCAGGAAATAGGTCGCAAATCCCATCTCGGTGATGACGCTGAGTTCATAATTCAAACGCTGTCGCAATGCCGACGGCTTCAACGCCGGGTTGCCAATCGAATTCGGTAATGCCAGCGGCGAACGGACGGTGAGATCGATTGGCTCATCGGAAGCAGAAGAAATTGGGGATTGGGGATTCGAGGTTGCTGAGTCAGTTAATCTCGAATCTCCAATCTCTAGCTTCTCTTCAAAGAGAATACCGTACCGCTCGTAAAATCCCTCGGCGCACAGGTCACGTAGATAGTCGGCGTCGGAGGGGAATTTTTCGGGGCGCTTGAAATTGGGCAGATGGAACTGCTTGGTCTTCAGACTGACACTGCAGCGCTCAGCCAGCCGTGCCGTGTTGCTGACAGCCTCAGGCGCCATGGCATCGAAAATCTCCCGCATTTCCTCTTCGCTCTTGAGGTAATACGAGTCGTTGTTCATCTTCATGCGCTTGGCGTCTTTGTACAGCGTGTTGGTCTGGATGCACAGCATCAAGTCCTGCGCTGCTGAGTCCTCGCGGCGCACGTAGTGAACGTCATTGGTGGCTACAAGCGGCACGCCGAGTTCATTGGCCCATCTGATCAGCGTCGGCGTGATTGGCTTCAACTCATCGAGGTCGTGTTCCTGCAGTTCGAGATAGAAGCGGTCGCCGAACACATCCTGATACCATTTGATCGCCTGCTTGCCTTCCTCTTCTTGCCCGCCCAGAATAAATCGCGGAATTTCAGCCGATGGACAACCCGAGGTGCAAATGATGCCTTTGGAGTATTTGACGAGTGTGTCATGATCAATGCGCGGCTTGTAATAAAAGCCCTCGATCTGTGACAGGCTGGCCATCTTCATCAGGTTGCTGTAACCCTCGTTGTCCTGTGCCAGCAAGAGAAGATGGTGCGGGCTGCGGTCCTGTCCGCCATCCTTATCCTTCATGCGCCGCCCCTGCTTGCACAGGTAGGTCTCCATGCCAATGATCGGCTTGACACCGGCGTCATTGCACGCGTCGAAGAACTCAATCGCGCCGTACATCACCCCATGGTCGGTGAGTGCCAACGCCGGCATAGCCAGTTCCTTGGCCCGCTTGGCTAGAAGCTTAACCCGCCCCAGCCCGTCCAGCATCGAGTATTCCGAATGTACGTGCAAATGAACAAACGACACGCGCGCCTCCAACGATGATAATGACTTTATAAGGTGAAGAGCCTCGCACAGCCGCTCGGGCCGAAGGAGACTGTAGATTTTTGACTAGACCTGTAGGATAGCACAATAATCCGGGTGCGATCTCTACCCCACCGTCACCGTATCTCCTACCCTGAACTCACCTGTCTGCAACACCCGCGTGTAGACGCGCGACCAGCCCGGGTTCTTGCTCTGATGAATGCGGTTGAAATAACCATCAACAAATGACGGGCCGATATTGCTGCACGGTTCGGTATAGCGCGTCACTTCGAGTACTACCTGTTGTCCCAACTGAATGCGGGATCCAACCACCACCTTGTCCCAGTCGATGCCCGTAACTGTGACATTCTCGCCTACTGAACCGGGGAAAATCGGATTGCCTTCCACTTGCAACGCCTGAATGCGTTCAAGAGAATACAGACATACCGCACGATCGGGTCCACCATGATGCTTCAGATCGCGGTGTTTGTCACCGACCAGCCCGAACATATCGACCGTCGCGTCGTAGGTAGCGTGCTTCGGCACCCCACCCTCTGATAAGTTAATCTGGAAAATACGCCCTGTTTCGCTCATATTGGCCTCGCAGTATAAACTATCGTCATGAATAACTGGCTACAAACACATACGCATCCACTTGTCATTGGTCATCGTGGTGCCAGCGCGTACGCGCCGGAGAATACACTCGCTGCTTTCTGTCTGGCGCGTGAACAGGGCGCCGACGGCATTGAACTCGATGTAAAACGTTGCGCCTCGGGTGACGTCGTTGTCATGCACGATCCAACCTTGTTGCGCACCACCGGCGCCGCAGGTCTGGTGCATGAGTGGACACTGGCCGAACTGCGCGCACTCGATGCCGGGCAGGGCGAACATGTCCCCACACTCGATGATGTGTTCGACGCGATCGGCCCTAATCTCCTGGTCAACGTCGAAGTTACCAACTACACTACGCCCGATGATGGGCTTGAACCGCTCGTGGTCGACATTATACGGCGGCATGCCATCGCTGACCGCATCGTGTTTTCCTCGTTTCATCCGTTGGTGTTGCGCCGGCTGGCCGTACTTGCGCCCGATATACCGCGCGCTTTCCTGTACGATGATGAGGTCCGGTTCGACATCCAGGCTGTATTCAACGATCCGCTCATGCCGCACGAGTTCCGCAACCCGCACTACAGCATGGTCACGCACGCACTGGTGAGAGAGCTACGCTCGCGCCACATCGGCGTCAATACCTGGACTGTGAACGCGCCTGCCGACATCAAACGCATGGCAGAATGTGGCGTTACGAGCATCATCGGTGATTCGCCAAAGACAATACGCGAGGCGCTGGGACTATAGGGGACAGGGGAAAGAGACGTGAAATCAGGCGGAGAGGACAGGATTTGAACCTGCGTCGGATTTTACCCGAACACGCTCTCCAGGCGTGCGCATTAGACCGGGCTATGCTACCTCTCCGCGTAGCCCTGATTATAGTGCAACATTAAAAACTGGTCGATACTCAACTCACCTGCGGCACGCGCCGAAGAGATGGGCAATCTTATTACGAAACTAGGGCATACTTTGCGGGACATCAACTGGTGACGGAGGAATATATTTGGATCGTCTAAAAAATAAGGTGGCCATCGTGACTGGCGGCGCACATGGTATCGGTGCGGCAACGGTGCGCAGGTTCCGCGAAGAAGGGGCGCAAGTGATCATCGCCGATCTGAACCGTTCAGCAGGTGAGGCGCTGAGTGCAGTCACTGGCGCAACCTATCTGCCGGTCGATGTTTCGGATCACGCCGCCGTGGGGCGGTTGGTTGATGACACTGTTCGCCAATATGGCGGCCTCGATATCATCGTGAGCAGCGCCGCGGTGTTTCATGCCGGGCCTATTGATGAAATGACGCCCGCAACGTGGAATGAAGTCATGGCCGTCAACCTGGGCGCCGCTTATCACTTGGCGCATTTCGCCACCCCGCATCTACGCCAACGTCCAGGAGCCTCGATCGTGCTGATCAGTTCGGTGCAGGGGATGATTGGCTTCAAAACATTCGCCGCATATGCCGCATCCAAAGGCGGATTAATTGGCCTGATGCACCAGTTGGCCTCCGAACTGGCGCCCGGCGTGCGCGTGAATACCATCTGCCCGGGCACGATTCAGACTTATCCCGAAACACCACTTGATCCCGACACCGAAAGGTTGTGGGCAGACCGGCATCTGCTGCGGCGCGTCGGACTACCGATCGAAGTTGCCAATGCAGCGCTCTTCCTTGCCTCTGACGAAGCCTCGTTCATCACCGGGCACAACCTGGTCGTGGATGGCGGTATGACAGTGATGGGAGATTGAGAGTAAATGACACAATCCACAGTAATGCAGGCCGCCTTCATGTGCGGCAAACTGGATGTACGCGTCGAAAACGTTTCCATCCCGCAGATCGAGCAACCCGACGATGTGCTGATTCAGGTGCATTACACCGGCATTTGCGGATCGGAATTGCATGCCATTGAAGGTTATGAGATTACCGCCGGGACAGCAGTTACGGAAAATGCGCACTCGCCCCTAGGGCATGAATACGCAGGCGTTATTGCCGAAGTCGGCCCTGGTGTCAAGCACCTTACCAAGGGTCAACGCGTGACGGCATGGCCGCGCGGACCATGCGGGCGCTGCGATATGTGCCGCAACAGCCTGCACGCGCTGTGCCGCAAGATTGCGCAACGCGGCGGATCATGGGCCGAGTACATCGTCACACCAGCGCCACTCGTCTATGCGCTGCCTGACGACATCAGCATGGCGATCGGCGCGATCACCGAGCCGCTCAGTTGCGCAGTGCGCATCATGGATCGTGCGTGGATGCGCGCCGGGCAGACCGTGGCTGTCATTGGGGCAGGCCCCATCGGTCTGTTCTCAGCCATTATGGCGAAGCATGCAGGGGCAGGCCTAGTCATCGTCAGCGAGCCTCGTAAAAGCCGCCGCTTGATGGCGCAACGCATGGGCGCAGACATCGTCGTCGACCCACTCGTCGAAAACCTGCATGACATTGTCATGCGCCATACGATGCAGCGGGGCGTGGACATCAGCATTGAGGCAGTTGGGCTTGAACCAGCCCTGTCGCAGGCAATTAATATCGTCGGCGTTGGCGGCACGGTCATCTGGGGCGGCGTTGCCCCCGCTGGTTTGCGCGTACCTATTTCGCCCAACGATATGTTCATGCGGGAGTACACCCTGCGTACCTCGTGGGGTGGATTGCTGGAGTATGACCGCACCCTACGCCTTGAACGTGTGATT
Source organism: uncultured bacterium (assembly GCA_903873965.1). Taxonomy (GTDB): domain Bacteria; phylum Chloroflexota; class Anaerolineae; order J036; family Brachytrichaceae; genus CAIXPS01. The sequence continues at coordinate 29,123 of CAIQQO010000076.1, forward strand.
GACTGGTCACCTACCGCGCAAGAAATCTTCCCGTTGAGCCAGGCCATGCAAGCGGTCAATTTCTCGCGCACCCAGGCAGCAGGCAAAGTCCTGCTCAAGACGGCAGCGGCCGATTAAGGAATACCATGCAAGTCTTTACGATTAACCAAATCACCACCCATGTTCTGTGCAACACGCCACAGTGCTTCGCCGAAGTGCGCACCCTCGCACCGGGAGAGGCTATAGCGCCGGCGGCGGCGGAAGTCACGCTGTGCGTCATTGAGGGGAGCGTCGACCTCGGCGCCATCGGGATACTGGACGCGATGACGGGAGTGCAGATTCCTGCCGGTTATACATGGCATGGCGCTGCCGGTACATCAGGAGCGAAGGTGCTGCGCGTCGACAGCCCGCATCCCGATTTTGACGCAGCGCAGCGCCTGATCGTGCCTCTCACAGCGCCGCATCGCTTTGCCGTTGCCGGTGGACAGATGATGGTCTATGACGACTATGTGCGCGGCGGTGTACTCACTTTTGCGCCCGGTTTTATCGCCGACAAACATTTCCACGACGGTGCTGATGAGATTTTCTGGTTCTTCCAAGGCCAGTGCCGTGTGACTGGCCCGTATGAAGAAGTCGTCCTCGACGCAGGCAACATCGTACTCACCCCGGCCAACGAATGGCACATTATTGCCAATGCCGGATCACAGCCCCTGCTGATGTTCCTGACGGTAACACCCAACGTGGTGCCCAGTCACACTTTCTTTGATGCCGATGGCAAACCGTATGCCCGCAGCATGCTGCCACTGACAAAGGCCTGAAATCGGACTTCAAATCCGTCCGGCTGAAAATTCGTTAATGATCGCCGGAGTCTGCGCATCAAACCCCACTACATCCAGCGTATTGGGGTCGGCGGGGTCAGCAACGCTGAACTCTGTGGCCGTCATACCGACGACAATGAGCTTGGCGTTGATACCTGTCTTTGCGCGGTACCGGCGCAACGCCTCCATCGGATGGATGCTGCCCGCCCATGTCTCGTTATCGGTATAGATCACAAACACATCGACCTGAAGATTGTTTTCGATCGCGTTGAGCATCGGCAGCGCGCAGTCGGTCCTGCCCATGGGGATAAGTTCAATCGCCTTCACAATCGCCATAAGTTCCATGTGTGATGACACTGACACATCGACCATCTTGCTACGGCTCCAGTCATGCGATTGTGATGCAGCAGCATCTATGCCAAATCCCCGCACAACAAAGTGGGCTTCCTTTTGCATGGTAACCAGCGCCATCGCCGCAGAGGCCACACGAGCCGAGAGATGCGTACCGTTGATCATGGATGCACCCATTGAGCCTGACACATCCAGCGCAAGGTAGTATCTCAAGCCTGTTGGCGCGACATTCTTAAACGCCTTGATAAAGGCAACATCCAGTGCATCCTTAATTTGCGGCACCGGTGTCCATTTCAATTTGCCCTTCACACCCTTGCCAGCCTGATAGGTGGTTGCAGCCAATAGAAAGTGCATCGGGTGTACTTTCGCCTTCATGATGGCGGTTTCATCCGTCAGTTTGTCAACAATGGTCTTGATGATGTCGAATTTGCCCGGAGCAATCACTTCCTGCGCCGACAACTGACCCAGGTTGCGCGTCAACGCCATCAACGGCATGGAAGGAATCAACACCTCCCATATTTCGGGCGTCATCTTCGTTGAGGGAATGACCTCCCAAACCACCCTGTCGCCACTGGCGATTTGATTGAGTATCGTTTGTGTATCCGGCGCGGTGTCCATGATGTGCTTCGTGTAGATCAGGCCCATATCGCTGTCAGGAACATACGATTCGTTTGTCCCTCGCGCCTTGATCCAGGCAAAGATCTTCTTTTCAAGTTCGGTTTGCGGCGCGGGATGCACTACGCGCAAGACATCCCAGTGCGTCCACTCCCCACGATTCCAGTATTTCGCAACCTGATAGGCCACATTCAAATCACCGCCGGCAGTGCCGCGCGCATACCAACGGGTGATGGTGCGCGCGAGTAGCTTGCCAAACCCGCGCCGTCCCTTCAGAATGCCGATCATGGTCAAAAGGTGCGTGCCTGTGCGAACGATTTCATTGAAGTGTTGCTCTGCCTGCTTCATCACAGCCAGATTACCGCACGACAATGCCATGGCCAGCAGCGCCAGAACAGGCTCCTGTTTATGGGCGCGCCCGTTGATCGACACGTCACGAACCATCTCAATGGCTTCAAGACCATGGTGCTCTAGGCATTCTGCCACCATCTTAATCGCCTTGTCCGTCATTTCCCGTTCGCCAACATAGTAAGTCCCGCCCAAGGTACCCAGGATCAGAAAGCGCTCCAACTGCTTGAGTAGCGTGATCTGATAGGTATAGCCACCCGCATTGTTCAACACCTGACGACTATCGAGCGGCTCGCTTTGTGGAATTGGCGCTACGGTGTTATCTGATTCCGGATTGGTTTGCATGGCCTTGCGGTAAGCATTACCCATTGATCCCCTCCAATAAATAAAAAAACGCGCACTGATCGCGCGTCCTTCATCCTCTGATGTGGCAATTAACGGACCCGCTGAGTCCGTTACTCCAATTTCATCGGGGCTAAAATTCTGCCAATAGTGTTTTTTGGAAGAAAACTACTGACAATCGTCCCCGACTTAAATAGTGTACCACAATCAACCAAAACAGCAGTAGATTTAAAAAATCCGGAAGGCTGTCTGGCCTCAATAACTGCCCAACCAGCTTCGTCTTGCCTCATATCTCTCACTTCTGTCATCTTTTGTGACGCCAGTCATCACACAATATGGCGGTAGTCACTGGCGCACATACGAGCACAGGCATAATATAGACTTGGAGAAAAGGTGAAACTCACACTATGAATCACAAGCTATTTTCAATCGCGGCGCTCCTGGGCAGCGCCATTCTGACAATCACTCCCGCCTTGCCGGTCCAGGCAGAAGGTCGTCGCCCGTCAGATATCCTGGCGTACACACCTGAAGCCGGGCAAGTCACCAAGGTCATTGATGGACAAACCATTCAGGTTGCATTGTCCACGGGCTCAACAGTCACAGTTCGCTATATCGGGCTGACTACCCCCACAGGTAACAGTTGTGGCGCATGGCAAGCCACAGCCGATAACGCCGCGCTCGTGTCTGGAAAAACCGTGCGCATGGAAAAAGATACGCTTACGGCCTCGGCAGATGGCAGCGTGCTGTATCGCTATGTCTATCTATTGAATGCCACCATGATCAACGAAGAGCTGATCAAAAAAGGTGACGCGATGGCAACGGTGGCTTCGCCCAACCTGAAGCATCAGGGCACGCTCAATGACCTTGAAGCACGTGCGCGCGCCAGCTATGTCGGCATCTGGGGCGGATGTGGTGCAAAATCTACCGTCGCGGAAACACCGGGAACCTGTGTCACCATTACGGCTGAGGCGCTTTATAACCGTGTGGACAAGGTGCCTGAAGTCGGTTTATTGCATGATGGCGACTGTGTCACCATCTACAAGGCCGAGAATCTTGATGGCCCGGCGTGGCAGGGAAATTATATATACCACCCCGCAGGAACTGTGGTTGGCATGGCACCCATGTACTTCCGCTGGAAGGACGGCATGGTGAGTATCCACGTCGACAGCAATGGCCTGGTTACCGCAGATGTCGTGCGTCACACCAAAACCAAGACCACTTCTTTTGGTCCGTTCACTTTCCGGCGCGAAGTGGGTGTTGCGGAATACCCGACGACGCAGTCTGTGCTGACTGACCCTGGGCGGCAGGATATGCTGCAGATCCAGAACCCGCGCACATGGTTGATGCAGAGCCTGGGTAATGGCAAATACCAGGTACTGACCGATATCTTCGTATACCAGTCAGGTGATTACCCAGTGATGTATTACGGAGAGTTTGGCGGTCTTCATTGAACAACACTGACAGCGATTGATCAATCTATAACCCGATGCTTCAAAAGAAACATCGGGTTTTTTATTACTGCCCCTCTGCATCAGAGTTCTGATCTTTGTCTCATGATCCTTAATTCATATCCATCGGTTATCATACATACAGCAATGAGAACACGACAAGACTGGGAGAGCGAAACGCTCAAACCATCACTAAAACGCGCGCCCGAACGGCGAACTTCGTTCGAGACGCCCTCCGGTATTCCGTTTGAGATCGTCTATGGCGATCAAGCCTCCGATGAATATCCCGGTGAATATCCATTTACGCGCGGTGTGCACCCTACCATGTACCGATCGCGCTTGTGGACGATGCGGCAGTACGCGGGTTACGCCAGCGCGCAGGAATCCAACCAGCGCTATCGCTACTTGTTGCAACAGGGCCAGACCGGCATCTCGGTTGCCTTCGACCTGCCCACGCAACTGGCCATGGATGCTGACGATCCACTTGCGGCCGGCGAAGTGGGCAAGGTAGGCGTGAGCATTTCAACGCTCGATGATGCGCGCGAGTTGTTTGATCAGATCCCACTCGACAAGATCAGCACCTCGATGACCATCAATGCGCCCGCTGCCATTCTGTTGGCGCTCTATATTGCGGTCGCCAAAGAGCAGGGCGTTACCGAAAGCAAACTGCGCGGCACCATCCAGAATGACATTCTGAAAGAGTATGCGGCGCGCGGGCTATATGTATACCCACCTCGCCAGTCGATGCGACTTGTCACCGACATTTTTGCCTATTGCAAAGATCACGTTCCACACTGGAACACAATCAGCATCAGCGGATATCACATTCGCGAAGCGGGCAGCACTGCGGTGCAGGAAGTGGCATTCACGCTCGCCAACGCGATTGCTTACGCCGAGGCAGCGATGAGCGCCGGTCTGGACGTGGACGAGTTCGCCGGCCAACTAGCGTTCTTCTTCAACGCGCATAACGACTTCCTCGAAGAAATCGCCAAGTTCCGTGCAGCGCGCCGGCTGTGGGCTAAACTGATGCGCGACCGTTTTGGGGCGAAGGATATGCGCAGTTGCATGCTGCGATTCCATGCGCAGACAGGCGGCAGCACTCTCACGGCGCAACAGCCGATGAACAACGTCGCACGGGTAACTATTCAAGCACTTGCAGCCGTCCTCGGCGGCGCTCAAAGCCTGCATACCAACAGCATGGATGAAGCCTTGTGGCTGCCCACCGAAGAATCGGTGCGCACCGCCCTGCGCACGCAACAGATCATCGCGCATGAAAGCGGCGTTGCCAGCGCAGTGGACCCAATGGCTGGCTCGTATGTAGTGGAAAACCTGACCGACCAGATCGAACAGCGCGCCACAGCATTAATCGACGAGATCGACCGAATGGGTGGCGCCGTGCGCAGTATCGAGAGCGGCTGGATGCAGTCGCAGATATCTGACGCATCGTATCGCTATCAGCGTGAGATCGAGTCGAAGGATCGCATCATCGTCGGCTTGAATGAGTTTAAGTCCGAGGGTAATGCATCCGAAGGCAACCGTCAGATCACGCGCTTTAATGTGAATCACACGGTTGAGCAGCGTCAGTGCGAACGTCTTGCAGACTGGCGCGCCAAACGCGACGCTGAGACGGTCAGCGCGTTGCGCGACAAACTAGAGACGGCAGCGCGCGGTTCAGAGAACGTCATGCCATGCCTCATCGCATGCGTCGAGGCGGGGATGACGGTAGGTGAGATTGGCAATGTATTCCGACATGTCTTTGGCGAGTATCATCCGCCAACGGTGATTTAGAAAATAGCTGTCGTCACATTCCCGGAGTGTGCCGACTCTTGATAAGGAGCCGTACTCTCAAATGGAAGTCAATCTGGGTGAAACGCAGATCGTCGAATTACAGGCAACCTACTCGGCTGAACAGATTCAGGGCATGGCTGTCGGCAAGCGCATCGATGCTTTTGGACAAGTAGCCAAGCTGTTGCAGCGACCGAAACCGGAAGACATAGAAATTGTGACGATTCAGAAACAGTATGAATCGTTCTGGGCTGTATCAGCCACAGCGCACTATATCTATGAGCGCAAACGCGTGTACCACGTCGATGTACCGACGCCGGAAGTGCAGTCCGTCGTCCTGCATGAGCGCGAATATCCCATCACCATCAACCGCACACGCGGATTTGATATCGATACGATTGAGCATTGCGACGAAACGCTTCATCGCGATCTGACACTGGACGGCAAAACGGGCGAGGTCGGCGATTTCAAGCGTTACATGACAGCGCCACAACAGATGATGCCCGACATCGCCACACTGCAACGCAGTGGCGCGGACGTTATCGTTCCGGATGTGCGCAGTTCATTTGTCATCCGCCATGTTATCCCGATGTTGATGAAGACGTATCAAGCGGACAAGGTGATTAAAGAAGTCATCAACATCGAGTCGATCGTCTTGTGTTTCCATGCGATCTACTCGGTGGAGTATTCGTGGGCAGCGAAACAAAAACGTCAGGCATTGATCTTCGACGCAGTCAGCGGCGGATCAAAACCAGCCAGCGCCGAAATACGTACGCGTTCTGCGCGCGTGCTGGCCAACGACACGCTCTTTGATATCGGCAGCGACGCCGTCGGCACCTTCCTGCCGGGCGCGAATGTTTCAATTCAACTCGGGAGGCTGGCGCCGCCAAACGCGGTCAGCGCGCCATGATCCGCAAACCCATCACTGGCGACGAGGCGTTATCATCCGTCATCGATCTGCTGGTGAAAGAAGCCGTACTGGTTGAACCGCTCGCTGATGGCGGGGTGCGTTGTGTTGCGTGCGGTCATGAATGCCGAATCAAACCCGGCGCACGCGGCATCTGTCAGGTGCGCTTCAACAACAGCGGGAAGTTGTACGCACCATGGGGCTATGTCAGCGCGCTCAACTGTGACCCGATCGAGAAGAAACCCTTCAACCACGTCCTGCCCGGCACCGATGTGTTGACCTTCGGTATGCTTGGGTGCGACATGCATTGTGCCTATTGCCAGAACTGGAACATTTCACAAGTCTTGCGCGATAGCGAAGCAGGCGGTGAACCGCAGCAGGTTACACCGCAGCAAATCGTGGCGCTGGCCGGACAATATGGCGCGCGCACGCGCAGCGTCGCCAGTTCATACAACGAGCCATTGATCACCACCGAATGGGCTGTGGACGTGTTCCGGCAAGCCAAAGCCGCCGGGCTCATGTGCATGTATGTATCGAATGGCAACGCAACGCGCGAAGCGCTGGAATATATACGCCCTTTTACAGATGCGTACAAGATCGATCTGAAGACCATGCGCGATGTCAATTACCGCGCGCTGGGCGCTGTGCTTGATCGCGTGCTGGATTCTGCCCGCACTGCGCATGCACTGGGTTTCTGGCTGGAGATCGTGACGCTGGTGGTGCCGGGATTCAACGACTCAAATGACGAGTTGCGCGATGCGGCGCAGTTCATCAAGTCACTGTCGCCCGATGTGCCGTGGCATGTAACCGCATTTCATCAGGATTATCGGATGCGCGAACCGGCCAACACCAGCGCGCGCATGTTGATACGCGCCGCCGAGATCGGTTATGCGGAAGGCCTGCGCTATGTTTATGCCGGCAACTTGCCCGGACGTGCAGCCGCATATGAGAATACGCGCTGCCCCGGCTGTGGCACAACATTAGTCGAGCGGCATGGTTTTCGCGTTCGGTCAAACCGGATCACGTCGACAGGGCGGTGCCCGGACTGCCAGACTGCTATCGCGGGCATCTGGATGTAGGCGCAGAACAGCGCCGCGTGGCGTTGGTTCGACATCTGTCTCGCATAGCGTGTGCGCCGTGAAACAGCTTGTAGTGTAGTATGGAATTATCCGGAGAGTGCAAATGCTGCAGGAAAATCAAATACTTCAGGGGCGTTATCGAATTATCAAGGCGTTGGGGCAAGGCGGCATGGGCGCCGTTTTTGCCGCACGCGAACTCTCGCTCGATATCGCGTGCGTGGTCAAGGAAATGCTGCCGCTGAACGAGCCGGCTTTCGCCGAAACGTTTGCGGATCAATTCAAGCGTGAGGCCAAGACACTGGCCGATCTGCGACATCCCAACCTGCCGCGTGTGACGCATTACTTTATCGAAAACGGCAATTATTACCTCGTCATGGATATGATCGAGGGCAAGGCGTTGGATAAACTGATTAGCCCGAACGGCATGTCTGAAGCGATCGTTGTGGATATTGGCGATCAACTTCTCAGTGTACTGGACTACATCCACTCCAAAGGCGTGCTGCACCGCGATATCAAGCCGGCCAACATTATTCTGCAGCCCGATGGCCGCGCCGTACTCGTTGATTTCGGCCTCGTAAAAGTAGAGAACGGCATGGGCGGCAAGGATGGCCCGAGCATTCGGGGGCTGACACCGCACTACGCGCCACCAGAACAATATACGGGCGGCACCGATCAACGCAGTGATCTCTTCTCATTGGCTGCCACGCTTTACCAGATGTTGACCGGACGGCTGCCTGTAAGCGCTACGGATCAGAGTTCCGGCGAACCGCAGCAGCCCATCCGCATGTATCGCGGCGACGCTTCTGAAAATACCGAGCGCGTGATCATGAAGGCGCTCAGCATGGATCGCAAACAGCGGTATCAAGATGCGGCTTCGATGCGCATCGCGTTGAAGGGCTCTGCTCCTGCACAGGCGCAGGCACAGAATGCCGTGATGCCGACGATCGTGATCCCCGATCCTGAATTTCTGAGCCAGACGCCCGAACATGCGCGCTCAATCGAAGCGATCTCGGAGGCCGGGGGCGTATTGCAACCCGAGGCCACGATGCTCGGACCGGGGCTCTATCTGGACTTGATGCGCATACCGGCCGGCGAGTTCAAAATGGGCAGTGCGGTACAGGATGCCGACGCGTTTATTGAAGAAAGTCCGCAGCATACTGTCTATCTCGACGTATACCTGATCGGTAAATACAATGTGACCAATGCGCAGTTCGCGGCATTTACAAGCGCAACGGGGTATCTGACGGCGGCAGAGAAAGAGGGCAACGGCTACATCTTGACCGCTGCCGGATGGAAGGATACCGCCGGCGCGGATTGGCGGCATCCGAAAGGCCCGGGCAGCGACATCATGGGCAAAGACAGTTACCCGGTCGTACTGGTGACATGGGACGACGCTAACGCTTTCTGCCAGTGGGCCAGTCAGGTGACCAGTCGCGTCATCACACTACCCACCGAAGCACAGTGGGAAAAAGCCGCGCGTGGCGGACGTGGACGATTATTCCCGTGGGGCGGCACCTTCACGGCTGGCGGCAGCGCAGAACCCGATTCGACCCGCGTGAACTACAACATGAATGTTGGTATGCCGACGCAGGTGGGCAAGTACAGCCCCGCGTGGGATAGCCCGTATGGTGTATCCGATATGGCCGGCAATGTGTGGGAATGGACCGGCAGCCTGCACCGACTATATCCATACAATGCCAAAGACGGGCGCGAAGACGCCGATAGCCGCGATGTGCGTGTTCTGCGCGGCGGTGCCTTCAACAGCGTGCGCCGCGTGTTGCGCTGCGCCTATCGCAGTTGGAGCCTGCCCCACTTCCGTTTTGACTATCTCGGCTTCCGCGTTACGGCATCGCTGAAAACGCCAACGGTATAGACTGGAAGGAAGGGTAGAAGTCATTATCCAGCTTCTACCTCCGCCCTCTGACTTCTTTTGGTATGATGTTAACTACTATGGCAGAAGTAAATCCCACCATCACAGTCAAATTTCTAGTCGACGGCAAAGAAGTTGGTATGATGTTGCTCAATCCAAAGGAGTTCAAGACCGGCAGCACCGGGTATTTTGCAAATGGCAAAATATCGCTGGGCGATGACGCCGTGAAGGGGTATCAGGCTCAGGTGCAACTTGTTAAAGTCGGATCAAAAGAAGCAAAAACTCAGACCGAGTAAGAGATGACTCGCGTGTCGTCTCGGAGGTAAACACTGTGCGCATTCTCATCACTGGCGGTGCTGGATTCATTGGATCGCATCTCTGTGAACGCCTGATTGGCGAAGGTCATGACGTGGTGGCGATGGACAACTTCATCACCGGGTCGCCTGCCAATCTTGCTCACGTCAAAGGCAGCAGCCATTTCACTTTCATAAAAGCGGACATCAGCGAATGGTGCGAAGTTGAAGGGCCACTCGACGCCGTGATGAACCTCGCTTCACCGGCAAGTCCGGTCGGGTATCTGGACAACCCCATCGCGACAATGAGAGCCGGATCGCATGGCACGTACAACGCGTTGGAAGTCGCCCGCGTCAAACACGCGCGTTTTCTGCAGGCCAGCACCAGCGAAGTCTACGGCGACCCTTTGGAGCATCCGCAGACCGAAACGTATTGGGGCAATGTCAACTGCATCGGCGTACGCTCAGTTTATGACGAAGCCAAACGCTATGCTGAAGCTATCACCATGGCCTACCGCCGTACCTATGGCGTGCAAACGCGCATCATTCGCATCTTCAACACCTATGGCCCGCGCATGGCATTGAATGATGGGCGTGTCGTGCCCAACTTCGTCGCGCAGGCAGTGCGCAACGAACCGATTACAGTGTATGGTGATGGCTCCGCCACCCGCGCCTTCTGTTACGTCAGCGATCTTGTCGATGGCATGTTGCGGCTGTTGTGGTCTGACGAGGTCATGCCAGTGAATGTCGGTAACCCGAACGAGATGACCGTGCTCGAATTTGCACAGGCCGTGCACGCAGCCGGACAGCCCGGATGCAAGAGCGACATCGTCTTCTTCCAACCCAAGGCTGACCGCGTCGCCGATGATCCGCAGCGGCGCAAGCCCGATATCACACGCGCGCGCACCATTCTGGGATGGGAACCCAAAGTAGCACTGGATGAAGGCCTGAGAAGAACTATCGACTACTTCCGCACGATCGTGCACTAACTAAAATATGGGACGACACGCGTGTCGTCCCGTCAGTTGCCCAACTAGATGGTAGGATAGGCGTAATGGCTATCATCTTCCCATTTACGGCATTAGTGGGTCAGGAGCGCATGCGACGCGCTCTGGTACTCAACGCGATTTATCCACAGATCGGCGGCGTATTGATTCGCGGCGAACGCGGCACAGCAAAGAGCACGGCAGCGCGCGCATTGGCTGCACTGTTGCCCGAGATTGACGTTTTTGAAGGCGATCCGTTCCAGTGCGATCCATCGAATACGGCCACCTATACCGAGGACGTGCGCACACGCATTCAGGCAGGCGACAGCCCGCGGGTCATGCGCAAGAAGACGCCGTTTGTCAACCTGCCCGTCAGCGCGACAGAAGACCGCGTCGTCGGCACACTCGATATCGAGAAAGCCATCCAGCGCGGTGAGCGCCGTTTCGACCCTGGCATCCTGGCCGCTGCCAACCGCGGCGTGCTGTATGTCGACGAAGTTAACCTGCTCGATGATCACGTCGTCGACCTGTTGCTCGATGTGGCCGCAATGGGTGTCAACGTTGTCGAACGCGAAGGCGTGAGTTTCTCGCATCTGGCGCGCTTCGTATTAATCGGTTCGATGAACCCGGAAGAAGGCGATCTGCGCCCGCAACTCCTCGACCGTTTTGCACTCGCCGTCGATATTCTGGGTATTCGTGACCCTGCCGCGCGCATGTCCATCCTTGAGCGCAACCTGGCCTTTGAAGCCGATCCGGCTGACTTTGTCGCGCAGTGGCAACCCAAAGAAGAGCAATTGCGCAACGACATCGTTGCCGCACGAGCACGCCTGCCACTCATCAAACACACGCAGCGCGACCTGGCGACGATTGCCAATCTGGTTGCCAGCCTCGGTGTTGATGGTCATCGCGCCGACATCGTCATCCTGAAAACAGCGCGCGCACATGCGGCGTTGCAGGGACGCGAAGGCATCAACGAGCAGGATATCCTCATGGCGGCTGAACTGGCTTTGCCGCACCGCTTGAAGCGTCATCCGTTCCAGGACACCGAACAGGCCATGGCCGTACTTGGCGAAAAGTTGCAGCAGATCGAAGACCAGATGACGGGTACGCAGCAACAGCCTGACACGCAGAGTCAGCAGGGCAAGGCCCCGGAGAGCATCGCAAAAAAAGTGAAGCGGGGCTAAACGACAATCCCGACGCTTCGCAAGGCCCCGCGGAGCCCATGATGCAGTCAACGCCCTCGGCGCCACAAAGCGCGCCGGATACCAAGGGCGGACAGAAGGTCGCCATTGGCGATCAGTTCCACGTGCGTAAACTCAACACGCCGCTGGATAAAATGACACGCAATCAGGCGGGACGGCGCAGCATGACGCGCACCGACCGCAAGCGCGGCCGCTATATTCGCGCGCGCCCGATGGGCGAAGGACGCGTGAGCGACCTGGCCTTCGACGCCACACTGCGCGCCGCGGCTGTGCATCAGCGTTCGCGCCGCCGCGCACTGGCGGAAGCTACCAGCAAGGCTACGCCCGGCCTGAAACCCGAAGTGCAGAACCCGAAGTTTCTGGTGCGCCGTTCGGATTACCAGCGCAAAGTACGTGTGCGCCGCACCGCCAATCTGGTGGTGTTCGTTGTCGACGCCTCGTGGAGCATGGCCGTTGCCGAGCGCATGGCTGCAACCAAAGGCGCGATCATGTCGTTACTCACCGATGCCTATCAACGACGCGACCGCGTCGGTTTGATTGTGTTTCAGAAGAATGCGGCCACGCTGATCCTGCCGCCCACCTCATCGGTGGAATTGGCGCAGAAGGCATTGGGCGACATCCCGGTCGGAGGAAAGACGCCGCTCGCCGCCGGCCTGACGCTGGCTTACCAGGTCATAACACGCGAACTACGCCTGCACCCCGAAGTGATGCCGTTGATGATCATCCTGACGGATGGTGCCGGCAACGTGAGTATGGGCAGCCTGCCGCCGCAAGTCGAAGCTTATCGCATCGCGAACCTGATCCGTGATGAGAGTATTCGGTCGGTCGTGATCAATATGGAGCACGCGGCCTTTGACCAGGGGCTAGCGCGCAAACTGGCCGAGAATCTGGATTGCGTCTGCCTATCTTTGCGCGATCTGCACGCGGAAACGCTCTATGCCGCAGTAAAGAAAGAACTCAAGTAGAACTTGCATACGGAGATGAACATGTCAGAAACACAACTACCGACAGTAAAAATGTACGGAGCCATGTGGTGCGGTGACACGCGCCGCGCACGCTCGTGGTTCGACACACACAAGGTAGCCTACGAGTGGATCGATGTGGACAAGGACAAGGAAGCCGAGGCCTACGTGAAATCGGTCAATAACGGCAACCGCAGCATCCCGACGATCCTATTCCCCGATGGGTCGAAGCTGACCGAACCCAGCACCAGCAAACTCGAAGCGCACGTTAAGGCGCTGGGGCTGCTGCCAGCAGAATAACTTAGTACAAAACATCAGGGATTGGGAGCCGGTGAGTACGCACTATATGGCTTCATGGGAAAGTAGGGATCATGATCATTTCACACGCTCTGAAATACGTGTATATTGGTATTCCACGTACCGGCTCGAAATCCATGAACAGGTGGTTGCTGGACTACTATCAGGGTGAATGGTATGGTGAACATCATGGTTGGAAAGTACCAGACGAAGCAAGGGATTACACCCGGTTCACCATTGTGCGTAACCCGTATGAACGTGAAATAAGCGCTTGGTATTTTGTTCCATGGGGCGCTGAAACCGTCTCGCCACCTCCTCCTGCCAACCAGTTTGCCGAGTTGTTTCGTGGAACTATTGCATTACGAGATGGAAATGTGAGGATAGAGTCGCACGAGACACCGGAAGTCAGGATGAACCAGTTCCATTTTGTTCGAAAGTCTGGCGTCTCGCTTGTTTTACACTTTGAGCATCTGCCACACTGTCTGAAAGATTTGCCTTTTGTTGACAAGAACCACGTACCACCATTTCCGCATAAGGAAGAACGAGGGGTGCGCCCACCGGGGACTTTTTTCGATCACTTTAATGCAGATGCCGAAAAGGCCGTCTGGGAATATGCCTCAGATGATTTTGAAGCATTCGGATACCACCGCTATGAAAGCGGCTATGCGGACAAGTTTGCGCTCGTGTAAGTGAGGTTTCGTGATAGCAGCCTTCGCAAGGTGACATGGTTCTCCTTGCGAAGGCCTCGTGTAAGTGAGGTTATGTGAATGAACTCACTTTAATCTCCAGTCTCTAGTCCGTTTCCTACGACCACAGTCGATCCCACGAATCCAGCTTGTCCCACGCCGTCGTCGGCTCGAAGTAGCCTGTATCCTCGGGATGCAGGTGCTGCTTAATTTCCTCTTCGTTCAACTCGATGCCCAACCCCGGCGTTTCCGGCACGGCGATGTAGCCGTTCTGGATCAAGGGCTTCGGGATGCCGGTCACCAGGTTGTCCCAGTACGGCGTGTCGGCGAAGTGGTGTTCAAGCGCGATGAAGTTCTCCGTCGCTGCGGCACAATGCACCGCAGCCATCGTCGACACAGGGGTGCCGGCCATGTGTAACGCCATGCTGACGCCGTACTCCTGCGCCAGGTCGCCGATCTTCTTCGTCTCCAGAATACCGCCCGATGTCGCAATGTCGGGATGACATACGGAAATCGCGCCGGCCTGGAACAGCTTGAGGAAGTCTTCTTTCAGGTAGATGTCCTCGCCGGTACACACGGGCGTTCGCAACGCCTTGCGCATCAACACCCACTGCTCGGTCAACTGCCATGGCACCATATCCTCCAGCCATGCCAGGTTAAACGGCTCCATCGCATCACCCAGGCGAATGCAGTCTTCGACGCCGATGTGACCAAAATGATCAGCTGCGATCGGAATATCGTAGCCCACGACTTCGCGCACGGCGGCGACATAGTCCACAAGCCAGTCAATGCCGATCTCGGTCAGGCGAATGTGCGTGAACGGGTGCATGACGCTGCGTGTATCCAGCATGCCTGCGGGTGATGACAGCGCGCCCGGAATTTCAAGCAAAGGTTCGATGCCCACGTCCATCTTCAGCATCGTAAAACCACGATCCATGCGTCCCTTAAGCATGGCGCCCATCGCTTCGCCAGTCGGCTCGTTGGGCGTGTCGCAATACAACCGGATGCGGTCGCGGAATTTACCGCCCGCGAGCTGATACGCCGGGACGCCGTACGCCTTGCCGGCCAGGTCCATCAGCGCCATCTCAATCGCGCACACGCCGCCACCCTGGCGCGCATGTCCGCCGAATTGCTTGATCTTGCGAAAGATCTTGTCCACGTTGCACGGGTTCTCGCCGACCAGGCGCGACTTCAGCATCAGGGCATACGTCTTGCTGGCGCCATCGCGCACTTCGCCCAATCCATAGATTCCCTGGTTGGTGTCGATGCGGATCAACGGGCAGCGCCCGATCGGAATGCGCGTGGTTACAGCACGAATATCGGTAATGCGCAGATCGCTCGGGCGCGAATGCGTGCGGACATTGTCTTCTGGAATAGCACTCATCTTGGTAGTCACTCCACTTTCTAAAAACGCAAAGTTAGACTTCAACATCTTTAATTCTATAATCAGTTGCATGAACGCAACATCCCTGACTTTAGACGAGCAAGTAGCCCTGTTGATGCAAGGCACGGAATACGGCGATGAACAGACCGCCCGCAATATGGCAACCGAGTTGCGCAACCGGCTGGCCGAGGGCCGCCCCCTGCGCGTATACTGTGGCTACGACCCCCGCACCAGCGACTTGCACATCGGACACACCATCACCATGCGCAAGCTGCGCCAGTTTCAGGAACTCGGTCACCACGTCATCTTCTTGATCGGCAACTACACCAGCCTGCTCGGCGACCCGTCCGATCAGGATAAGTTGCGCCCTACCCTGACCGCAGAACAGGTCGCGCAAAACGCCCGCACCTACTCCGAACAAGCCTTCAAGATTCTCGACCGCGAGAAAACCCAGATTCGCTTCAACGCCGAGTGGCTCGGTGAACTCAGCTTCCTCGAAGTCATCCGACTGGCACAGAACTTCACGGTGCAACAGTTCATGACGCGCGAGAACTTTGCGCAACGCATTCAGAAGGGCGATGCGATTCATCTCCATGAAACCTTCTACAGCCTGATGCAGGGCTACGACGCCGTCGCGCTGGAGACCGACGTTCAAGTCGGTGGCACTGATCAACTCTTCAACATTCTGACAGCCGGGCGCAAGCTGCAGGAAGCCCACGGACAGAAACCGCAGATCGGCATTTTCGTGCAGATTCTGCCCGGCACCGATGGCGTCATCAAGATGTCGAAGTCACTTGGCAACCACATCCCGATTCTGAGCACGCCGGAAGACATGTATGGCAAAGTGATGAGTATCCCCGATGCCGCGATGCCGATCTACTTCAAACTGGCCACGCGCTACACCCCAGACCAGATCGCGCAGATCGAGGCCAGTCTGAAGCACGGCACAGCGCACCCGCGTAACGTCAAGATGGAACTGGCACGCGAAATCGTGGCGATCTTCCACGATGATGCAGCCGCGCTGCGCGCAGAGGAACACTTCCGAACCGTGTTCCAGCAACGCGAGGCGCCGACTGATATGCCTTCTTATCTCGTCAACGGAACAGCCACTGTCACCGAAATCATGGTGGCCACTAAACTGGCGCCGTCGAAGAACGAAGCGCGTCGGTTGATCAGCGGCGATGGCGTGACCCTCGATGGACGCAAGGTCAGTGATCCGCTTGAAGTAGTGAGCCCACCCGATAGCGGCATCGTGTTACAAGTTGGCAAGCGCCGGTTCGTCAGGTTGGTTAAAGCGTAGTGTGTAGCGGCGGATATCGACACCCTCGCCAATGGCAGAGGTGTGGCAAAAGTCGCGCGCCCAGTGAAGAGCTACACGGCGACGGCCAGTCAACCACGCAGCATGTCTATTCGCCGCATCTACTGTCCGATGATCGAGATCAAGCAGTTTCCTGTGCCGCCACCTCAGTTGCGTCCTGAAGTGGCGGCATGGTTACAACAACAAAAATCGCGTAGCGCGCTTTCGCGCTAGGCCTCTTCAATCAATCCGCACGGCTTGACCGTGATGCCCTTGCTACCACGCTTCACCTTGAGCGTGGTTATTTCAAACGGTTTTAGTTCCACGCGCGTCAGTTCCGCCCCTTCCAGCGTCAACGTAGTCATCGTGGTCATACCGACAGATTCCACCAGCCGCACGATCAAAGCGTCCTCGTCTTCGGCTTTGCGCAAGGCGCCCAGTTGCACTGTTTGCGGCGTCACCTGCAGGAAGGGCGCAACAGCATGCGCGACGTCCAGCCGCGGCGTCGGCGGAAAGAACGCGGCAAACACGTCAAAGGGCTGGTTCAGTTCCAGAGCCGCCGGCATCAGCGTGTTCGTCACCTCGGCAGGTTGCCCGATCACAATTCGGAAGCGCGTGTCAATCTGGCCCTGATCCTGAAACGTGTGGTGCTCATTGGCTTCAATCGCTTGATCGCCCCAGCGCGTATGCACTGCGCCGCGCGCGACGCTCAGTCCCACCGTGCCATCGGGTGTTACTGCGAAGCCATACTGCCCGTTATTGGCTACACCCACCGCAAGTTTCTTGGGTTTTGATTTCTTGGCCACAGCCTTGGCAGCACCTTGCGCCTCGATTGCGCGCGGCGTGCTGTCGCCTTCGTCCAGGCGCAACCAGCGGTTCTGCGAATGCTCACTGCCATCGGCGGCGCGATTCGCGATGCCATACGGCACTTCGCACGTCACCAGCGGATTGGGCAGATCAAATGGCAATACCAGCTTGGCCATCTTGCGGCGCTCCTGCCAATGCAGGCGTGTGTTGATATCAATGTGCGGCAGATCGGCATACAGTGTGAACTGAATACTGGCCTTCGACTGCCCCCAACTGGTCAAGCCCTCAATGGTGACCGCCAGTTCACGCGACATACCCGCAGGCAGTAATTCACCTGCCGCCGGCAAAATGCGCAACGGCGCCCCGGTTTCTGCCATTTCACCGGCCCATTGCGCGCCAACCTGCGCGGGTGTCAATGGCGCGAATTCACCGACCGTAGTATTGAAATCCGCATTGCTATCGCCGCCCCAGGCATCGCCTGTATCGCGCATGGCTGCAAACCGCACCGGCCCATGCAACAATTCGCGCTCGGTACTCTTCTCGACTAGCGAAACCAGCGCAGCCGACTTATGCGAGAACGTCGCCTTCAACCAGCGGTTCTCCACCACGATCTCCGTCGCGCTCTGGTGCAATTGCAGCGGGCCCGACGCGACGCGCCGCGACGGCTTAGTATTCGTGCGCACCACATAGCGCCGCACGGACATGGCGGGCATATCGGCGATAAAGTGCAGGTGCGGCTGGAATCCGCCGCTCGTTTGTTCGTAAGCGCCACCCCCAGTCTGGCACGGCGTCAGTTGCCCTTCGTCGTCCTGCAGGATAAAAGGGTGTCGTCCGGGCGGTGGGCGATAGTCAATGACAAAATGGCCACTCACCGCTGCTTTCATCGGGTAGGGGTGTGGGTTAAACACGTACAGCGGTATCGTCCCCGGGTCCGGCTTCACGGCAGGCGTCAGGGCGTTTTGCGCCCGGAAGGTGATCTGGTCCGCGATGTTCGTCGCATACCCAAAGTAGTCCATCACGCCAGGCAGCGCCGTCTCTGCCAGTGAACCGCACAGCGTGTCGTGGAAGGTGTTAAACAACGCCGCTTTCCACGCCTTGCGTAATCGGCTGGCCGGATATGGCACGCCCGTGCGCCACCATGCCACTGTCGCCCATTTTTCGGCGCTGCTGATTGCCGCTTCCGCGTGACGCATCGCGCGCTTGATCGGCGCTACCGACGTGTAACAGCCGGCAAAAGTGCGCTGCAGTTCGTCCTGATGAACCGGTATCGACTCCATGGGCAGCTGAGTTGTCAGCCGTTCAAGATACGCCTCGGGCGTACTGTGAATCACCTGCACGTCGTTCGTCTCGGCTATCAACGCGCGCAGTTGCAGCAGATCGGCACGCGTCGGCCCACCGCCATGGTCGCCTAGTCCCCACAGCACCAACACGTCTCGTCCGGTCTGGCGCGCCTGAGCAATACCGTTGAGCGCCTGGTCCCGCGCCGTCTGCACGCCGGGGACGGGTGTATCGGCAGGCCCTGTGCAATACCATCCCGTGTCGGGGCGCAGCGTCAGCACGCGCGCGCCGTCATGCCCCTGCCACTGGTAAAGCGGCGCCGGCAACGTCAGTTGATGCTGCACAGGTCGGCAATGAATATACATGTCAAAACCGGACTGCTTCAGTATCTGGGGCAGGCTCGCGGGATGCCCAAAGGTATCGAAGTTGTACGCCACCGTCGGTTTGACTCCAAAGCGGCTCGAGAAGTAACGCCTTCCCTCCTGGATCTGTTGCACAATCGACTCGCCGCCCGACATGTTCAAATCAGGTTGCAGGTACCAGCCGCCGGCGATATGCCAGCGCCCCTGCTTGACGTGTTTGCGTATTCGGTCAAACAGCGCAGGGTCGTTGTCCTCGATCACTTCGTACAGGATGCTTTCGTTGTGGTTAAAAACAAATTCCGGGAATTCATCCAGTATGTCGGCGGCCGTGTGGAAGGTCGATATCGCTTCGCGCGCGCCCTCCTGCCATGTCCACATCCACACGGGATCGATATGCGCCTGGCACACCAGGTGTACGGTTGCACGGTCATCAGTGGTCGTCTTATTATTCTTTTCTCTAGCCATATTTCCTTCTCAATTGCTCTTGCGCCTTTCATCTTGCAATGAAAGCGGCAGCATAGCTTGGTATCTCATTGGAGTCATTTAACCCACCCTCCCAAATGCGCGTTCCAGTTGCGTCACCCCGATCTGAATCATGGTCGGGCGGCCGTGCGGGCAAGTGCGCGGCGAATCGCACGCTTCCAGGTCGCGCACCAGCGCCTGCATCTCGCTATAGGCCAGTACCCGTCCGGCCTTGATCGACATGCGTTTGCACACGCGCCTCACGATGCGCGCCTCCATATCTTTGTGCAGCGGGGCGTCTCCCATCTCCAGGTCGGCCACAATCTCGCGTATGGCGGCCGTGATGTCATCCTGCGCCATCACGGCGGGCACGGAGCGCACCAGAAAGGTGTTCGCTCCAAAGTGATCGATGTCAAAGCCAATCTCGCGTAGCAGGTCGAGGTTGCCGTGCAGTTGATACGCACTGTCCGCGGGGATGTCGACCGGAACGGGATCGAGCAGTCGTTGTGACGTCGCCGCACCTAGCTCGCGCGCCGTCATCATTTTTTCGTACATGATACGCTCGTGCGCTGCATGCTGGTCGATCAGATACAACCCTTCAGGCCCTTCCGCAATAATGAAACTGGTCGCCAATTGGCCCAGGATGCGCAATGCGGGCAATTGCGCGCGCATCGTGGGTTTGACAGGCAGCGTCGATGGCTCGGCATCGCTGTAAGATGGCTGATCGCTGGTTGACGGACCGGTTGCATCCGGCGCCACATGGCGCGCAATGCCTATTCGTTCCCATGCCTCGGCGCCGCTCAATGTCGGTTGTTGTCCGGTCCACGCCCTCAGCATTGGGTTTCCGCCGTTCACGGCTCCCGCTTCAGTCGCTGTACCTGACAACAGTTCCGTCATCCCTGAACTCGAGTCTCCGGTCGTGCCACTCGGATGGCTCGGCACCCCAGTAGGAAGGCTAAACACACTCGGCGGTTCCGGCGCCGGCAGATGTTCCAGCAGCGCTGTACGCACCGCCCGCATCACGGCGCTGAAGGCACTCTCCGCATCCCGGAATCGCACCTCTGCCTTCGCTGGGTGTACGTTAACATCAACTTCCTCCGGCGCCACCTGCAACATGATCACCGCAATCGGATACCGTCCGGTCATCAACAGCGTGTGATATGCCCGCACCACGGCATACGCCAGTTTGACATCCTGCACCGGCCTGCCATTCACAAACAGGGTGATCTTGTTGCGATTGCCATGATCCAGCGCCGGTAATGCCGTGTAGCCGTGCACGCTCATTCCTCCCATGACGCCTGTTTTCTCTTCGCCCACAGGGATCATCTGCTCGACTGACGATGCGCCGTATATCTCGATCAGGACATCACGCATGTTGCCTGTGCCGAGTGATTGGAAAGTGCGGCGACCGTCATGGTGGAGTGTGAAGCGGATGTGGGGATAGGCCAGCGCATAGCGCGTTACGATGCCGTCTATGTGGCCCCGTTCGGTCTGGGTGGATTTGAGGAATTTGAGGCGCGCCGGCACGCGGGCAAATAGATGCTCTACTGTCATCGTTGTGCCTGGGTTGCGCCCAATGCTTTCCTCGCTGATGAACTTGCCATTGTCAATCCGCACAAGTGTGCCAACAGTCTCATCCACATGCCGCGTGCTGCACGTCAACGTACTCACGGACGCGATACTGGCCAGCGCCTCGCCGCGAAAGCCTAGCGTCATGATGTGCGAAAGATCATCGACCGACTGTAGTTTGCTCGTGGCATGGTGCGCAAATGCCAGCACCGCTTCTGACTTGTGGATACCGCTGCCATCGTCAGTGACGCGAATGAGACGGCGGCCGCCTTCGCTGCACTCGATGCGTATATCATGCGCGCCGGCATCGATGGCGTTCTCCATCATCTCCTTGATCACCGAGGCCGGGCGCTCCACCACTTCGCCCGCCGCAATGCGCGCTACCAGTGTCTCGGACAGTATCTGAATAGGCATAGTTCTGATACGTAATATGTAAAACGTGACTGAGTGTCACAGGGCATGGCCGCCGCCTCAGGTGAGAAGTTTGGTGTTAAAGGTGCTGACAAGACCGCCTTGTGCCTGGATGAACTGTAATAAGTCGGCATAGATGGGTTGCGATTGCAGTACTTCCGCCACGCCCAGAATGATCAGGTGTTTGCGCGCGCGGGTAATCGCCACGTTCAATTTGCGATCGACATTTGCCGCAGGATTGAGCGATTGGATGGTATCCATCTGGGATACGTGGTTTACGGCCATCGACATCAGGATAATGTCACGTTGGCTGCCCTGAAAGCGCTCCACGGTGTCGATCGTCATGTTTTTTCCCTGCAGGGCCGACGGCAGGCGTTTTCGAATCTCCGATATTTGTGCGCGAAAGGGTGTAATCACGCCGACGGTCTCTTCCGGGTCAAAGCTCTTGCCATAGACGCGGTAAATCGTTTCCAGCAAAACCGCGATGCGTTGTGCTTCCTCGATATGCGTGCGCATCTGACGTTCTCTGTTCGAAGGGATGAACAGGACGCGCGATGATGCGATAGTCTTCTCGATGTCATCGCGCGACACAGCCGAGAAATTCTGAGCTACGGCTGTCTGCTCAGCCTTCATCGTGCGCAGGCGACCGTCATAGAAACGGCTGCTGGGAAAGTCCTGTATCTTCTCATGCATGCGCCCCTGCTTTTCAAGCATCGCAAAGGCATGAGTCCAGCCGTTGACCTTGCATACCTCGAGCAAACGCTCAAACAAAGAAACGCGCAGGTCTTTGATGCCGAGTGACAACAAATTCGGATCGGTCACCGTTGTCTGTTCAATGGTTTGTGCGATGACCGCCGGCAACTGTTTTTCGTCGCCGATCAGGATGAAGCGTTTCACATCAGTCAACAAACCTGCAAGATGAGGTTCAAGCAATTGCGACGCTTCATCGATGATGGCCACGTCGAATTGTTTATATCCCAGCAACTCCGTTCGGTTCAGCGCGGTAGATATCGTTGTCACAAACACGCGCGTGTTCTGTATCTTCTGGCGCGTTTCATCAACGCTCTTCTTACGCGAGAATTCATCGAGGCAGGTGTTCACGTCTTTGAGGCCGTCACTGTTACCCAAACGCAGAAAGTCGACTCCCTTCATTCCCTCAAGCACTTCGCAGATTTCAGACACGGCGCGATTGGTATAAGCCAGCAACAACACATTGTCGCGCGTGTTTTTATACAGAAGCTCTATCATCGTCTTCAGCATCATGCGCGTCTTGCCGGTGCCGGGCGGGCCCTGCAACAGGAAGTAGTCCTGTGCTTCTAGCGCCGCTTTCAACACTTTTCTCTGGTGATCATCGAGGTCGACAGTCGGCAGCGGCGCCGACCACGGCACAGTGCGAGGTTTAGTCTTGCCAAGTAATAAGTTGCGCTTCGCGGGTGTCGCCCGGATAAATCGCGCCAGCGCCTTATACTGCACCGTGAAGCCGTTTTCGAACATATCGGATTCCACAGCCCAGAAACCGCGCGCATCCAGTTGCAACTCGCCGCTGCGTATTTCAATTTCGATAGCCGCAGCGCTGACTTTGCGCAGATTGCCTCTCAGCAATTGACTGCGCAGCGGATCGGCTGTGCCATCTTCGTTGTGCTTATAGATGACGACGGCATCGCCTTCGCGAAAACTTGTGGGCGCCATTTCACCCTTGCGACTCGAATGGAAATAGGCCATCTTGGTATCGCGGTCATAGCGCTCAAACATGAGGTTAGGAATGGCGCCATATCCTGCTTCTTTCGACGACAAATCATTCAACCACAGTGCCGCAAAACCATTCTGATTCGAATCCGGATCGGAACTCCCAATGCGCGCCATCATGTGTTCGCGCGCGATCAACATGCTGAAGGCTTCGAAATAGGCGCGTTCCTGTGGAGATACTGCTGCCAGAGCGCGCTCCAGGACGACAATATCGCTAATGATATATGGTGGCGCGTCAGCGATGTTCGCCCTGTTGATCTGCCGTAATGGTGTCGCATCGCCATTTGCGATCGCCCACTCGTTCATGACAATCCTGTTTCGCAGGTTGACAATACTGCGACGCAATACTGGCGTAACTTCCACTGTGCGCATCGGACTGATAGGGTCTGCCGAGAACAGGATATTTTCTGTGACTGTAAGATCAGGATTGGTAGACTGCATGATCAGGTTGTAACAGGCGGCCTGCGCCAACTGCGTCGACCAGACGCGCACAGACATGGGTACGCCATCAACGACCACACTATAGTAGGTATTGACCGGTTTCCCGCTCTTCAGTTCGATAATCTGTTTTTGCAAAGGTTGTTGACTATCAACCAACGCATCAAGTCGTCCTTGAATACCATACTTGCTTGACAAAAACGTAGCTTCAACATCAATGCGACGTCCAGCCAATTTCGTTACTTCTCTCTGTAGCGTTGTGAATTGCTTTCTTACATCGTCGCGCAGAGTGGCATCGTGGTTAGGGCCAAGCAGGGTCAACGCGGTCGCATTTTGCCGCGCAGCACGATCATAGCAACTCTCAAAGGACGCACCCGGGTCTTTGATGAGATAGCCAAAGATTAAACCAACCATATTGCCCTTAACCATAGGCTCGGTCGTGGTGCTATCCAGAAAACGACCAGCCAGATTAATCATCGAGTTGGCGCTATTCTGCAGGAAACAATTCGCAATGGCTGTGGCGTCGATCAGAATATCGGGCTCGACCACCACCACGCTGTCAGCGGTCGTGGTGTATACATCTTTGCGGAGAGCATGAAGCGCCGAGATGGCCACCGTGGCATACTGGCGCAGTGCCACGTCCTGCCAGTCAGAGCCAAGTTCAACCGTAATCTGATCCAGCGTTTGCGGCGACTCGACGCCACAGATGATTCTGCGCCCCTGAGCACCAGGTTCACCAATGCCAATAACCACGCCGCGCATCCATGTAATCTCGTTAAGGGGCAGCGCCGACTGCACCGGCAACTCCACATTCACCACTGCAGCAAGTTGCTGTTGAAGCACCTCGGGGATGGGTTTTTCCGTGATGAAACTAATGGTCTGCAGCAGCGCCTTAACGCCCTGATTCACGTGCGACTCTGTGGCCACGAATGTCATTTCGTGAACACATGTATTGGCTGTCTTTCGGAATGTGTGCGCCTCAGCTTCAATATTAGGTGGAAGATGCACGGTGTTGAAAACAAAGATTGATCGTGCAAACGCGGACGGGAAAGTCTGCAATTCTGCTCGCGTCAATTCCTTCAACAGGCTTTCATAAATCTGGCGCAACCGAATAATGCGATTTCTGGGCGACTCATGTCCTGCCGCGGCGGTCTCGCCAACCATGTCGAAGTAATATTGGCGCTGATCATCTGTCAGATGCATCTTTCCCTCCATGTTTACCCGGCGATGCGCCTCCATCCTTCTGCGACGGTTCTGCGCTTTCATGCAGCGCGAAATCCTGCACAAGTAGTTGCAGTCTGCGCTCTCCGTTCCATTCATTCAGATCAAGCTGAAACACCACGTCGATCTTATCGCCTGTCTTGATCTCCGCGGCGCGCTCGCCCATCTTCCACCCAACAGCATCCCACGTGTTGTTGGCGGCGTCTCTCAAACCCAGTTTTAGGTGCGGTCCGGCTGCGGGCGTAGCACCATCGTGTCCATGTGCTTTGCCTATGCGCCTAATGCTATGCACCGTAGCGTTGCACGCCATAAACAGCGGACGCGGATTGCCCATGCCGTGCGGTTCCAACAGCGCCAGTGCATCCAGTGTAGCCATGCTGGTTTTCACTAGCGTAATCTCGGCGTCAATGGCCAATGCACGCTGCCAACCACCCTCGGGTTGCTGGGCACGCGCAATCTCAATCAGCCGCTCGCGCAGTGGTTCCAGCGACACGGCAGGGGCCGTGAATCCCGCCGCCGCCGCGTGGCCGCCATGCCGTGTCAGCAGGTCCTTGCATTGATCGAGTGCCGCAGTGATATTGAAGCCTTCGACGCTGCGACACGATCCGCGCGCCTCGCCCATCTGCGTAGCCACGATAACAGCAGGTTTGTAGTAGCGCTCTACCACCCGTGCAGCCGCAAGGCCAATCACGCCAGAGTTGTAGTCTTCACCGGCAGCAAACAGTAACGGCACATCCGCCTGTCGATCTCCCAGCGTAAGTGCAACGGCCGACTGGGTCACGCTCTCGGTAGTTTTCTGGCGAAGCTCGTTGCGCTCATTCAACTCTCTGACAATCTCAGCCGCATCCGATTCGCCCGTTGTTGTCAATAACTGATAGGCAGCGAGTGCATGCTCAATTCGACCGGCAGCATTCAGTCGCGGTGCAATGCCGAAGCCAATCGTCTGCGTCGTCACAGCGCCGATCTTCGCGCCGGCGGCAGCCGCCAGCATGCGCACGCCAATGCGCGGTTGTGTGTTGATCTGCTTCAGCCCAGCCTGAACCAATGCGCGGTTTTCGCCGACCAGTTGCGCCACATCGGCCACTGTGCCAATAGCCACCAGATCAAGCAACGTTTCTTCGTCGCATTCAGACGCTG
Organism: uncultured bacterium; assembly: GCA_903873965.1. Lineage (GTDB taxonomy): Bacteria > Chloroflexota > Anaerolineae > J036 > Brachytrichaceae > CAIXPS01. The sequence goes on from CAIQQO010000076.1 coordinate 55,203, forward strand.
CATCAGACTGCGCCGCGTACATCCTTAACAACGCCTGCGCCAGTCGGTACGCCACACCCACCCCGGCCAGCGACCTGAATGAATAGGTGTTGGCAGCATCAGTGCGCGTCGGGTTGATGACCGCCAGCGCATCGGGCAGTTGGCCATGCACCAGTGCGTGATGGTCGGTGATGATCAGATCGATGCCGATTTCGCGAGCGTGTAGCGCTTCTGCGTTAGCGCGCGCGCCGCAGTCAACCGTAATAACGAGAGTGACACCCTCAGCTTTTAACGTGTCGAGGGCATCGGCATGCAACCCGTAACCTTCTTCAAAGCGATTGGGGATGTAAACCTTCGAACGCGCCTTAAGAGAAATGAGTACCTGCGTCAGTAACGCGCACGAAGTGACGCCGTCGCAATCATAGTCGCCATAGATTGCGATCAACTCGTTGGCTTGAATCGCGCGCAGGATGCGGTCGACCGCTACATCCATATCAGGCAGTGCAAACGGATTAACATCGGTTGCGTCGCTGCCAAGAAAAGCGGCAGCTTCTTCTGCGTCGCGAAAACCACGCGCCCACAGCACCTGCATAACCAGCGGGTGCACGCCCTGAATGGCATTACGAAATTCAGCAGGCGCCAGTGGTGTGATATGCCATTGAGAACGCGAGATGCTTATCATGCGCTATGTTCGGGAAAGTAGAGAAGCGTGCTACGGATATGGTGTGTACCCAAAGTGCATGCATCCCAGAGAACAAGAAGCCCGCTTTCACATGAAAGCGGGCTTCCGCAAAACGATTGAGCGAGCGCGGACTAGAACCAGCCCTGCTTCTTGCAGAAGTCGGTTACGACGGGGATGTTGATTTCCTTGCCCTGATACGCTTGGATGGCCCAGATAATCAAAGGAATATAAGGAACCCACGCGACACAAGCAAGAATCACAGTCACGGTCAGAATAATCGCAAGAACGAATTCGACGACTGCATAAGCAATGCTCTGAACCGCATGCTTGCGCAGCACGGGGTCATTCTTCATGTTGTCTGAGAGAAGAATGATAATACCGCCGACAGGGGCGATCAGATACGCCAACAAAGACATCAACTTCGCATTTGAATCGCTAGACGGAGACTGTGTTGCCATTGTCAAATCCTCCTAAATCACATACTAAAAGTTTATCTGCAATCCGTATTGTAAACCGAAATCGCCGCGAGCGCTTCAGGTCTATGGAAACTCCCGCACTTTATTGCACTTCCACAGAATACTGCTTTTCGGAGCAGATGGAGTGAAGGGGAATCAATCAAACACATTCGCAATAAAGCGTACATCAAAGCCCTTGCCAGTTGTGGCACTAATCAATCGTGCGTCAGCGGTTACCATAGGAATGCATAATCGCTGCGATAAAGCATTGTCGATTTCACCCATTCGACTGATTGCCATGTCGCGCTATTGCACCACAGGAATACAATCTCTCCCATGCCAAGAATTCTCTTTATGGGCACGCCCCAATTCGCCGTGCCTTCACTCGCTGCGTTATCGCAGCACTTCGACGTCGTCGCCGTTGTCACGCAGCCCGACGCGCCTGCCGGTCGCGGACGCACGTTAACGCCGTCGCCAGTCAAGCAATTCGCGCTGGCGCACTTGCCCGGCATACCGGTGCTGCAACCTGAAACGCTCAAGCCGCCCGAAGCCGTAGCCCAGTTGCGCGAGCTCGCTCCAGATGCGATTGTGGTGGCAGCCTTCGGCCAGATTCTTCGCCGCAACGTGCTTGATCTACCGCCTCACAAGTGCATCAATGTACATGCGTCCATCCTGCCGCGCTGGCGTGGGGCGTCCCCCATCAGCGCTGCCATCGCCGCCGGCGATCTAGTCACTGGCGTCACGATCATGCTGATGGAAGCCGGATTAGACACCGGACCCATTCTGACGCAACGCCACGCACCAATTCTGCCCGATGACACCACCGGCACGCTTGCTGACAAGCTGGCGCAGGTGGGGGCAGACCTCCTCGTCGAGACACTACCGCGCTGGTTTGATGGCGAGATTGCGCCACAGGTGCAGAATAATGCACTCTCGACTCAATGTGAGCGGCTGCTCAAGGAAGATGGTGTTATCCGCTGGACGCGTAGCGCCATCGAGATCGAACGCCAGGTGCGCGCGGTCACTCCCTGGCCGGGCGCAACCACCGTGTGGCAGGGACGGCAACTACAGATCAAACGCGCCCGAGCGCGCGTCGCCGCCGGTACTGGGCAGTCCGGCATTGAGACGGGCGTTGTCATCGAAGAAGACCGCGCCGTGTGCGTACAATGTGGCGAAGGTACGCTGGAACTGATCGAAGTGCAACTCGAAGGTAAGCGCAGTGTGACTAGCGCCGAGTTCACCCGCGGTCAGCGACAGTTCATAGGATCGAAGCTTGACGCAAATCCAAAGTAAAACTATTCTTGCACCATGAAAAGTACAGATGCAACGGCATCATCGGAGCCACATATTTTGCGTGAAACGCGCAACACTCTTTTTTCGAACAACCCGCCCACAACCAGTAAGCCCGTTGTCAGCTCCTTGCCCGGCGACACGGAAATTGTCAGCGCCGAAGAGCTTGCCATCCTGGAAGATATCCAGGAACGGTTACTTTGGTTGTCCACATTGATGATCCATCACGCCAACCATGTTCGTCCCAATTCAGATGGGTCGAAAATCGGCGGACACCAGGCCTCATCAGCCTCCGTCGTCACCATCATGACGGCGTTGTATTTCCACTTCATGAAAACCGGCGACCGCATTGCGGTTAAGCCGCATGCGTCACCGGTTTTCCACGCCGCCATGTACCTGATGGGATTGCTGCCTCAGAAGTACCTGACCACACTGCGTGAGTTCGGCGGGTTACAGGCGTACCCCAGCCGTACCAAAGATATCGACTACGTCGATTTTTCCACGGGATCTGTGGGATTGGGCGCTGTGGCGCCTACCTTTGCAGCGTTGACGCAGCAATATACCAAAGCACACTTCGGCGACACGACAGCCAGTCGTTTCATTGCACTAAGCGGTGATGCCGAACTGGACGAAGGCAATGTGTGGGAGGCGATCATTGAAGAGTCCTTGCAGGGACTCAATAACACGATCTGGATCATCGACCTGAACCGGCAGAGCCTCGATCGCGTGGTGCCGGGCGTGCGCGCCTCACGGCTGAAGGCCATCTTCGCCGACAGCGGTTGGCAGGTGCTCGAAGCCAAATATGGCGCCAAGCTACAGACTGCTTTTGCACGCGAAGGCGGCGTCGCATTGCGCCAGTGCATCGATGATATGAGCAACGAGGAGTATCAGAGCCTGATCCGCGAACCAGGCGATGTTATCCGGCGAAAACTGGCTGAGCATGAAAATGGCGATCTCCTCACCCGTAATGTAGCCGATGTTTCCGACGACGACTTGCCAGGCTTGATCGCCAACCTCGGCGGTACGGACTTGACCGAAGTCATCCGCGTGTTGGGCACAGCCGAAGCCGAAACGACCCGACCCACCGTCATCTTCGCCTATACCATCAAAGGCTGGCGCCTGCCGATCGCGGGCGATCCGCTCAACCATTCCGCATTGCTCAGCCCCGACCGGCTTGACGCTTTCCGTACCCTGCTGGGCATCGACGAGCAAAAACAATGGGATGCTTTTGCACCCGGAAGCCCCACCGACAACTGGTGTAAGCAGTCGCGTGAGCGGCTGGGACTGCTGAGCAAGCAACCCACCCATGCCGTACCCGTAACGTCAGCCGACTTCCCGCAGGAACTGAATGCCACCAATGTGGCAAGCGCTTCGACGCAAGAGGCCTTTGGGCGCGCGTTGTTGCGACTTGCGGACATCCCCAAAATCGGTGAGCGCATTGTGACGTCATCGCCCGACGTGTCCGTGTCCACAAACTTGGCTGGGTGGATCAATAAGGTTGGCTCTTTTTCGCGCCAGCCCGTCACCGATTATGAGGCAGGGCGCACCCGGGCATTGAACTGGCAGGCCGCATTACTTGGCCGCCACATCGAATTAGGCATCTCGGAGATGAACCTGTTCATGCTGCTTGGGCAACTGGGACTGTCGTACGAACTGAACGGTCAGTTGCTGTTCCCGATCGGCACGGTGTATGACCCATTTGTATGCCGTGGCCTCGATGCACTCATTTACGGCTTGTATAGCGCCTCCAAGTTTATCTTCGCCGGCACGCCCAGCGGCACATCGCTGTCGCCGGAAGGCGGCGCGCACCAGTCGGCGGTGACGGCTTCCCTCGGCGTCGAGTTGCCTAACCTCGATTTCTACGAACCCTGTTTCGCGCTTGAAACCGAATGGGCGTTGCTCGAAGGCCTGCGCCAGTGTTGCGACCGCGTCAATGGCCGCAGCACCTACCTGCGCCTTTCGACAAAAGCTGTGAACCAGGCCCTGATGAAACCGGCGCTAGACCGACTTGGCAAGATTGAACTGGCGCGTCAGGCACTCGCAGGCGGGTACGTAATCCACGAGGCAGGTATTCAGGCGCCACTGGTTCACCTGGTGACGTGTGGCGCGATGGTACCTGAGGTGCTGGCCGCTGCTGACTATCTGGAAAACGAGGGCGTCGGCGTCAATGTGTTGCACATGGTCAACCCACGGCGCGCTTATGAAGACTGGCAGACGCATCGCCGTAACGACGCTGACGACTGCGCCCATCACCTGGCCACGCTGATCCCACCGGCGCAACGCAGCGCGCCCATTGTCACCGTGCTTGATGGCGCCTCGCACTCGCTGGCATGGGTCGGCAGCGTGTTTGGCCAGATCACGACATCGCTTGGCGTCGACAAGTTCGGCTTGTCAGGTGGTCGCAGTGACGTATATCGCTATATGCATATCGATGTAGACAGCATCATTGCGGCGGGATTTGCAGCGGTAGACGGGGAATAGAGGACAGAAGCCCTCAATACAAAAAAAGCGCATTACTGAGTTATACCGATAAGATCAGAGGTCAAACAGAGAAAGCACTCCTGGGATTGAGCAGACACCAGGAACGTCTTTCTCTGTTTCTCTCTGTTTTTGCCTTGACCTGTTCAGATCAACTGTGTTCTAATGGTTGGTCTATATGGAGAGCTACAGGCCTGAAAATCCGCTGATTGTCCAAAGCGATAAGACCGTGCTGCTGGAGGTTGATAACCCCCAGTACACCGATGCGCGTGATGTGCTAGCACGTTTCGCCGAACTGGAGAAAAGTCCCGAGTACGTTCACACGTACCGCGTCACGGCACTCTCGTTATGGAACGCCGCGGCGGCTGGCCTGACGGCGCAGGCCATCCTCAACGATCTGGATCGCTTTTCCAAATACCCGCTGCCCGACAACATCCGGGTCGATATTGCTGATTCGATCAGTCGTTTCGGGCGCATCAAAATCATCATCGACAACGGCCGGATGCTACTCATCTCCGACGACTATACCTTGATGGAGGAGATATCGCGCCACAAGCTATTTGCACCACTGGTGAAGGCGCGCATCGGGCAGACAACTTTCGAGATCGATCCGGCGCAACGTGGTCATGTTAAACGCGTGCTGGTACAGATCGGCTTTCCAGCAGAAGACCTGGCTGGCTACGTCGACGGCGCGGCCATGCCCTTCGAACTGCGAAGCATCGGTGTAATCAGCGGCGACCCCTTCAACGTGCGGGCCTACCAGGAAGAAGCCGCCGATGTGTATTGGGCTGGCGGGAGTGCGGCTGGCGGCAGCGGCGTCATCGTGCTGCCGTGTGGAGCGGGCAAGACAATTGTGGGCATGGCGGCCATGCAACGTACCCAGTGCGCCACACTCATCCTATGCCCAAACACCGTCGCCGTGCGCCAGTGGATCCGCGAATTGCTCGATAAAACCACGCTGACTGAAGATCAGATCGGCGAATATACCGGCCTGAAGAAGGAAGTGCGCCCGGTGACGGTAACCACCTATCAGGTACTCACCTACCGTCCGCGCAAAGCCAAGGTGACCGGTCCATCTGAACCGTTTATCGGTGATGCAAGTATGCCCTCGCCGGCGCGCTTGCCGGCGCCAGAGGATGATGAGGTACACACCCACAGCCGCAATGCGCCGGTGGTGGTATCGGAATACCCCCACATGCAGTTGTTTACAACTCTCGACTGGGGATTGATCATCTACGACGAAGTACATCTGCTCCCCGCGCCGGTATTCCGCATCACGGCAGAAATCCAAGCGCGCCGACGCCTGGGACTGACAGCCACCCTGGTGCGCGAAGATGGGCGCGAAGGCGAAGTGTTCTCGCTGGTCGGACCGAAGAAATATGACGTGCCGTGGAAGGACCTGGAGCGCCAGGGTTGGATCGCCACCGCCGAATGCCACGAGATCCGCGTCACACTTGATGAAGACGACCGCATGGAATATGCTGTCACAGACCAGGACACCAAATACCGTTTCGCCGCGACGAACCGGAAGAAAGAGTCGATCATTTCGATGTTGGCGCAAAAACATCGCGAAGATTCCGTCCTGATCATCGGCCAGTTCCTGAGCCAGCTGGGGCACATCGGCGAACGCATTGGGGCGCCCGTCATCACCGGTGAAATGCCGGTGCGCATGCGCGAGAAACTATACGGCCAGTTTCGCGATGGCGAGATCAACACACTCGTGCTGTCTAAGGTGGGCAACTTCTCGATCGACCTGCCCGACGCAAATGTATTGATCCAGGTGAGTGGCATGTTCGGATCGCGCCAGGAGGAAGCGCAACGCCTGGGACGCGTGCTGCGGCCCAAACAACATGGATTGCTGGCGCATTTCTATACTATCGTCACGCGCGATACGCTGGATCAAGAGTTTGCTGCGCGGCGCCAGCTATTTCTGACCGAACAAGGCTATCACTACGATATTTTCTATGAAGATGAAGTGCCCGCGTTCCAACCCGCGGTGATTGCGACGAATGCAGCACCAGTGCGCCGCAGCACGCATGGATTTCTGTCTTAAAACACATGGCACGTAAACCGATAAACGACAACCACACCTTGGGGCAAATACTGGATCCCGTCATCCGTGCGCAAATAGAAGAGGAGATGCTCGAAAAGGTCGAGCGGGTTCTGCCTCCAGATTTCGATATGCAGCATCTGAATCGCATCCTATTGGATTACGGTCAGAGCATCTGGTTTCTGGAGCAATCGGATGTGGATGGTATGTCCAAACCAAAGGTGCTGGAAAAAGCTCGCGCGATACTGAGTATCAGGGGTCTGATTCAGCCCGGATTTGACGGCGATAGCGTGACCGGCATCGTGATTGATGGCGCTCATCCTTATCATCCGGAATTCTCATATCGCTTTGATAACGCCGTGTGCGATTGTCGTGAGCCGACAGCGCAGTTGTGCAGCCACCTGGTTGCTTTGTTAACCATGTGGATGCAGCACAGAAGCCTCTTCCTGCCGCTTGATCTGCCGTCAGAACAACAGGAAGAAATCATGGCCACCGAATTCGGTGAAATGGGTATCGCAATCACTGGTGAAAGCAGCTACCCGAAGATTGTCGCCAAGCTGCTGAGTGCGCCTGCTCATGCGAAGACTACGCCACAAGCCGTGCCGCAACTCGCAAGTCCACTAGCAACGGCAACAACACTAAGCAGTACGGGCAATGCGAAATGGCCAACGGCAAGTGATCATCGCGTAGCGCCGCCGCCGCTGAAAGAGACCATCGAGGCCGAATTCAACACAACGCAGTTGCGCGAACTGGCAAAGAACCTCGGCGTCAAATTAAAAGGCACGTCCAAGTCAGCCTTTGTCGAACAGATCGTGCTTGAGTTGCAATCGCGCACCAGGCGCATGCGGCAGACGCCTGAACTGCTGCTCGAAGGCTTGGCTGACGATCAGGCCAACCTGGTACGGCAGGCGATGACGGCGCGCGATTACTTTCTGCCGTTGCCGCGCAACCTGACCAATGCCTTGTGGCTGCAACTGACCAATCGCGACACAGCCAAACGATCGGTGGATGCGCTTGATGTGTTGCGTCGAAAAGCGATTCTGTTCCCTACCCGCAATTACATGGGCTCCCGCGATGTGTACTATCAGTGGCTGCCATTGGAGGCATGCGGAGGCAGTGTACCCTTGATGAGCTGGTCAGCAAAAACACTGCTGGCCAAGAACGCTGCCGCGCGTCCGACGCCGGAAGGGCAGATTAACTTTCTTGATGCTTTGGAGAAACTGATTGGCGCGTTGATGTCGAGCGGTGCCGAAATACGAGCATCGCTGCCGAGGCATAAAAAAGCAGACGCCATGCCATGGCTGCAAAACTGGGAACATGATGCGAGTGAAGCTGAACTGCTGCTTAATTCACGCCCGGGATGGGTGCCGAACCCATCGAGCGGGATCAGCGTGCCTATGCATTCACCCTTGACACAGAAAGCGCATGTTCTACTAGAAGGCCTGACGGGTTTGAGCGGGGCACAATGCGATTTTCTATTTGGCATAGCGGCAGCATTGCAACTGGTTGAGGCGCCGGATCAATACGCGAAGAATGGCAGCAGCGCCAAGCACCTGCGAACGGCATGGAAGGTAGGCGCACGCGCGAGCGCTATCGAGGAATGGTTTGCTCTCAGCGATGAGGATAAGCTGATGCGCACGTGGGCAGCCTGGCGCCAATTGGTTCCGTTTGGATTCGAGGCTACGCGCGCAGCCCGGCGCGCGCCAGGCGAAGGTTCAGTGGTCGAGACCTCGCGTTTTCAAGTGATGCGCACCATCGGCACCCCAGGCTTTCAACCAGCAGATCTGGCCAGTGAGTGGGCCGCCATGCGCCGCTACATAACCCGAGTATTGACGGGGTTGCCAAGAAACGGGTGGATCAGTTGGCCTGAATTGCGCAAGCAATTGTTCGAGTTCTACCCCGGCTGCCAATGGAGCATGTTTGGCGTGGAGCAGTGGTGGCTGAATGCGCCTGGTAAACCAACCCGGCTGGACCTCAATCATTACGATGACTGGCAGAAAACCGTCGGCGCCGTGATTGAAATCATCATTGCAGAATCACTGTGCTGGTTTGGGGTAGTGGAAATCAATAGCGGTAAAAACGGACTGGAAGCATTTCGTGTCACCGAATTGCTTGATTGGTTAAACCAGGCGCAAGTAATTTCAGCCGACAGTGACCCTGCCGAACCGCCTGTGTATCCACGACTGCCGGCCCAGGCGCAACCGCGCCCGCGCAAGATTGAACCAGTTAAATGGTTGAGTGACAGTCGATGGCACTTGCCCCCTGCGCCGAATCGCTCGGAGTTTATCAACTTCGCGCGATTAATCGCCGACCCGGTAGATGTTCCATTTACCTATGCACTGACAGCAACCAGCATCGAACGCGCCATTTCTGCCGGCATCACTATTGACGAAGTGACAAGGCAGTTTGACCGGATGGGCGCGCCATTGCCCGCTGACGCCCGCGCAATGTATGAATCCATCGCTGAACGTTTCGGGCGTGTGCGGCTTTATGAATCGCTCACGGTGCTACAACTGGCTGATGATTACGCGCTGCGCGAACTGATGTCGGCCACATCGCTGGGGCAGCATGTGATCTATCAGATATCCTCTCGCGCCGTTGTGATCAAGGCTGAAGCTATAAATGGACTCGTCGACGAGTTGATTGCCAAGGGATACACACCGGGGGTTCAATGAACTGGACAGATATTCTCAAACCCTATGCACCCAAGGTCTTATCGGAGATATGCCGCGCATTCGGAATGACCGACTATGTCGGCAAAATTATCCCTAGTAACCGGTTGCGCGCCTTAGACCAGTTGCGGCGTCACATGGGCAAAAAAGAATTGGTGCGTTCGGCGCTAGACAGAATCGGCCCCATCGAACTGGCGATCATCAGGATACTCATAGCCGACGGCGGACATGCAGAAACCGAAAAAGTGCGCCGTACGGTGGAAATGAAGGCGAAGACGCGGCCGGCTACGCCTGCAGAAATTCCAAACGCATGGTACCAGGGCGTGCCGAGTTTTGAAGACGCCGTATTGCGAACCACATGTTACGGGCTGGTTTTCACACGCGATAACCATGAGATCGATTTCAGGCCCGGCAAGTTCATGTTCATCCCCGATCCCGTGATGAACCTGATCAATGCAGATCCCGACTGGACGAAAGCGCTTGCCATCGCGCCTGCGCCAGAAGCCGAGCGTGCCTCTATTCCTGCGCCGGAGTTAATTAGCACGATTGCTGCCGCAGACTTTCAGCGCGATTTAAGCCGCTATCTGCGCCATGTGCGTAAACAAAAGGAAGTGCCACTCACCACGGTAGGCTGGATATATAAGGCCAACTTCAAAACATTCCTGACTGCCATGAATGCATCGGCGGACGCGGCGAATGATGAGGCATCCAATGGGCGACTGTGGTTCATGCGCCGGTTGTTGAGCAAACTGGGCGAGATTCACCCGAACGAAAACCTGATCACAGCTAATTTATCAGGCACGCTGCTATTGTCTCCTATAGCAGAACGTGTCAAACGCGCCTTTACTGCCTGGAACGAAACTGGCGCATGGAATGAACTCAACCGCATTAGCAACGACCATCAGGGGTATGACTATCGGCGCGAAGCACCGCCCGAGCTCACCAAGGCGCGCGCCACAATCTTGCGTGCGATCACGCGCATGGCCACATCAGCTTCCCAGACCCGACACAAAGCAGCGCCCGCTACGTCCGGGGAGAAAGAAGAGGGCTGGATCAGTACGGAACAGTTGATCGATCAAGTGCGCCGGAGCGATTATGAGTTTTTATTTCCGCGCAAGTTTAACTATCGCGAGATGTTTGGTGCCACCGGTTTCTACGGCACGCCATATTACAGCACGAACAACCCATATGGCATCTCGTTCCCGTCGGTGAATGACGAGAAGAGTGGATGGGACGCCGTCGAACGACAGGTTATCGTAGCCATGCTTGCCGGCCCATTGTTCTGGATGGGGCTGGTTAGTCTTGGATACGCCAAGAACCAGACGCCGAGTGAAAACATGGCGCCTGTCGCGTTCCGTTTAACTCAGACTGGCGCATGGCTGCTTGGTCTAGCCAATCAACCGGAATTTATCGAGACCGGTGGGCGTGTTCTACTGCAGCCGAACTTCACCATAATCGCCATGGAACCCATCAGCGACTCGGTGCTGCTTGCACTGGATGAATTCGCTGAATCACAAGGCGGCGACAGGGCCATCACCTATCACCTGACGCGCCAGTCGGTGTATCACGCACAGCGGCAGGGTTGGGGCGCACAGCGCATCTGCGCGTTTCTGGAGCAGCATCAGGGTGCGCCGATTCCAGCCAACGTGCAACGTTCGCTGGATGAATGGCAACTGCAGCATCAGCGTATCACGTTTCACCGCAGCGCGTGTGTGATTCAATATGCCGACGTCAAGGCGCGCGATAGCGCACAGCAGGCGCTGTTGCAAGCGGGTAAAACCACCCAGTCGCTTGCGCCGATGTTTGATCTGATCGAGCGCAAAGCTGAAGGGAAAGCCACAACGCCAAGTGAGTTGAGCACGATGCTGAATGCAGCAGGCTGGATGCCGTTACTCACCCCTGGGAACGACGGCACGGTGCACACGCAGAATTCTCTGCGCATCACTGAAAACGCTGAAGTGCTGTTCAAAGAGTCGGTTCCCAGCCTGTTTACGTTAAGCCAGTTACAACCCTTTGCCGAGCAGGATGGCGAACGCTCACGCATCAGCGCAAGCAGCGTGCGCGCAGCCATGACAAAAGGCGTGACACTGGATCATTTGCTCTCAATTCTGATTCACCTGAACGGCGGCCCGCTGCCGGGAAAGGTTGAGATCAACATTCGCGCATGGGCAGGGTTTTATGGCCACGCATCACTCCAGCAGGTGCATCTGCTCGAGTTATCCAGCCTGGAAGTGCTAAACAATCTGCTTAACGATGAGCAGGTAGGCGCATTCCTACGCCCAATCGACGCGGCCGCCTACCCGCTTGCTTTTGTCGATCCCAAGCACGCCGAAGTCGTGCGCAATGCTCTTATCGAGCGTGGTGTGACGTTAAAATAATAGTCTTGCTTGTGCGGGTATACGTCATTACGCCAAAAGCACCCATTCTTTTCACGTTGTGTCATCACCATTGGACACGAGGTGAAAGAATGGGTGCTTTTGTCAATCTAACTTGAACCGCGCCCTATTTTGCGCTGGATTTATCATGCTCACGACGATCATCGATGTCATCAGCATAAGTCAACGCAGACGGGCCGCGATCGCCTGTGCGAATGCGCACAACATCATCGACCGGGTAGATGAAGATGACGCCATCGCCTTCGGCTCCGGTCTGGGCAGCCTTGATAATGGCATCGATGGTCTTCTCGACATTGCGCTCGCTCAAGACAATGTTGACTTGAATCTTCGGCAGCATGTCCATGCGATAGGATGACCCGCGCCACACCATATCAATACCACCCTGACGACCATGACCGCGCACCGAAACAACGTTCATACCCACAATCCCAATCGCGCGCAAGGCTTCCTTGACATCGTTCAAGGCTTCTTCGCGGATGACCGCTTCAATTTTCTTAAACATCTTATGACCTCACAATAATTGTAGTTCTTCGTTCATGAAAGATTCCCGACATCTTCCGTTCCGATATTTCGGGAACCTTCACGCCTCAAGCCCCTTTCTTCTTCGAAGAATCCGCCATCTTGGATACGACCGCCATTAACATCGGATGCTGATCCGGCGGGATGAGCGCATATTCGGGATAGGCAATGGCGCCGTGCTCATGAATGTCCATGCCGATCAATTCGCCCTCGTGCGAGATGCGCAAGGTCTTGGTCGCCTTCACAGCCAGCATGAGAACGATAGTCACGATTGCCGTTACACTAACCGTTGCGGCGCTGCCAATCAACTGTGAAATCAACTGTGCTGCACCACCACCGAAGAACAAACCTGCGATTGGAGCACTGACGTCAGCGCCAAGTGGCGTGGGTAGGAAGTATTTGCCGGCGGCGAATAAGCCGAGCGATAGAGTTCCCCAGATGCCGCATACCATGTGCACTGGTACGGCGCCGATGGGGTCATCAATGCGGGCATATTCGAGAACCTCAATGGCTATCACCACGAGCGGGGCAGCTACAATACCAATGATGAAGGCGCCCATGGGGTCGACCCAATAGCATGGAGCCGTAATGGCCACGAGACCGCCCAGGAACCCGTTGACCGTGATGCCAAGGTCCCACTTGCCGCTGCGGAAATAACTGATAAACAACGCAGTCAACCCAGCCGAGCACGCTGCCAACGTCGTGTTAAACGAAACGCGACCGATGCCCTGAACATCCAAACCCGACAAGGTGCTGCCGGGATTGAAACCGTACCATCCAAACCACAGGATCAAGCCACCGCACGCGCCGATGATCAGGTCATGCGCAGGCATCGGGCCGCCGCCATCGCGCTTGAACTTGCGTCCCAGGCGCGGGCCAAGAATGACAGCGCCGACGAGTGAGACGACGCCACCGATGGTGTGAACAACCGTGGAACCGGCGAAGTCGCGGAAGGGAACCGCCATAGTTACCAGCCATCCATCGGGACCCCAAGACCAGTGACCGATGATTGGATAGATAAAGCCAGTCACGCCGACGCTATAGAGCAGGTCGCCGATGAAGCCGGTGCGTCCGACCATCGCGCCGGAGGTAATCGTCGAACAAGTGTCGGCAAACGCGAACTGGAACACCCAGAAGGCCAGCACGGGAACACCCGTAGTGAGGTAGGTGTCGGGCAGACCCTGCAACGCAAAACCATGCAGGCCTATGAAGGGGGAGCCGTCCATGAACATGAACGCAAAACCCCACAGCCAGAAGGTAATGCCGCAGATACAGGTGTCAGCAATGCCCTCAACCAGAATGTTGACCGATTCGCGCGAGCGGGCAAACCCGGCCTCAAGCATCTCGAAGCCAACTTGCATACAGAACACCAGAAAGGCCGAGATCAGCGTCCACACGGTATTAACCGCGTTCACGGTCGCCGTTGGGTCAGGCGTCGCGCCATCCGCCAGCGCCTTTGTCGGCAGGAACAAGCTCATTACTGCGAGCAGCGCCGCCAGGCCCATCATCTTGCCGACCATCAACACTGCCACGTTCTTACGGACAATAGGGTTCTTCGCGGCGCGGACAAGCCTTTCGCCGAGACTACCCTCCTCTTTTGCGACCAACCAGCCACCTGTCGGTTTGTGCAAACCCGACTTCATAACAGACAATAGAACTCTCGAAACGCCCATGATTGCTCTCCTTTATGAATTTGCATGACTCACGTGACCGCATCATGGCGCCTGAAAACGAAAAACCTCCGAATGCCATTCAGCACTCGGAGGTAACAAGACCTCTGGTTAGAGTTTAGAGCGGAAGCAGCAAGGTAAAACGAACATAGTCCATTTCACGTCTGCACGGCTGAGTATACGGAAAACTCGAACACTGTCAAGGATTTTTAGAGGGAGTTTCAGAAAATCAAGAAATCGGGTTTGCGCTTTCAATTTGCATTAATCTGAAAGTAATCGTAAAATATCAAAACCATACCACGGATCAGTACGAATATTCGGATTACACGGATACGATAAATTAGTGGTCAGAGGTCAGAAGTTAGGCAAGGAGGTGGCTCGGATTGCAACAATGAAAGAGCTTTACCTGGAAGAACGTCGCCAGGAAATACTGCGGCAGGTGCAAAAGGCTGGGCGCGTATCGGTATACGACCTGAGCCAGCAATTCGGCGTATCAGAAGTAACGATTCGCGCCGATCTGCAAGCATTGGCTGAAAGTAACCTGCTCGTGCGCACTCACGGTGGCGCCGTGCCGGCAGGACGCGGGCTACCCGAATTGTCACTTACTTTGCGCCGTCAGCAGCAGGTCTCGGAGAAGAGCCGCATCGGCGAAGCCGGCGCCAGTCTGGTGGCCGACGGTGACGCGATTTTCCTCGACACCAGCAGCACCGCGCTCGCCATTGCCCAACGGCTCAAACAGCATCGCCACCTCACCATCATCACGAACAGCCTTGCCATTGCGCAGGAAATGCTGGATGCGCCGGGCGTGACTGTGGTGATGCCTGGCGGCCAGTTACGACGCGAGACAGTTTCGCTCATCGGCACCGATGGGCTGGAAGTGCTGCGCAAACTGAACATTCAGAAAGGATTCTTCGGCGCGCATGGCCTCAGCGTGCCCGAAGGGCTGACTGATGTCAGCGCCGCAGAGGCCGATATAAAGCGCCCGCTGGTGGCCATGTGCAAGCAAGTGGTCGCCGTGCTGGATGCAACGAAGTGGGGCCGCGTGGGCCTGGCATCGTTCGCCCAATTGAATGAGATTGATATTGTCATCACCGACTTACTCGCGCCTGCATCGCGCATCGATGAAGTGCGCGGGCGCGGGATACAGGTAATCACAGTTTAGGTTATAGATAGATAAGGGGTTTGATAACAACATGACCGTAGTTGCGTCCGCGGATGACATCCGCATGAAAACAGAATCGTTGATTGAAGAGCAGGAATTGACCCGCGAAGAAGTGCTGGGTTACCTGCGCCAGATGATGGAAATCCGCGCGCTGGAAAACCAGATCGCTGAACTCCTCGGCAAGGCTGTGTTGAAGGGTGCCTCGCACCTGTACGCCGGCGAAGAGGCTGTTGCCGTCGGCGCTGTAGGCGCGCTTGGTGATGATGACATGATCACCAGCACGCACCGCGGCCACGGCCACGGGCATGCGCACGGTGACAAGTTCGCCAAGACACCCGAGGCCAAGCAGGAACACTATAACAAGATGATGGCCGAAGTGATGGGCCGCTCGACCGGCTACTGCAAAGGCAAGGGCGGCTCGATGCACATTGCAGACGTGGTGCACGGCAACCTCGGCGCCACCGGCATCGTGGGCGGTAACATCGCCGTCGCGACCGGCGCAGCACTGGCCGAGAAGATGAAGAACTCCGACAAAGTGACGCTGTGCTTCTTCGGCGATGGCGCCAGCAACGAAGGCAGCTTCCACGAGTCGCTGAACATGGCGAGCATCTGGGATCTACCTGTCGTGTTCGTATGCGAAAACAACATGTACGGCATGTCGGTGCCATGGGCCACCGTCACCAAGCTGCCCGACGTAGCATCACGTGCAGCGGCCTACGGTATACCCGGCGTGGTTGTCGATGGCATGAACGTGCTTGAAGTGCGCGCCGCTGTCAAGCAGGCAGTCGATCGCGCCCGCCGTGGTGAAGGTCCTACCCTGGTCGAGTGCAAGACCTACCGCTATTACGGCCACTCACACTCCGATCCACGCGTGTATCGCACCAAGGATGAGGAAGCGGCATGGAAGAAGCGCGACCCCGTCGGCGCTTTACGCGATGGCCTGGTAGCGATGGGCTGGATTACTGAAGCCGACTTCGACAAGATGGATGAAGCGGTGCAAAACAAGATCGCCGAAGCGGTCAAGTTTGCCGCCACCTCGCCCGAGCCAAACGCCGACCAGCTTTATACCGATGTATTTGCGCCGGTCAACACCTCGCAGGTCGATATTGATGCCGATAAGCGCTTTCGGATTGAGATGCGCGAGAATCCCGCCAAGTTCAAGCAAGTGACCTATGCGCAGGCAATCTCCGATGCGTTGAAGGAAGAAATGGAACGCGATTCGCGCGTGTTCTGCCTGGGCGAGGACATCGGACTGTACGGCGGCGCGTATGGCGCGACGCGCGGTCTGTTCGAAAAGTTCGGCAAGTGGCGCGTACTCGATACACCCATCTCTGAGGCCAGCATCGCAGGTGCGGCCGTTGGCGCAGCCATGGCTGGTTTGCGGCCCGTGTCCGAAATCATGTACGTCGACTTCACACCGCTAGCGATGGACCAGGTAGCCAACCAGGGCGCGAAGAACCGCTATATGTTCGGCGGGAAGACGACAGTACCGATGGTGGTACGCACAGAAGGTGGCGCAGGGCGCGCCATTGCGGCGCACCACTCGCAAAGCCTTGAATCGCTGTGGACGCACTTCCCCGGCATCTATGTCGTGATGCCCTCCACACCCTACGACGTCAAGGGCTTGCTCAAGGCCGCCATTCGCGACGACAATCCGGTCATGTTTATCGAGCACAAGATGCTCTATAAAGAAAAGGGCCCAGTGCCCGATGGCGATTACATGATCCCGCTCGGCGTGGCCGACATCAAACGCCCCGGCGCGGATATTACTATCGTCACCTACTCGCGCATGGTGCTGCGCGCGCTTGAAGCCGCTGAAATCCTGGCTAAGGAAGGCATCGACGTCGAAGTAGTCGACCTGCGCTGCCTGAAACCGCTGGACATCGACACCGTCGTCGCATCGGTGAAGAAGACCGGCCGGCTGGTCGGCGTGACCGAATCGTATGAGAACACCAGCTTTATCAATGAAGTGATGATGCAGGTGAACGAGGCCGCCTTCGACTACCTGGACGCCCCGATGGTGCGCATCGCGTCGGCCAACGTGCCCGTGCCGCGCGCCGAAATTCTGGAAGACCTGGCGATCCCGAACACGAATCGTATCGTTGAGGCGTGCCGAAAGATTGTGAAGTAGACGCGTGAAACGTGAAGAGCGAGGTTATTAACAGCTATGGCAAAAGAACTCTTTATCCCAAAACTGGGACAAACGGTTGAAGAAGTGCGCCTGGTGCGCTACCTGGTCGAAGATGGCGCCAAGGTGGATCAGGGTCAGGAAGTGCTCGAAGTCGAAACCGACAAGGCCGTGTTTGCGGTCGAATCGCCGGCCAAGGGCTTTATCCATTTCGGCCCTTACAAGGAAGACACCACAGTGGCTGTGTTGACGGTCGTCGCGACCGTCGGTAAGGTCGATGAGAAGTTCGCGCCGGAAGGTGTGCCGGCTGAGGCTGCGGCAGCGCCGGTCGAAGAAGCCAAACCCGCCGAAGTGGCGGCAGCGGCCAACCTTCAGGCGTCAGTATCCAATCCCACCAAGGTGTTCGCTTCGCCGCGCGCGAAGAAGCTGGCCGCCGAAGAGCACGTGGACCTGTCAAAAGTCACGCCCACAGGCGGCGGTGGTGTGCGCGTGGCAGAACGCGATGTAATCTCCTATCTCGCGTCTGCGCCCAAGTCCACACCAATCGCCGAACGCATGGCAGCAGAGGCTGGCATTGACCTGCGCACTTTGACCGGCAGCGGCGCTGGCGGCACGATCACGAAGGAAGACGTGCAGCAGGCAGTGGAGAAGAAGGGAAGCCAGAAGCCAGAGGTCAGAGGTCAGACAGAGCAGGAAACGAAGACTCCAGTCACGCCTGCTACACCTGCTATGCCTGTGACACCTGGACAGGAAGTGACCCAGCGCATACCGCTGAAGGGCATCAAAGGCATCGTGGCCGAACGTATGGCCGCGAGTGCGCACACCGTAGCGCGCGTGACGATGTTCATGGATGTGGATGCAACCGAGTTCGTCGCCCTGCGCGAGCGGTTGAAGGCAAAGGTATCAGAAGCATGGGGCTTTGCGCCGGGCTACAACGATCTACTCATCCGCGTGGTGTCGACTGCGCTGCGCAAGTATCCCTACATGAACGCGCGCATCACGTCAGATGCCATTGAGTTCCTCGGTCCGATTCACGTCGGCATGGCCGTAGATACCGATCGCGGCCTGACCGTCCCGGTCGTGCGCAACGCCGACCAGAAGAACCTGCACCAGATCGGTTCTGAATTACGCGAACTGGTTGACCGCGCGCGCAAGGGCCGCTCGCTGCCGAGCGATTTCGGCGGCACCTTCACCATCACCAGCCTCGGCCCGATGGATGTGGACGGCTTCACGCCGATCATCAACATCCCCGAAGCCGCCATCCTGGGCGTGGGGCGCATCGCGGACAAGCCCGTGATCTACAAGGGCCAGATTGCCGCGCGCAAGATGATGACGCTCAGTCTGGCATTCGACCATCGCGTCACCGATGGCGCGCCAGCCGCCAAGTTCCTCAAGACCATCAAGGAACTGATCGAGGAACCCTTCCTGCTGCTGGCAGAATAACCAACAACAGACCTCAACGAATAGAATGTAATGGCCGACCCGTGTGTCGGCCATTTCTGTTATCCCCTGCGCATCATTCAGCGGTTGCATTTTTCGTGGAAAGACTAAAATAACCAAGGATCATCTATGTATCGCCAACATGTCGAGTTCCCTGATTGGCTGGAAATGCTTGAAAAGTTCGCCGCAGACCAGCTTGAAGAAAGCAAGCCCCAGGACGGTTACTATGTCTACAGCATTCAGTGCGACGATCGCATTGAGATCAAAATCTACTTCTGGGAGTTTGAACAAGCCGTGGCAACTGACCTGCTTGTGAATGGTCGCGAGGTATGTGAAAACTACATGGAAGGCTGCGAGTGGGTGCATTTTGATGACCGCACTACGGTTGCCACACTGCTGGGTTCATTTGTCCATGAAAATGGCAAGACTCAGCTCAAAATCGTTGCCCAGCCAGAACCCTTAATCGAGTGGCGAACCTATGCCACAAGTGATTAGAGCGTTTTTCCAAATGTAGGCAAGGATTTTCTTGCCGCAGTTGATGAAGGTTGAGTCATTATGACGTGCGACCTGTGAACCCGCATCAGTGCGGCGAGGGGGCCGCCGATTGGAAATCGGCGTCTGGCATCCAGAAAAACCGGCTGAACGCCGGTTAAAGCACATTCGCAACGTGCGCGCCTTAACTGTTATCCCTTGCGCACTTCGGCGGCGCAGAACGCATCAACCTTGCGCTTTTGTTCGTCCGACAAGGGCTGCAACGGCGACACGGGCCGACCCGTGCCGATGCCCAGACTGGCAACGCCGTATTTAATGCCCGCAATCCAGTTCGACCCAGCCAGGGGGAGGTTGGCGCGCAGCAGCATGATGCGCTCCTGCAGGCGCGCCACTTCGTCCCAGTCCTGCCGCTGTGCGGCTTCGAACTGGTGAATGAACGTCCATGGCTCCACGTTGGCGCTGCCCGGCACGATGCCGCACGCGCCTGCGCGCAAGCCGGCTGACATATTGGCTTCGTCTCCCATGAACACCTTAAGCCCATGCGGTGCGCCGGCCGAGATCAACCGTTGGAAATACGACAGATTCGCTGAACTCTCCTTGCAATAGGTAATCAGCCCGCGCCGGCAGAGATCGACTACCACCTCGATGGGTATCTCCGAGTTGGTAAACTGCGGGATGTTATACGCTACCAGCGACATGCCGGGCGCAGCATCGTGGCACTCGGAAAACAGGCGCAAATATTCATCGTTGACCTTGAGCGGAATATAAAACGTCGGCGTCAGAACGTAATAACCGTAACCGACGTCCGCGAGGATCGCGATACGCTCCTTCACCCGCTGCGTCGAAGTGTCCACGACGCCACCCAGCAAGGCTACTGCGTCATTGTTTTCATCGTAAGCAATCTCGATCATCCGCTGCCACTCGCGCGACGCCAATAGCGGGCCTTCACCGCCGGACCCGCCGACAAACAAGCCATGCACACCGGCATTGATCAACCGCCTGATGACGCGGCGAAATGTAATCTCATCCACACGGTCTTGATCGTCAACCGGGGTAATAACGGGCACGATGACACCTGAAAGCGTGTGATGTACAGTTGGCATGGTAGTCGATCCTTCCTTATCAAACCAAATAGTAATGCTAAAAAGTGGCCGACAGAACAGTTCATGCGCGGGCAAGGAGATTATTTATGTTTCTCGCTTCACGATGCCACCATTGACAGTAAAAACGGCAGCCTTGCGCACGAAGTCCTGATCGAAGCGGTTGATGTCGGTCGTCGTCACAATCGTCTGGTGTGAATCGCTGATGCGCGTCAACAACGATTGGCGGCGTCCCGGGTCGAGTTCAGCCAGTACTTCATCCAGCAGCAGCACCGGCTCGTCGCCGATCCGTTCGCGCATCCAGTTCACCTCGGCCAGCTTGAGCGCCAGCACGGCAGTACGTTGCTGCCCGCGCGATCCAAACTCGCCCAGGTCGATGCCGTTAGCGATAAAGCGCATGTCGTCACGATGCGGCCCGACCAGCGTCATGCCGCGCGCCATCTCGTCGCGTTGCCGTTCCGCCAACGCAGCACGGAAAGCCGTCTGCAAGTCGGCACTATCCATCCCGTCAGGAGGGCGTGAGTTGTCCAATCCCATCTGGTACGTGGCTGCCGGCGGCGCTGCAGGGTCAAAGTTGGGCTGGTAGACAATCTGCAGATACTCGCGGTTGCCGCTCAGTTCGCGATGCACCGGCGCCGCCATGCGAGTCAACTGGCCAACAGCTTCACGCCGCTTCAGCGCCACGTCCACGCCGGCGGGAACCATCTGGTCGTTCCACACTTCCAGTTCATCAGGATCGATGCGGCGTTCCTGCGCCTGACGCAACAGGGCATTGCGCTGCGTCAAGGCTCGATTGTATTGATCAAGCGAATGCACATAGCCGGCGTCGACCTGCGACAGCGCATCGTCGAGGTAATCACGCCGTAACACAGGCGCGCCTGAAACCAGATCGACATCGCCTGGCAGGAACAGCACGACCGCCAGTTGTCCGACCAAGTCGATGCCGCGCCGGTTGATGTGATCGATGCGAATCTCCTTGCGCATGCGGTTGCCCTCAGCACGCTGGATGCCGATCTCCAGCAGGTGTAGCCCATCGCGGCGCTGCAAATCAGCCTTGAGGATGGCGTAGGGGTATGGCGCTTCTTCCTCCGCGCCCCAGCGAATGACGTGGCGATCCGATGTGCCGTGCGGTGAATGCGATGTGGCAAGGTAGTAGATCGCTTCGAGCAGCGACGTCTTGCCCTGCGCGTTATCACCCTGAATGATCGAGAGCCCGCCGGGCAAATCCAGTTCCAGGCGGGCATATAGCCGCACATTGGTTAGCGCGAGATGACGAATGATCATTCGCTGCCATAACGCGCCGGTGACTGTGCCGACATGGCAAGCAACTTGTCCACCTGATAGTCGGAACCCACTTCGGCCTGATGCAGGGACTCAACGATACGGTGATCATCCTGCAGCGAAGGCTGAGTATCCAGTATTGCACTGTTGTGCCCCAGGTGAGCCAGCAACATCAACCGGTCGAGAAGCTGTTCGTAGCTCTCTTTATTGAACCACAAAATATCACGATAACGATTGATACGCAACACTTGCTGCACGTCGGGATCAGTCAGCAACGTTTCTAGCAGCGCGTGCGGGTGATTGCCCACAACAGCAGGATACTCATACCACTGCTGATGCGAGGTCATCACTTTAACCATCGCCAACGTCATCGCCGCGCCAGCATTATCCTGCCCCAGATCGCGCATCGCTTCAACAATAGTCTTGCCCAATTGCCACTCGTCGATCCACGAGCGACTGTGCTGGTCAAATCCGGCAGCGCCACTCACCTTGCCCAACGCATGGACGAAGACCCACACCAATGCTCCGGCACGCGCGGGCATGTCGTCCGGAAGATGGAACAGCGCATCATCATGCTCCACCACCAGCGGGCGTTCCGCGACGTTTACAGGATGCACACGTTCACCGGTATCGACAGGCTCCAGTTCCATCTCCAGCATTTGAAGCGATGGTTGCTGAGACATAGCGTCATCAAGAACCAACTGCGGCTCGGCGGGCGACGCTACGAGCAACTGGCTGAGTTCGCTGCGCAACCCCGCGGCAATTGCCATGACATCGCCGCTGCCATTCACGTAGTTGCGCGCCGCCTCAAGCAGAGCAATCAACTTCTCTTCGGTCGCATCAAGCAATTGCTTCAGATCAACGGGCACGTCTTCCGTCGGCGCATTCAACAGCCAGCCCAGATGTCCGGCACTGACCAGTTCGCGGAAAGGTTGCTGGATCGGTTGCAACAGAAGCTGATCCAGCGCCTCGCCCACGCTTGGCACACCGCGCCCATTCAATGTCTCGGCCAGCCGCGCGAATCGCCCAGAGACATCTTCGACCTCGCGGAAGTCAATGAACACATGACGCTGGTAGGCGTTCAGTTCCACATAGATGCCCTGCGTGTGCAGTGCGCGATTGCTGCGAATGTACTCCAACCCAGTGATGTGGTCGCGGAACAGCGTAAAGATGTTCTCATCCGCGCGCAGCTCCAGCCCTTCGCCCAGCGTCTTCTGCACCAGCGTAGAGGTGGACAGGGCGGCGCGAGGATCAGCATCCGCGCCTGCATCCGACGTCTTGACCACGGTCGCAGCCGACAGGCGCACCCACCCGCGCGTGTCGCCGAACTTGTTGTGATAAATGATCAGCGCGCGTTCGTCTCCATGGCAGTTTGAGTACGCATATACCTCTTCATCCACAGTGCCGCCGGGCGTGAAGAAGTCGTACAACTGAAAGTGCTCAACATCGGCGAACAGATAACGCTTGTGCAGCAACGGCGCAATCTCGCGGTTATGGCGTTCGACCAGATAGGTATCGGGTGACTCATCCTTGCGCGCGCGCCGAAATTCCATGCCATACTTTTCCGAGAAACCCTCGACCTGACCATGCCCGAACATCGGCAACCCGGGCAGCGTTGACAACAGCGTGGCAATCCCGAAATATTTATCGCCCTTCCCGAACTGATCCGCTGCAGTACGCTCATCCGGATTATTCATAAAGCTAACGTAGCGCTTAAGAATCTGCGGATCAAACTCCAGCGTGTTCTTAATCAGCGAGCGGTACTTGGCATTTTCTTCGTCGCGCAGCATGTTCATAAAGGCGCTGTTGTATACGCGATGCATGCCCAGCGTGCGCACAAAATAACCCTCCATCAGCCAGAACGCCTCGGCCAGCAACAAGGTATCAGGAGCCTCAATGGCGGCGCGATCGACGACCTCGCGCCAGAACTCGTCAGGCATGATGGCGTTGAACTGTTCGCGCGTCATGCTGTGCTCTGAGCGTGATGGAATCGCTCCACCGCTGCCCGGCTCAGGAAACCACAGGCGTTGGACGTGGCGCTTGGCCAGCGTCATGGCGGCGTCAAACCGGATGATCGGGAACTGCCTTGCCACATGCAGAATCGTCTGGATGACGGCCTCGCGCACCTCGGGCAACAGGTAGTTCAACTGCGCCGTGTCATTCCATGGCATGCTCGTCCCATCATTGCCATGGTAGATATAACGTGTCTCACCCGTGCTTTGATCCACGCGCTTGAACACCACCGCCGCATCGCTGCGGTTGAAGTAGTGGTCTTCAATGTAGACGCCAACGCGCCCGTCGTTCGACAGATTTTCTCCGCTGAAGGTATACGATGGATAAGGGCTGTTGTCCACCGAGAGGAACCACTCAGGATGCTCAACCACCCACGGTGAATCGATGCCCATATGGTTGGGCACCATGTCGCTGGCCATCCGGATGCCGCGGCGCATGGCGCGCTCGCGCAGGTTATCGCTGGCCGCCTCGCCGCCCAGATCATCGCCAATGTGATAGTCATACAGCGAGTACGCCGACGGCAGCGCATCGGGATTGCCGGTAAGTTGCTTAATGCGTTGCGAGGCCGGGCTGCGCTTCCACAAGCCGATCAACCACAAGCCGGTGAAACCGCGCGCCGCAAGTTCGTCCAGTTCCTCATCGGGAATCTGATCGAGCCGCGTGATATCGTGTTGATATTTCTTCGAAAGCTGATCAAGCCACACATAGGTGTTCTTCGCAATCAACACCAGTCGCGGCATCCAGTCGCGATCGGGGCTGTAGCGCTCGGATTCAACGCTGCCAAAGGGGTCGGCCATGCCCATCGCAGCAAGTTCTTCGCGCGAATAGGTGGGGGTCACCGACGGGCCGGGACCCATGAAGCCGACTTTCGCTTCTTCTTTGATGAAGTCAGCACTGGTCAGGATGCGGTAGAGCAACTGACCCAGTTGACCCAGCACCGGCTGCCACTTGGTGGAGATGAACTGCAACTGATCGAGCAGCGAATGCGGGTGCAACAATGCCGGCGCACGCAACATATCGATCAGATTCTGATTCTCAAGGCCAAAAGGCGGCTGTGTGTCAAAGAAATTACGCAGTTCAACCATCAGGCTGCTATACGCAGCTTCCTGTTCCATCCGCGTGTCATCAAACAACTCGCGATAGGGCGAGAATGCCGGGTTGAGATTGGCAAGCCAGAGCATCATCATCTCTTCGAGCACTACTTGCCGATTTGGCACACCCTCCGTTTCGCCTTTCAAATACGCGTCCAATGACAAGTCTTTGCGATAAGCCGCTACAGTCGGGAAACTGTCGGCGAAAAGACGAACCGCCCTGTCAACCGCGGTGGCGCCGATCTTGGTGTCGAGCCAGTGCAACGCCATTCCCATCACCTGCGGATTGCGCTGGTGGCGATACAACGCCACAACCTGATGCAGAATCTCGTCGATCAGCCCCATCGCATTGATGTTGGCTGCCTTAACAGCTTTTTCGGGATAATTGACCAGGTCGCGCTTCTGATTCATCTTTTGTGCAAAAAGACGCGCAGCATGGAAATTGGCAAAAACGACGTTGCCGCTCAGGCCGAACAAGGCATCATCGAACTGATAGCGATCACGAACCTCGCGGGCAATGTGAAATTCCATGCGCTAATGATAATGCCGCTTCGTCAGAACACTCTCGATATTTCGGAAGTGTTCCGGCAAGCCATTGAATAATCACAACAAGTTGCCCGACATTTTCTTCAATCAGGTTAAAATGTAGCTCATGATTTACGTGACTGGCGCAATACATTTGCATCACCATCCTGGCAGGCGTTCGGGCTTGGACTAGGCGCGCTGGTCGTTGAGAAAGACACACATGGCGCAGGTCACAAGCCTGCGCCGTTTTATTTTTCGCGTTCGGAACGCGCCAGGCGAAATGATCGCCCGGTCGAAATCTGGTTCTAAACGGGATACACTGGGAGCATAAATGAAAACGAAAATACAATCCGTCAAAGGAGCGCGCGAGTTTTACCCCGAGACAATGGCGTTGCGCAACTGGCTGTACGCCAACATGCGCGCGGCATCACAGCAGTTCGGTTATCAGGAGTGGGACGCGCCATTCCTCGAGACAGTCGACCTGTACGCGGCCAAGTCCGGCGAGGAACTGGTCAAGGAACAAGCCTTCGTCTTCCCGGATCGCGGCGGTGATCTGATCACCCTGCGCCCTGAATTGACACCGTCGCTGGCGCGCATGGTCGCAGCGCGGCAGGGTCAGTTACCCCGCCCCATCCGCTGGTGGAGCTTCGGCCCGTTCTGGCGTTACGAGCGCCCGCAAAAAGGCCGTTCGCGCGAGTTCTTCCAGTGGAACGTCGACCTGCTCGGCGTCGATAGCCCGACCGCCGATGCCGAACTGGCTGCTGTCGGCGCAACCTTCTTCGGGTTGATCGGGCTGACGCCGGGTGAAGTCAAGATTCAATTCAACAACCGCCGCCTTATGGACGCCGAAGTAACAGCACTCGGGCTGGGCGACAAGAAGAAGGATGTCTTCCGCTTGATTGACCGGCGCGACAAGATGACACCCGAGGCATGGGATAAGTATGCCGGCGACCTTAGCATCAGCCCGGAGCAACTGGAAGGCATCAAGACACTGCTTGGCGACCGTGAACTCTGGCGCAAGTCGCCGGAGACCGTGGCATTCTTCGAGGCCGCACGTCTGCTCGGGATTGCCGATTATCTGGAGTACGAGCCAACCGTCGTACGCGGGCTGGACTATTACACCGGCACCGTGATGGAAGCACGCGACCGTGATGGCGAGTTCCGCGCCATCTTCGGCGGTGGGCGCTACGATAACCTGCTCAGCGATGTCGGCGGCGATCGCATTCCGGGAGTCGGTTTCGCCATGGGCGATATGGTCATCGCACTCGTCGCGCAGAAATTCGGCAAGACGCCGACATTCCGCACCTCGCCCGCCGAAATACTGGTGACCAATTTCAACGAGGCCATGTTGCCCGAAGCGCTCAAGCTGTCGCAGGAATTGCGCGCCGCCGGATTGCGCGCCGAGTGGTATCCCGAAGCCCTCAAATTAGACAAGCAACTGAAATATGCCGATGCCACCGGTGTGCGCTTCGCGGCCATCGTCGGGCCGGATGAGGCAGAGAAAGGCGTTATCGCTGTGAAAGACTTGAAAGCGCGCACGCAGGCGTTTTGCCCACGCGCCGACCTGAGCGCGCTCATCGCCTTGATTCGGGGTTAAGCCATGACAACAGCTCGCCAAATCGCCAGTGTTTTCGAAACGATCGC